>CAYJPU010000028.1:0-21555 GCA_964372105.1 uncultured Undibacter sp.
GTAGCGAACGTCAAATCCGCTCCACTAGAGCGTCCGGCTGATGGCGAGCGGCTGGCTCGCCTTCGGGCCCGGCGTATTGGCCCGGCCCGAGGCGCCGTAAGTGGACGGCTCCTGCTTGCGGGCGAGTTCGCCCGAGACGCCGCGGATGATGCCTTCCGACACCGCATGCGCGGTCGCCAGCACCGTCAGGTTGGTCTTCAACAGGTCCTGGAAGGCCGCGTGCCGCTTGCGCAGCGCATCGAGCTGCGCCGGCAGCGACTGGGCGACGATGTCCTTGGCGGCGCTCATGCGCTCGGTCTCCGCCGCATAGCGGCGGGCGAGTTCGACCTTGGCTTCGTCCAGTTGGACCGCGTCGCGCAGGCGGCCGGCGCGCACGCGCGCGGTCTCTTCCTCCACGGTCTGCACCAGGCTGTCCATGATCGAATTGAGATTGGCGATCGCGCGTTCGGCGTCGCTCTTGCTGGCGATCGGGGCGGGGCGGTCGGACGGCGCGTTCATGGGCGGGCTTCCTGCTGGGCGATCAGGCTTTTGTAGACCTGGTCGGCGATGCCGATGCCGCCGGCCTTGGTGACGGTTTTGGCGTATTGCTCGGTAAGGAACGAGCGCCACGTGCCGGACGCGCCGTTGCCGCCCATCGGGCCCTCGCCGGTCACGCCGGAGAACATGTGCTGGAACATCGAATTGAGAAACACGGATTCGAAATCCTGCGCCGAGGTTTTCGCCTTGGCGAGGCTGGCGGCGGAAGCCTTGCCGACGGACTGCGGCGTCACGCCATTCTTGGCGGTGATGAGATCGGCCGCGTTCAGGCCGGGTGCGGGGAGGGCGAAGGAACCAGCCATCACATCACCTCGATGTCGGCCTGGATCGCGCCGGCAGCCTTGATCGCCTGCAGGATGGCGATCATGTCGCGCGGTCCGATGCCAAGCGAGTTGAGCCCGTCGACGAGTTGCTGCAACGACACGCCGTCCTTCACGACCGCCAGCTTCCTGCCGTCTTCCTGCACGCCGATGCGGGTGCGCGGCACGACCTGGGTGGTGCCGCCGCGCGAGAACGGCGTCGGCTGGCTGACCTGCCGGGTCTCGGAGATGCTGACGGTGAGGTTGCCCTGCGCCACCGCGACCATGGACACGCGCACGTCGCGGCCCATGACGATGACGCCGGAGCGTTCGTCGATCACGATCTTGGCCGAGAGATCCGGCTCGACCTGCAACTGCTCGACTTCGGTCAAGAGCTTCACGACGTTGCCGCGATATTGCGCCGGCACGGTGATGCCGATGGTCGACGGGTCGAGCGGCTCCGCCGTCGGCACGCCGATGAAGTCGTTGATGGCGGCGGCGATGCGCTTGGCGGTGGTGAAGTCGGGATTGCGCAGCGCCATGCGCAGCTGGCTCTGGCGGTTCAGGTTGAACTCGATCTCGCGCTCGATCAGCGCGCCGTTCGAGATGCGGCCGACGGTCGGCACGCCGCGCACGATCTTGGCGGCCTCGCCTTCGGCCTGAAAGCCGCTGATCGCGACCGAGCCCTGGGCGACGGCGTAGACGTTGCCGTCGGCGCCGAGCAGGGGGGTGACCAGCAGAGTGCCACCTTGCAGGCTCTTGGAATCGCCGAGCGCCGAGACGGTGATGTCGATGCGGGTGCCCTGGGTGCCGAAGGCCGGCAGGTTGGCGGTCACCATCACGGCGGCGACGTTGCCGGTGCGCAGGGTCTGGCCACGGACGTTGACGCCCAGGCGTTCCAGCATCGCCTGCAGCGACTGCTTGGTGAAGGGGATGTTGTTGAGGGTGTCGCCGGTGCCGTTGAGACCGACGACCAGGCCGTAACCGATCAACTGGTTCTGGCGCACGCCTTCGATATTGGCGAGGTCCTTGATGCGCGAGGTCGCCCCGGCGCTACCAGGCAAAGTGACGGCCAGAAACACCGCAGCGAGTGCGGCCAGCAATGTCTTCGTCATCACTGCTCCCCAATGTGACGTATGACTGGCCTTCTCCTATGCGAGCGCCGTGCCAACGCGGCTGCGCCAGACAAGCCTTTGTAAATTCATGGGTTCTGGATTCGGCCTGGCGCCGGCCGCGGCCTTTAACCCGGCATAAACCGTACCGGACCGGCAGTTTTTGCCGGGGTCTTTACCTGGGGTTAACCATAAGCCCGCACGCTGCCGGAACGACGGGGGACCGATACCGAGGGTCGGCTGGGGACTAACGCGATGCGGATCTATGGGCCGAACGGGACCGCGCTGGCGACGGCGCCTTCGGCTGCGCGCCGCAGCGCCTCCGGCACTTTCTCCGTCAGCGAGCAGGAAACGCCCCGCAACACCAGCGCCACCGGCGCTTTGCGCTCGATCTCAACCGTCGATGCCCTGATCGCCCTGCAAGGGGTGGAAGACCCGGCCGAGCGCAAGAAGCGGTCGGTCGCCAAGGGCCGCAACGCCCTCGACGTGCTGGACCGGCTCAAGGTCGCCCTGATCGACGGCAGCGTCGATCCGTCGACCCTGGCCCGCCTCAAAGTGGCGGCCGAGGGTCTGACCGACGAATCGGGCGATCCCGGGCTCGACGCGGTGCTGGGCGAAATCGACCTGCGCGTCGCGGTGGAATTGGCCAAAGCCGGCATCCGCTAGCGCCTTCGGCCCTCTGAGCGGGTCGCCCGGAACCAGCCAAGTCACTGAATTGTCATAATAATTCGACCGGCGCCACCGGCGTATTCGGATATTGTCCGGGGCGTGGCAGGCGTATATAAGCCTGCCGCACGAGGGAGGGTGAGAGGCTTCACGACAGCATAAGAAGAAGTCACAGGGAGTTCAGTGGGATGTTGGCTAAGACCAAGAGCTACCGGCCTTCCGACAAGGAGCCGTTCATGAACGAGCGCCAGCGCGAGTATTTTCGCGCGAAGCTGCTCGCCTGGCGTGAAGACATTCTGAAAGAGGCCAAGGAGACCCTGCAGCACTTGCAGGAAGAGAATCAGAACCATCCTGACCTCGCCGACCGGGCCTCATCCGAAACCGACCGCGCCATCGAACTGCGCGCCCGCGACCGTCAGCGCAAGCTGATCGCCAAGATCGACGAGGCGCTCGCCCGCATCGACGACGGCACCTACGGCTATTGCGAGGAGACCGGCGAACCGATCTCGCTGCGCCGGCTGGAAGCCCGCCCGATCGCGACGCTGTCGGTGGAAGCGCAGGAGCGGCACGAGCGCCGCGAGCGGGTGTACCGCGACGACTGAGCCTTCGCTTTATCCGCAGCCTCGCGCTGACACGACGACCATGCCCGGCCAACGCCGGGCATTTGTTTTTGGGGCGCAACCAAACAAGTCCCGCAAAAACGAACACGGCCCCCGGCAGGGGAGCTACCGGAGGCCGCGTCGTTGACGCCGTTTCACGCTCGCGAGACGAAAACGGCGCGGGAGCTCGGGCCTCGGCCGGGAGAGGCCGAGACGCTGAAGGTCAGAACGGCAGGATCACGTCGAGCACCTGCTGGCCGTAGCGCGGCTGCTGCACGTCGGTGATCTGACCGCGGCCGCCGTAAGCGATGCGCGCCTGCGCGATCTTTGAGGAGTCGATGGTGTTGTCACTCTCGATGTCTTCCGGCCGCACGATGCCGGCGACAATCAGTTCTCTGATCTCGAAGTTGACCCGGATTTCCTGGCGGCCCTCGATCACCATGTTGCCGTTCGGCAGCAACTGCGTCACCACGCCGGCGACGTTGGTCAGCAACGCCTCCTGGCGGTTGACCGAGCCCTTGCCGTCGCTCGACGACGTCGAATCGGCGGTGAGGATGCGGCCGGGCAGGATCGCGGTCGCCGGAGTAACGATGGTCTTGCTGCCGATGAAATCGGTGACGCCGGAATCCTCAGTGTTGGATCGGCTGCGCTTCGTCTGGTTGTCGATGATGGCCTTGTCGGTGATGTTCACCTTCACCGTCAGGATGTCGCCGATCTGGTGTGCCCGCTGATCCTTGAAGAAGGCGCGCGAGCCGTTCCGCCACAGCGAATTCGGATTGTACGAGGCCGGCTGCGCCGCCGGCATCGGCATCTGCACCGGCTTGTAGCCCGGCCTTGCCGTCGGGTTGTCGATCGACGCCAGCGGCGGCGGTGCCCCGATGGCCTTCAGCCGGTCGATCGCCGCGCATCCGCTCAGCAGCGAGCCGGCGGCGGACGCGAGTAACATCAAACGCAGAACGGGAAGAACTTGCATCGTTGCCACTTTCACAAAAAACGGGGTCAGGGCTTGGTCGAGTTGTCGGCGGATGAAGCCGCCGCGAAGTTGGCGGCAGCGAGACGCGAGGCGGCAGTGCTGATCACGACCTGGCCGGGCCCGACGATCGTGCCCTGCACGGTGCGCTTGGATTGCTCGTTGAGCACCGAGATCACGTCGCCTTCGGCGCCGCCTTCGGCGGCCTTGCCGCGCACCGTCAGGACGATGCCGGGCACTTCGTAGATCAACGTCACGGTCTCGTTGCGCTGGACCATGTCGGGCTTCATCAGTTCAGCGCTGCGCACGGCGCGGCCAGGCTGCAAAGCGTTGCGCGCGGCAAGGCCGACCGCCTGGTTGCGCTCGGTGATCGCGTCGCGGCCGACTTCCGCGCGCGGCCGGCGCTCCAGCACCACATCGGATTCCTTCAGGATGGCGCCGCGCTCGAGCACACGCGCGACGGTGACGACTTCCACGGTCGCCTGCGCCCGGCCGGTGATGCGCAGCGTGCCGCGGCTGCCAGCGCCGGTCGGGATATCGAGCGTCGCATCGAAGCGGGCGTTGCGGGCTTCGTAGTTGATGCGCGCGACGTGCGGCGAGCCGATCGCCGACGGGTCGACATACATCGCCTGCATGTCGCGCTCGAACACGATTGTGATGTCGCTCGGCTTGCCGAGATTGTATTGCACCGACAGAGCGCGGACGACGATGTCCTCGATTTCCTTGGCGGGGATGGCGCGCGCGGCGCGCGTCACGGTCACCTCGGTGACGCCGCCGGTGTCGAGACCGATCAAGGCGTGGGTCCGCACCGCTGCGACCACGGCCTCGGCCGGCACCGTGCCGGTGAAGCCGAGATCGGGCGCGCGGAAGATCGGCACCTTGGCGATGATGCCGGCGTTTTCCACCAGGTCGCCGACGCGCACGACCGGGCCGGTGACGGTGGCCTCGGACTTGAGCACCGGACGCCGCGGCTCGAGCGAGTCGAGCGTCTGCGCGGCGGCAGCGCCAATCGAGAGCAGGGTGGCAAGAGCGGCGAAAGACATGCGGATCATGACGGTGCCTCAGCGCATCAGGTTGGAGGTCGCCGACAGCATCTGGTCGGCGGCGGTGATCACTTTGGCGTTCATCTCGTAGGCGCGCTGGGCGGCGATCAGGTCGGAGATCTCGCTGACCGCTTCGACGTTGGCCTGCTCGAGATAGCCCTGTTGCAGGTTGCCTAAGCCGTCGTTGCTGGGCGTGCCGTTCTGCGGCGCGCCGGAGGCGGGCGTCTCCAGATACATGTTGTCGCCCATGCTCTGGAGGCCGGCCTTGTTGATGAAGTGCGCGAGCTCGATCTGGCCGACCTGGTTCGACGTTGTCGAGCCCGGCAGCGTGACCGACACCTGGCCCTGGCTGTTGATCGATATCGAGGTGGCGTTCTGCGGAATGGTGATGCCGGGCTGCACGACATTGCCCTGCGCCGTCACCAGGCGTCCCTGCGCGTCGAGCTCGAACGAGCCGTCGCGGGTATAAGAGGTGCGGCCGTCGGGCAGCGTGATCTTGAAGAAGCCTTCGCCGCGGATGGCGATGTCGTAGTCCTTGCTGGTTTGCGTCAGTTCGCCCTGCTTCATCAGGCGTGGCGTACCGACGGTCTTGACGCCGGAGCCGAGCTCGATGCCGGCCGGCAGGATGTTGCCCTGCGAGGAGGTCTGCGTGCCGACGCGGTTGACGTGCTCGTACAGCAGATCCTGGAATTCGGCGCGCTGGCGCTTGTAGCCGGTAGTCCGCATGTTGGCGATGTTGTTGGAGATGACCTGAACGTTGAGTTCCTGGGCCATCATCCCGGTCGCCGCGGTGTGCAATGCTCGCATCGGTTATTCTCCTACGGCGGCGTTCAATTCAGGGAATCGGCGAGCTTCTCGATCGCCGATCGCCGCATGTCGGACTGCTGCTGCAACAGCGTGGCGACCTGCGTGTAGCTGCGGGTGACTTCGATCATGCGCGTCATCTCGAGGACGGAGCGCACGTTGGATTTCTCGACCGCGCCCTGAACGATGCGCGTGGTCTTGTCGGGCTCCTCCGTGATGTTCGCCGGTGCCTTGAATGTGCCGGCGCCTTCCTTTTGCAGCAGGCCCGGCTTGTCGAAGGTGACCATGCGCAGTTTGCCGCGCTGCGATTCGGTGCTGGCGGTGTTGCCGACGCGCACGCTGATGGTGCCGTCGGGGCTGATGGTGACGTCGCGGTCCTTGGGCTGCAGCGTGATCGGGCCGGAAGCGCCGAGCACCTGAAAGCCTTCGGCCGTCACCAGTTCGCCGCTGGCATTGACCTGAAGCGCGCCGTTGCGCGTGTAGCGTTCGCCGCGCGGCGTCTGCACCGCGAGAAAGCCTTTGCCGTCGATGGCGATATCGAGCGGGTTGCCGGTGCGCTCGATCGGGCCCTGGCTCTGATCGGTCCAGGTGGCGCGGTCGCGCACGAAACTCACGCGGCTTGCCGGCCGCCCGGCATTGCCGGCGCGCGCGGTCGGCCCGAGGTATTCCTCGAACACCGCCCCGTCAGCCTTGAAGCCGGAGGTGTTCAGGTTGGCAATATTATTGGCGACCACATCCAACTCGCGGCTCAGCGCGACCTGGCGTGACAGTCCGACCAGAAGTGCATTCTGCATCGGCAACTCCCCTTGTCAGTCCGGGGGCAGGCTTGCCCTCCCGAGGCCGGCCTGTTCCCGCGTATCGCCACCACGCTCTCCCAAGCCGGTGGCTGCCAGGGTCATTGCAGATGGCGTGCCAACGCAACAAATTTAATAAAAACAACAGCTTAGATAAAAATCGCTGGTTACCGCGCGCGGCAAAAAGCGCTCGCATGCCGGGTTTACCCGGCAAAAGTTTCCCACTTCCGGGTTCCCTGAAAGCTTCTGTTAACCATACGAAACTACCTTCGTATGCAGGGGGCGCGGGTCGTGCAGCCGCGGCGCGAGACGCCGTTGCGGTCCGCATAACAGGTGGTAACCGGGGCACTCATGGCCAAGGCGGTGAAGAAGACGGACGCGAAAGCCGAAGAACAGCCGGAAGGCGAAGCGGCGGCGGCACCGAAGAAGAAGTTCTCGCTCAAGATGATCATCATCGCGGCCGCAGGTCTCGTGGTGGTCGGCGGCGGCGGGACCGGTGCCTATCTCTATTTCGGCCGCTCCCATCAAGAGAAGCCGAAGGAAGTGGCCGCCAAGCCCGCGACCTTCGTCGATCTGCCCGACGTGCTGGTCAACCTGGCCGGTACCGGCACCGACCGCACGCAATACCTCAAGGTCAAGGTGGTGCTGGAATTGGCCGACGCCGAGCTGGTGCCGAAGATCCAGCCGCTGATGCCGCGCGTGATGGACGCTTTCCAGACTTACTTGCGCGAACTGCGCGCGACCGATCTCGACGGCTCCGCCGGCCTCTACCGGCTCAAAGAGGAATTGACCCGCCGGGTCAACGTCGCGGTCGCGCCCAACCGCATCACCGCTGTTCTGTTCAAGGAGATCGTCGTCCAATAGACGGCGCACCTCATGGCGCAACAGAAAGACCAGATCGACCAAGACGCACTCGCCGCCGAATGGGGGCTGGCGCTGGAAGCTGAATCCGGCTCGCCGGCGCCGTCAGCCGATGCCGCGCCGTCAGCGGGCGTCGACGAGGCGGCCGCGCAATGGGCGGCGATGGTGGACGACGGCGGCGGCGTGCAGACCGCCAAAGGCGGTGCCGAGCGCATCCTCAACCAGGAAGAAATCGACAGCCTGCTCGGCTTCAGCCTGGCGGACGTCACGCTCAACGACAATTCCGGCATCCGCGCCATCATCGACTCGGCGATGGTGTCGTACGAACGCCTGCCGATGCTGGAAATCGTCTTCGACCGCCTCGTGCGGCTGATGACTACTTCCTTGCGCAATTTCACCTCGGACAACGTCGAAGTTTCGCTCGACCGCATCACCTCGGTGCGCTTCGGCGACTACCTCAACTCCATCCCGCTGCCGGCGATCCTGGCGGTCTTCAAGGCCGAGGAGTGGGACAATTTCGGTCTCGCCACCGTCAATTCCAGCCTGATCTATTCGATCATCGACGTGTTGCTCGGCGGCCGCCGCGGCGCCAGCACCGTGCGCGTCGAGGGCCGTCCCTACACCACGATCGAGACCAATCTGGTCAAGCGCATGATCGAGGTGGTGCTGGCGGATGCCGAGCTCGCCTTCAAGCCGCTGTCGCCGGTCAAGTTCAACATCGACCGGCTGGAGACCAATCCGCGCTTTGCCGCCATCTCGCGGCCCGCGAACGCCGCCATCCTGGTGCGGCTGCGCATCGACATGGAAGACCGCGGCGGCAATATCGAATTGCTGCTGCCTTACGCCACCATCGAGCCGATCCGCGCCGTTCTCCTCCAGATGTTCATGGGCGAGAAGTTCGGCCGCGATCCGATCTGGGAAGGCCATCTGGCCACCGAAATCGGCCAGGCGCAGGTCGGCGTCGACGCCGTGCTGTACGAGGCGCGCCTGCCGCTGCGGCGGATGATGAGCCTTGAAGTGGGCGACACGCTGATGCTTGAGCTCAAGCCCGACGCCATGGTGGCGGTGCGCTGCGGCGACGTCACGCTCACCGAAGGCCGCATGGGCCGGGTCGGCGACCGCGTCGCCGTGCGCGTCGGCAAGCAGCTGCGCAAGCCGCGCACCACCTTTGCGATGTTCGAAAAAGCCGACGAGACAACCAATCGAATGGAGACGCCGTGAGCTACCATTACGGCTTTCTGATTGAGACCATGGTCTCGATCCTGCTGCTCTTCACCATTCTCTATTGCGTGCGCTTGAACAAGCAGTTGCGCTTGCTCAAGGCCGACGAGCAGTCGTTGCGCGCGACCATCTCGGAGCTGGTGACGGCGACCGAGATCGCCGAGCGCGCCATCGCCGGGCTGAAGGCGACGATGCGCGACGGCGAGCACAATCTGACCGAGCGGCTGGCGCGCAGCGAACAGGTTTCGGCCGACATCGGACTTCAGGTCCAGGCCGGCGAGGAATTGCTGGCGAAGCTGATCCGCATCGTCGGCGTGACGCGGCCCGCGCCTGAGCCGGAGGTGCCGGATGCCAAGGCGGTGGCGGCGGCCGCGCAAGCCTTTGCCGAACGCGCCCGTGCGCGGGCGAGCGGACACGCTGGTGGACTTGCAGGTGGACTTGCAGCATGAACCGCTTCTGGCGCGATGTCCGGTTGATCCCGATCGTGCTGCTCGCCACGGTCAGCCTGTTTGCGCTCAAGGTGTCGGGCCTGGTGTTCGACGGCGGCTATACGCTCGCCGAGCGGTTGCAGGGTCGCGACAAGACCGACATGCAGGTCACCACGCGCGAGAGCATTCCGGATTATCCGAAAATCACCGTCGCCGATAAGGGCGCCGTGCCGCCGGCCCCCGCCGCGCCCAAACCGTGGGCGCAGGAGATGTTCAACTTCAACAATAAAGCCGGCGGCAACAGCACCGACAAGGTCGCCGACAACCGCGACAACAACCGCGACATCACCGGCTCGGTCGGCGCCAGCGAAGCGAAGCCGAGCGGGCCGACGCTCAAGACCAGCGACAAGCCGCCGGAACCGCCGAAACTGGAAGTCGCCGGCGCCTCGTATCCGATGGAGCCCGGCCGCATCAACTCGCCGGGCGAACGCGCCATTCTCGAACGCCTGCAGGATCGCCGGCAGGAGCTCGACAGCCGCAACCGCGAGCTGGAGATGCGCGAGAGTCTGCTCAAGGCGGCCGAGAAGCGGCTCGATGCCAAGGTCAACGAGCTCAAGACCATGGAGACCCGCGTCAGCACCGCGACGGATAGCCGCGAGAAGGCCGACGCGCAGCGCTTCAAGGGCATCGTCTCGATGTACGAGAACATGAAGCCCAAGGATGCCGCGCGCATCTTCGACCGTCTCGACATCAAGATCCTGGTCGAGGTCGCCACCACGATGAACAATCGCAAGATGGCCGAGATCCTGGCGCAGATGACGCCCGATGCCGCCGAGCGCTTGACGGTCGAGCTCGCCAGCCGCGCCGGCGCGCAGCCGGCCCAGGCGCCCGACCAGTTGCCCAAGATCGAAGGCAGGCCGCGGGGCGGTTGACCATTGTGTCGAATGCCCGCGTCACGGTTAACGCAGCGTTAAACGCCGGACTTTACGCTGTCGCGACCCGGAATTTCAGCCGGTTGGATCGCTTTATGACGGCTCTGCTCCTTGGCTTGAACACGGTGCGCGCGCGGCTTGTCGCGCGCTTTGGCGCGTGCGCGCTGGCGTTCGCCGTGCTGCTGGGCGCAGGCGTTCACGACGCGCGTGCGGACGAGCCGGTCAAGGGCACGGTCAGCGTCTACAACGACGGCGGCTTCACGCGGCTCCTGTTCCGGATGGACGACGAAGTGCCGGCGCGCGTCGATATCGCCGGCGCGATCATGGTGATCAAGTTCAAGAAGCCGGTCGACGTCGCGGTCGAGCGCATGAATTCCAACGCGCCGGACTACATCAGCGCGGCGCGCCGCGATCCGGACGGCACCGCCATCCGCATCGCGCTGGCGCGCAAGATCAAGATCAACACCATCACGGCCGGCGAGCGCTTCTACGTCGACCTGTTGCCCGACACCTGGACCGGCACGATGCCGGGCCTGCCGCAAGAAGTCATCGACGATCTGGCCCGCCGCGCCCGCGAGGCCGAGCGGCAACTGCAACAGAGCCGCCGGACCGCGAAGCTGTACGCACCGCCTCTCACACGGGTGCGGGTGGCGAAGCAACCGACCTTCATCCGCTATGTCTTCGACATGCCGGACAGCACCAACGTCGTGCCCGAGCAGGGCGGCGGCAAAGTCATCCTCAATTTCGATCAGCCGATCCGGTGGGATCTCGCCGATGCCAAGGCGACGATGCCGCCGACGCTGGAGTCGATCGACGCCGCCAGCGAATTCGATTCGGCGGCGGTGATCTTCTCGCTCAACGGCGAGCCCGAGGTGCACACGTTCCGCGAGGAACGCAGCATCGTGGTCGATATCGGCACCGGCAGCGCCAAGCCCAAGGAAACGGCCGAGCAGAGCGCCGTGAAGCAGGCGGTCGCCGCGAAGGTGCCGTTGGCGATCGCCGCACCGGATACGATCCCGGCCGCGAAGGACGCGCCGCTCAAGCCGGAAGCGGCGATCATCGTGCCGAAGGGCGAACCGCTGCGGCCGGATATCCCGGGCACGGAAACGCCCAAGCCCGCAGCGCCGGTTGCGCCCGCGCCCAAGGCCGAACTGCCGAAGCCTCAAGCCCTGAAGCTCGAAGCGCCCAAGCTCGAAGCGTCAAAGGCTGAAACGTCAAAGCCAGAAGTGCTCAAGCCCGAAGCGCCCAAGCCCGAAGCGTCCAAGCCTGAAACGCCCAAGCTCGAAGCGAAGACCGAGCCGCCCAAAGACGAAGCGCCAAAGATCGCAGCCGCCGCGCCGCTCGCCCCGGCGCCGGTGAAGGAAACGGCGCCCGTTGTGCCGGAAAGGCCGAAAGTGGTCGATTCCGCACCGCCCGTGCCGCCGCCGCCGGCCGCGTCGCTTGCCGCTGCGCCAGCGCCCGAACCCGTTAAAGCCGCCGCCGCGCGCGCCAAGCCGGATCCAAGCTTGGGTCTCGCAGTTGGTCTGCAGCAGTCCGGCAATACGCTGCGGCTCGATTTCCCGTTCGCTGCGCCGACGCCGGCGGCGGTGTTCCGGCGCGCCGACACGGTGTGGCTGGTGTTCGACACCGCCGGCAAGATCAATCTCGCCGCGCTCACGGCCGAGGCCGGCAACGGCATCCGCAGCGCGAAATTCCAGCAGGGCGCCGACGGCGAAGCCATCGTGCGCATCAAGCTGACGCGGCCGCGCCTCGTCAGCGCGGCGGTCGAGGGACCAAGCTGGGCCATCACCATCGGCGACGCGGTGACGATCCCGACGCAGCCGCTGTCGATTGCGCGCGCCGTGCTCGGCAAGTCCCGCACCAATCTGGCGATCCCGTTCGAACGCTCCGGCAAACTGCATTTCCTGCGCGACCCCGATATCGGCGACCGCCTGATGGTCGTCACGGCGCTCGGCCCGGCGCGCGGCTTCCTGAAGCAGCAGGACTTCATCGAACTGCACGCGCTGGCGTCGACCCACGGCGTGGTGGTGCAGCCGATCGCCGACGATCTGACCGCCGAACTCGAGACCGACCGCATCACCATCGGCCGGCCGAACGGTCTGTCGGTGTCGTCGACCACCGCCGGCGAGAAAGAGCTCGCCTCGGCCTTCCGTTCACTGACGTTCGATCCGCAGACCTGGGGCCTCGACCGCCAGGCGCCGTTTACCGCACGCCAATCCGAATTGATCCGGCTTGCCGCCAGTGCGCCGGACAACAGGCGCAAGCAGGCGCGGCTCAACCTCGCGCGCTTCTATCTGGCCCGCGACATGGCGACCGAGGCCAAGGGCGTGCTCGACGTCGCGCTGGCCGAAGAGCGCGACGGCGAAGACGTCACCGGCAGCATTTTGCGCGCGGTCGCCCAAGTGATGATGAACCGGCCCGAAGACGCGCTGAAGGAACTGTCGGCGGCACAGATCGGCAATCAGCAGGACGCGCCGATCTGGCGCGCCATCGCCTACGCCCGCGAAGGCAAATGGCCGGAAGCGCGCCAGGCCTTCAAGGCCAGCGAGGCGGCGATGGCCTCGTTGCCGATCGAGCTGCAACGCATGGCATTGCTGGATTCGTTGCGCTCCGCCATCGAAGTCGGCGACTTCGCCGTCGCGTCGCGCGTCGTCAACGAATTGACCACCGTCGGCGTGCCGCCGGAGATCGAGCCGGCCGTGAATGTGCTGACCGGGCGGCTCGCGGAAGGCCTCGGCCGCAATGACGACGCGCTGACCAATTACCGCGCTGCCGCCGAGTCCGCCGACCGCCGCGCCGCCTCGCAAGGCCGCCTGCGCGAAATCGCGCTGGTGAACGCCAAAGGCGAAATGCCGCACAAGGATGCGATCGGCGCGCTGGAAACGCTGACGACCGTGTGGCGCGGCGACGAAACCGAGACCGAAGGCCTCAAGCTGCTCGCGCACTTATACACCGAGGGCAGCCGCTATCGCGAAGCCTTCCACGTCATGCGCACGGCGCTGATGGCGCATCCCAATTCCGACTTGACGCGCAAGATCCAGGACGAAGCGGCGGCGACCTTCGACAGCCTGTTCCTGGACGGCAAGGGCGACGCGCTGCCGCCGATCGAGGCGCTCGGCCTGTTCTACGACTACCGCGAACTGACGCCGATCGGCCGCCGTGGCGACGAGATGATACGGCGCCTCGCCGATCGCCTGGTGGCGGTCGATCTGCTCGGCCAGGCGGCAGAGCTCTTGCAGCATCAGGTCGACAACCGCCTTCAAGGCGCGGCGCGCGCGCAGGTCGCGACGCGGCTTGCGGTGATCTATTTGATGAACCGCAAGCCCGAGCGCGCGCTCGCGACGTTGCAGACCACCCGCAACGGCGGCCTCGCCAACGAATTGCGCGATCAGCGGCTGTTGCTGGAAGCGCGCGCGCTGTCCGACATCGGCCGTCACGAACTGGCGCTCGAACTGATCGACAATATCAAGGGTCACGAAGTGATCCGGCTGCGCGCCGACATCCTGTGGGCCTCGAAGCAGTGGCGGCGGGCCGCCGAGCAGATCGAACTGCTGCACGGTGAGCGCTGGCGCGAGTTTCCGCCGCTGACCGACAACGAGCGCACCGACATCCTGCGCGCCGCGATCGGCTACACGCTCGGCGACGAGCCGATCGGGCTCGCCCGCCTGCGCGAGAAATACGCGGCCAAGATGGCCGACGGTCCCGACGCCCGCGCCTTCGACGTGGTGAGCGCGCCGGTCGGCGCCGGCGGGCCTGAATTCCAGGATGTCGCGAAGCGCCTGGCCAGCATCGATACGTTGCAGGCCTTCCTGCGCGATATCCGCAAGCGCTATCCGGACGCAGCGCCGGTGGTGCTCAAGGAAGCCGAGAAGCCGGCCGCGCCCAAGCCGGCGGTCGCGCCACGCCCGGGCGCCGATAAGTCCGCGATGAATGCGGCCTCGTCGCCGCTGCCGGCCAAGGTGCCGGCCGGCGTGCCGTTGCGGCCGGACATGACGCCGACCGGGTCGATCATGAAGCTGCCGAAGCCGCGCCCCGCGATCCGCTAGCTGGCGCCGTAGCTCTGGATCAGTGAGCCCGCGACCAGGCTCCAGCCGTCCACCAGCACGAAAAATATCAGCTTGAACGGCAGCGACACCACGACCGGTGGCAGCATCATCATGCCCATCGACATCAGCACCGATGCCACCACCAGGTCGATGATGAGGAACGGCAGGAACAAGAGGAAGCCGATCTCGAAGGCGCGCTTCAACTCCGAGATCATGAAGGCCGGGACCAGTACCCGCAGCGACAGGTCGTCGGGCGTGGCGGGCTCGGGCGACTTCGACATGTCGACGAACAGCTTGAGGTCCTTCTCGCGCACGTTCTTCTGCATGAAGGCGCGCAGCGGCACCACGCCGCGCTCGAACGCCTGCTCGGCGGTGATCTCGTTGGCGACCAGCGGACGGACGGCGGTGTCATAGGCGGTCTGCAAAGCAGGGCCCATCACGAAGGCGGTGAGGAACAGCGCCAGCGAGACGATGACCGCGTTCGGCGGCGCGGTGGCGGTGCCGAGCGCGGTGCGCAGCAGCGACAGCACCACGACGATGCGGGTGAAGGATGTCATCATGACGAGGATCGACGGCGCCAGCGACAGCACCGTCAGCATCGCGATCATCTGGATGACGCGTTCGGTCAGGCCACTGCCTTGACCGAAATTGATGCTGACGTCCTGCGCACCGGCAGGCGTCACGGCGAGCATCACCGCCGCTACCCCGACCGCCACCGTCGATAGACGGACACGGCGGCCGGAAACAAATATCACGGTTTCCCTGAAGGACGGCCGAGCAGGCTGGCCATCTCCTCTTCGAGATTGTCGTACAGGTTCTTGCTCGGCAGCGGTTCGAGCTTGGTCTCGACTTTCGCTTCGACCTTCGGCTCGGGCTTGATGTCGAGTTTGGGTTCGAATTTGGGTTCGAACTTGGGTTCGAATTTTGGCTCGCTCGGGCTCTCGGCCTTTGGCGCGTCGAACTTCGGTTCGAATTTGGGCTCGACGCGCGGCTTGAACTCGCGCGGTGCCGGGCGCGGCTCGGCCGGCTTGGCAACCAGGCCCGCGAACGGATCGGTGACCGGCGGCCGGCCTTCCGGCATCGGCGCGCGCCGCAGCGCGGCCTCTAGCTGCAGCGCCATTTCCGCCAGATTGTGATCTGTCTGCGTCGGTACGGTTTCGGCCGGCGGGGCGACCGAGGCCCGCGGCGGCGGCTCAGGCCGTGGTGCGGGCGGCGGCAGATCGGGCGTAAAGCGCGGTGCGGCTTCGGGCGGCATGCCGCCGAAGCTCTCGGCCGGGCGCGGCCGGGCGCCCGGTTCGGGCGCAAGCCACGGCTCTTCGGTCGCGGTGGCGCGATAGGAGCGGGACGGGGCGGCCGGCGCCGGCTCGCTCAGCGGCTGCAGCGGCCAGGCGTTCTCGACCACCGCGGGCTGGCGGCCGGGCAACTCGCGGGCGGCCTCACGGCCGGGCTCGCGGGCCGCGTCGCGGCCGGCGGCGCGCACAATGTTCTGTTCGACCACCACGTCGGTCGGGCCGCCGATCATCAGCAGATGTTCAATATTGTCGCGCCGGATCAGCACCAGACGGCGGCGTCCGTCCACCGGAGCGGCGTCGATCACCGCCAGGCGCGGCTGGCGGCCGCGGGCGTTGCCACCACCGAGGCGGTTGGCGCCGAAGCGGCGCACCAGCCAGGCGGTGGCGCCGATCAGACCGAGGACAACCAGAAAGGCGATGAAGAAGCGCGCGGCCAGCGGCATCTCCGAACCGAAGAGGGTCTCGAACATCACAGCGCTCCGTTGTTCGTACTGCCGCTCAGCGGACGGGAATCGCCCGAATAGTTAATAGCACCGGCACTATTTGCCGCCCGGAATACTAACAGAATCTTAAGAAATAAAGAGGGTATTCGCATCCGGCACCCAAATCCGCACGGTTCACATGGTAAACGGGCCCGCCGGTAGCCAGTTCCGCATCGGTTCTATTTACCAGCTATTAACCATACGCCCGGCAAAGTCTGCCTAGTGCGGCATCCCGCCGCCCGATTCCGGGGCAGGCCCAATGGCCATCACCGACATTCCGATCTTCACGATGCTGCGCACCCGCCTCGCCTGGGCGCAGGAACGCCAGCGTCTGCTGGCCGAGAACGTCGCCAATTCCGATACGCCGAACTACCGGGCGCGCGACCTCGCGCCGCTCAAGTTCCCGGACCCGGCCAAGGTGTCCGGCGCCAACGTTTCGACCGTCAGCTTGGTCCGCACCGAAACCGGCCACATGAGCCTCGGCGGGCTGGGCGGCTCGCAGTTCGGCACCTCGACGGCCGGCTACGACACGCGGCCGACCGGCAACGCCGTCAATCTCGAACAAGAGATGATGAAGGTGTCCGCCAACCAGATGGAATACCAGGCGGCGACCGCGCTCTACTCGCGCAGTCTCGGTCTGCTCAAGACCGCGCTCGGCAAGCGCTGAATCTGAACGGAGCACGCGACCATGGCCGCTTTGGACTTCATGAAGACGATGGCGATCGCCGCCTCCGGCCTGCGCGCCCAGGCCGGCCGCATGCGCATCATCTCGGAGAACATCGCCAACGCCGATTCGACGCCGTCGAAGCCCGGCGCCGATCCCTACCGGCGCAAGATGCCGACCTTCAAGGCCGAGTTCGACCGCTCGCTCGAAGCGCGCCTGGTCGAAATAGGCAAGACGCAGCCCGACAGTTCCGAATTCCGTCTGAAATACGAGCCGGGCCATCCCGCTGCCGACAGCAACGGCAACGTCAAATACCCCAACGTCAACGCGCTGGTGGAAATGACGGACATGCGCGAGGCCCAGCGCTCCTACGAAGCCAACATCAACGTGATCAGCGCCACCCGCCGCATGCTCCAGCGCACGATCGACATCCTCAAAGCCTGAACGCTCGGGCGCACCGGGACAACGAAAGGTCTAGACCATGGCCACACCGATCGCAGCCGCCGGCGCCTACGCCAACGTCGCGCGCATCACGTCCGATCCTGCGCTGGCGCTCGCCAAGGGCATGGGCGCGCCGCAGCCGAGCGAGACCAGCTTCTCTTCCGTGCTCAAGGACGCGATCGGCGCCGTCAACGAGCTCGGCCAGAAGTCCGACGCCCAGACCCGCAACGCCGTCAACGGCAAGGCCAACATGGTGGACGTCGTCACGGCGGTGTCCGAGACCGAAGTCGCCATCGACGCCGTGGTCGCGGTGCGCGACCGCGTCATCCAGGCCTACGAAGACATCATGAAGATGCCGATCTAACCCGTTTTCCGATCGGATCACGGCGCGTAAACAAGCAAAGGCGAAGCGACACAATGACCGGACCCGAAGTTCTCGATGTCGGCCGCGACGCGATCTTCACGCTGATCATCGTCTCGGCCCCGGTGATGCTGGTCGGCCTCGTCGTCGGCGTCGCCATCTCGCTGTTGCAGGCGCTGACCCAAATCCAGGAAATGACCATCGCCTTCGTGCCGAAGATCCTGGCGATCTTCGTGTCGCTTCTGGTCGCGCTGCCCTTCATGGCGGAAAAGATGCACGCCGAGATGCTGCGCATCGCCGCGCGCATCATCAGCGGCTAGGGCGTGCTCGCGCGCTGCCCAATTGCCGCTCGTCCCCGCGCAAGCGGGGACCCAGGGCCGCATGTTGTAGGGTCAGCCATTGCGGCTCTGGATTCCCGCTTGCGCGGGAATGAGCGGAGCGTAAGGCGACGCAAGCGGCAGTTCCCCTGATGCGCATCGACGTCTCAGTCCTGCCGGTGCTGGCGGCGGCCTTTCTGCTGACCTTCGCGCGCGTCGGCGCCATGATCATGCTGATGCCGGGCATCGGCGAAACCGCGATTCCGGCGCGCGTGCGGCTCGCCATCGTCATGGTGCTGACCGCCGTCCTGATGCCGGCGCACCAGAGCGCCTATACCGTCACCCTGAACGCGCTCGGCCCCGTGCTGTTGATGCTGGTGCAGGAACTGATGATCGGCGCGCTGCTGGGATTGACCGCGCGGCTCGCGGTCTCGTGCCTGCAGGTCGCCGGCTTCGTGGTGGCGCAGCAACTGGGCCTCGGCTTCGTGACCGCGGTCGATCCGACGCAGAACCAGCAGGGCGTCATCGTCGGCAACTTCCTGACGCTGCTCGGCGTCACGCTGATTTTCGCCACCGACCTGCATCATCTGGTCATCGCGGCGATGAACGACAGCTACATCCTTTTCAAGCCGGGCGAGATGCCGCTGGTCGGCGACGCGGCGCAGCACATCATCAAGGTGATTGCGACCTCGTTCCGCATCGGCATCCAGCTCTCGGCGCCGTTCCTGGTTTTTGGTCTTCTGTTCAATCTCGGTCTTGGCGTGCTGTCACGGCTGATGCCGCAGATGCAGGTGTTCTTCATCGGCTTGCCGCTCTCCATCCTGATCGGCCTTCTGCTTTTGGTCCTGGTGATCGGCGCCATGATGGGCACCTTCACCGGCTATATCGAAGGCGTGCTCGGCCAACTGACGCCCGGTAGCTAGCAGCGGGGACAGGCATGGCAGAGGGCTCCGAAGACGCCGAAAAAACAGAAGAACCATCAGCAAAGCGCCTCGAAGAGGCGCTCAAGCGCGGCGACGTCGTCAAGAGCCAGGAGGTCAACACCTGGTTCATTATCGGCGGCGCGACGCTGGTTCTGATGGCGTTCTCCGGCGGCATGAGCGCGAGTCTCACCACCACCATGCGCGGGCTGATCGCCAATGCGCATCAAATCAGCATGAACGGGCCGGCGTTGCCCGGGCTGTTCCAGAAAATCGGGCTGGAGCTGATCGCGGCGATCGCGATCCCGTTTCTCGTTCTGCTGCTGGCGGCGATCGGCGGCAACATGGTCCAGCACAAACTGGTGTGGACCTACGAGACCATGACGCCGAAGTTCTCCAAGATTTCGCCGCTCGCCGGCCTCAAGCGCCTGTTCTCGAAACAGTCGCTGGCGAATTTCGCCAAAGGCATCATCAAGCTCGTGGTCGTCGGCGCGGTGCTCACCGCGCTGATGTGGCCGGAGCAGGCGCGGATGGAAGGCCTGATCACCACCGACGTCTCGGCGCTGCTGCCGTTCACCAAGGAACTCGCGGTCAAGCTGATGGGCGCGGTGGTGGTGATACTCGCGATCGTCGCCGCCGCCGACTATCTGTTCCAGTACAAGCAATGGTACGAGCGGCAGAAGATGTCGCTGCAGGAGTTGAAGGAAGAATACAAGAACACCGAAGGCGATCCGCACATCAAGGGACGCCTGAAGCAGTTGCGGCAGGCGCGCATGAAGAAGCGCATGATGGCCGCGGTGCCGAAAGCCACCGTGATCATCACCAACCCGACTCACTACGCGGTCGCGCTGCAATACGAGCGCGGCATGGATGCGCCGGTCTGCGTCGCCAAGGGCATGGACGCGCTGGCCTTGAAGATCCGCGAGATCGCCGGCGAGCATTCGATCCCGATCGTGGAAAATCCGCCGCTGGCCCGCGCCCTGCACGCCACCGTCGAGATCGACGAGGAAATTCCGGCGGAACACTACAAGGCGGTGGCGGAGGTGATCGGCTACGTCATGAAGCTGCGCCGGGCGGCGGGCGGCCTCAGCCGGTGAGCCGCCGGCACACGGGAGGGCCAAAGTCCGGCCCTTGCGCGCATAGGGCACCTTAAGGCACTTGATGAGTCCGGCGCGTCGCCCCACGCCGGGGTGAAACAAGGGTAATTATGACAGGCCAGGAACGGGCAGGGCAGACACCGGCGCCAGAGGGCGACGAGGGTCACGGGCAGGCTCAGGGGTCCGGGCGTCCGGCCTTCGACAAGAGCCAGGCCGCGCCGCGCTCGGGCTCGGTCGGCATGGTGCTGCTGGTGGCGGTCCTGCTGGTCGCCGCCGCCGCCGGGCTGGTCTATGTCGGACGCGACTACGCCGAAACCTACATCGTGATGCTGCTGGCGACGCTCGGAACGGTCGGAGTCTTCGCCCTGTTCGCGCTCGCCTCCGGCATCATGCGCTTTTCCGGCCGCGACCAGGGCAACCCGGTCCTCAAAGCGGTGGTCGACAACGCCTTCGAAGGGGTCGTGGTCACCGACCAGGGCGGCCGTGTCTTCTATGCCAATGCCGCCTATCTCGACCTGATCGGCGCGGCCGACGAGAACGACGTGCGGCCGATCGAGCGGGTTTTCATCGGCGATCCCGGCGTGTCGGAGGCGATCTACCGCCTGCTCAAGGCCGGCCGCGAGGGCCGCCGCCTGCAGGAAGAGGCGCGCATCCCGGGCCCGGCCGGCGCCGACGGACGCTGGCTGCGCATGCGCGTGCGCCCGCTCGGCTCCAGCAAACGCGACTCGCGCATGACCGTGTGGTCGATCGCCGACGTGACGCGCGAGCGCCAACGCCAGGAAAACGTCTTCCAGGAATTGCAGCACGCCATCGACTACCTCGACCACGCGCCGGCCGGCTTCTTCTCGGTCGATGCCGCGGGCGACGTCGTCTACCTGAACGCGACGCTGGCGACTTGGCTCGACCAGGACCTCGCCGAAGTCGGCGTCGGCGCGCTCAAGCTCGCGGACATCGTCGCCGGCGAAGGCGCGGCGCTGCTCACCACGCTGTCGGCCGCGCCCGGCGAGGTGAAGACCGAGGTGCTCGACCTTGACCTGCGCTCGCGCGGCGGCAAGCCGGTGCCGGTGCGGCTGTTCCACAAGGTGGCCTACGGCGCCGACGGCCAGCCTGGACCGTCGCGCACGCTGGTGCTCAACCGCGCCAAGGACGACGGCAGCGATCCGCAACGCGCTGCGGAAGTGCGCTTCATGCGCTTCTTCCAGAACACGCCGATGGCCATCGCCACCGTCGACAAGGTTGGCCGCATCGCGCGCAGCAATGCGCGGTTCGCGTCCGCCTTCGAGGACGTGCTGAAGGGCGACGAGCGCTCGATTTTGTCGGTGGTGGCGGAGCGCGACCGCTCAGCGCTGGAATCGACCATCCGCAGGGCGGCCGAAGGGCAGGGCGAGATCGCGCCGGTGGAAGCCGCGCTCGCAGGCCCGGGCGAACGCTGGGCGAGTTTCTTCGTCTCTGCGGTCGAGGAGGAAGACCGCGACGGCGAGGCCGTGATCGTCTACGCGCTTGAGACCACCGCGCAGCGCACGCTGGAGAACCGCGTCTACCAGCAGCAGAAGATGGAATCGGTCGGCCAGCTCGCCGGCGGCATCGCGCACGATTTCAACAACGTGCTGTCGGCCATCATGATGGCGACCGACTTCCTGCTCAACGCGCACAAGCCGACCGATCCGTC
>CAYJPU010000029.1:0-21229 GCA_964372105.1 uncultured Undibacter sp.
TCAAGCGCAAGTGGAACGCCCTCTGCATCGCGATTGTCGGCCCGTCCGGCGATCTGGTCTATTTCGAGAAGCAGGACAACTGCCAGCTCGCCTCGACATCGATCTCGCAGCATAAGGCGCGCACGGCCGCGCGCTATCGCCGCCCGACCGTGGTGTTCGAACGGCTGTCCGGCAAGGGGCCCTTCTTCGCCTATCTGTCGACACTCGACGACGTGATCATGTCGCGCGGCGGCAATCCGATCGTGGTCGGCGGCAAGATTGTCGGCGCCATCGGCGTCAGCGGCGGCTCGGGCGCGCAGGACGACGTGGTCTCGCTGGCCGGCGTGGCGGCGCTGAAGTAGTCAGCGCGCACTTCGTATGACGATCCGCCGGGGTGACAATCCCGGCGGATTTTCTTTTGGGGACGTCAGCCCGCAGCCCAGGCGATCCCCTTGGAGATGAAGTCGCCGAGGGTGAGCAGCACCGCCGCCCAGACGAAAGCCGACAGCACGTTGGCGACCTGGAAGCGCCAATACGGCATCTCGAAAATACCGGCGACCAACGGCACCGCCGCACGCAGCGGCCCGAAGAAGCGACCGATGAAAATGCCGGCCACCCCCCATTTCTTCACGAAGGCTTCGCCGCGCGGGATCAACTCGGGATGCCGTGACAGCGGCCAGATATGCTGCACCGAATATTCGAGCTTCTGCCCGATCCAGTACGACAGCCAGTCGCCGCAGGCCGCGCCGAGCGCGGCGCCGATCCACACCGGCCAGAAACTCACGCCGCCGGCGCCGATCAGCGCGCCGATGGCGACCAGCGCGCCCCAGGCCGGGATCAGCAGCGAGACGAAGGCGAGCGATTCCGCGAAGGCGAGCCCGAACATGACCGCCGGCGCCCAGACCGCGTTATCGCGCACGAAATCGACCAGATATTGAAAGTAACCGTTGAAACCCATCGGATACCGGTACCGCGCGCACCCCGCGCGCCTTGCCCCCGTATCTAGACTGCCGCAGGCGGTTTCGCCAGCACCGTCGGCGCCACGCCCATGATCAGCAAAGGCAAGGGCCAGGAACGCGCGCATTCGTCCCCACGGCCCGAGCAGGAACAGCGCCGACGCCGGCCGTGACATTGATCACCGTCACCATGCTCCGACCGCCGGTGCGATCGTGCGCGATGCCGTTCATGATCTTGAGCGTGCGCCGTCGCGCGCGTGTTCTCTTGCTTGCTCATAGCCCCGCTTTCACATCGCGAAACACGATCGCATTCAAGCCAACTGCCGAATACCGTATTGGTTGCGCGTGACGGGAAACGTCATGCGCAGCGGGTGTTTTCCGATGACTGCGCGCCCCTGTGACGCCGGAGCTATTGACAGTGAACCGGCCGGCACACGAAGGTCGTGCGCTTACAAAAAAGCCGGTCACCGGCTGCACTGGAGAGGAAACACCATGACGATCCGGACACTGTTGCGCGTTGTTGCGTTTGCGGGCCTCGCCACGATCACCACGGCGGCCTCGGCGCAGGAGGTCATCAAGCTGCGCATCGCCTCCGGCCATCCGCCGGCGAACACCTATGTCAACCTGATGCAAGGCTTCTTCGTGCCCGAGGTGACCAAGCGCGTCGCCGCCAAGACGAAGTACAAGGTCGAGTTCGTCGAAGGCTACGGCGGCGCGATGGTGAAGGTCGCCGACACGCTCGAAGGCGTGCAGTCCGGCATCATCGACATCGGCGGCTACTGCTTCTGCTTCGAGCCGTCCAACCTGCCGCTGCACGCGTTCCAGGTCATGCTGCCGTTCGGCACCATGGACCCGACCGTGAGCCTGAAGGTGGCGCGCGCCGTGTACGACAAGGTGCCGTACATGTCGAAAGTGTTCGAGGACAAGTTCAAGCAGAAGCTGATCGCGCTGATCGCCGACAACGGCTACAACCTGGGCACCAATTTCGACTGGAATTCGGTCGCCGACCTCAAGGGTCAGAAGATCGCCGGCGCCGGCCTCAATCTGAAATGGCTGGAGTTCGCCGGCGCCACGCCGGTGCAATCGTCTTTGCCCGACGCCTACACCTCGATGCAGACCGGCGTCTACAACGGCTGGATCATGTTCCCGTCGGCCTGGGTCAACTTCAAGCTCTATGAAGTCGGCAAGTTCTACACCGAGGTCGGCTTCGGCGCGATCACCTGGCACGGCCTCACCGTCAACTCGGCGCGCTGGGCCAAGTTGCCGAAGGACGTGCAGGACGTGATCCTGGAAGTGGCCAAGGAATACGAGGCCAGGACCGGCACGGTGAACAAGGACAACTACCCCAAACAGATCGCCGACCTGAAGACGCACGGCGTCAACGTCAAGGCCGTCTCCGACAAGGTGAAGCAGGACTGGGCGAACTCGCTCGCCGCCTGGCCGGCGCAGAAGGCGCAGGAACTCGACAAGGCGGGCCTGCCCGGCACGCAGGTGCTGGAGATCGCGCTCAAGGCGGCCACGGACAACGGCCACAAGTGGCCGGTCGTCTATAAGGTCAAGTAACCGGCGCCAATCGCGGGCGGTCCCCTCGGGGGCCGCCCGTTCGTCTCATCGTCCCGAAAGATATCCATGCTCGACCTTTGGAACGCCCGGATCGTCCGCGCCCTGCTCGCGGCCGCCGCGGTCATCATCTTCCTGCTCGGCTTTCTGGTGTGCGCCGACGTGATCGGCCGCGCCGTGTTCAACGCGCCCGTCAAGGGCACGCCCGAGATGGTGTCGATGTCGATCGTCATCATCTGCTTCCTGCTCGCCGGTTACTCGGTGCAGAGCGGCAGCATGATCTCCACCGACGTCGTCGTCGGCATATTCGGCGTGCGCGGCCGCGCCTTCGCGCAATTGCTGTCGGCGGTGCTCGCGATCGCCTTCTTCGGCATCATCGTGTGGGGCAGCTACGAGCCGACGCTGCACGCCATCGTCAGCGGCGAGTACGAAGGCGAAGGCGCGCTGCGCGTGCCGGTCTGGCCGGCGCGCACCGTAGTGCTGATCGGCGCCGTGCTAGTGGTGACGAGCTACGCCATGATCGGGCTGAGCGCGATCCGCGCGCTCGTCACCGGCCGGGACGACGACATGGCCGCCCCGTCCGCCTCGACCCACCTTTAAGGAAGGCGCGTTATGCTCGGCCATATCGACATGATCGCCATCGTCGTCGTCGTGCTCGCGCTGGTGTTCGCGGGCGTTCACATCGCCATTGCGCTCGGCATCACGGCCGCGCTCGGCATCTATCTGATGATGGGCGACATCGAGGTGGTGCGCACCTTCATCGCCAACACCGCCTACGAGGCGCTGCGCGACTACGTCTTCGCCGTCATCCCGCTGTTCATGCTGATGGGCGACTTCCTCGCCAAATGCGGCGCCGCGCGCGACATTTACACGCTCGCCAACCGCGCCAGCAAATGGCTGCCGGGCCGGCTCGCCGCCGCCACCATTCTCGCCAACGCGCTGTTCGGCTTCGTCACCGGCGTCAGCATCGCGGCCGCCGCCGCCTTCTCGCGCATCGCCTATCCTGAAATGCGCCGCTACGGTTACCGGCGCGATTTCGCGCTCGGCTCGGTCGCCGGCTCAGCCTGCCTCGGCATGCTGATCCCGCCGTCGGTGCTGATGATCGTGTGGTGCGTGCTGACCGAATTGTCGATCGGCAAGCTGTTCCTCGCCGGCGTCATTCCAGGGCTGCTCGCCGCCGGCGGCATGGTCCTCTATGTCGTCGTGGCCGCCAAGCTCAAGCCCGAACTGGTCGGCGAAACGCGGGCCGTCCGCGCAGCCGCGCCGGTCGGCGCCGCCGTCACCCCGGCGCACGTCATGCCGCCGGAGGTGGATGAGGCTACCTTCCGCGCCATGCTGTACAGCACGCTGCTGGTCATCGCGCTCATCGTCGGCACGCTGGGCGCGATCTGGCTCGGCCTGTGCACGCCGACCGAAGGCGCCGGCATCGGCGCCGTCGGCTCGCTCGTCCTCGCCGTCATCAAAGGCATCCGCCCGCGCGAAATCTGGCAGGTGGTGCTCGACGTCGGTCGCACCTCCGGGCCGCTGCTGCTGCTGTTGTTCTGCGCCCAGCTCTACTCGCGCGTGCTGTCGATGACCGGCTTCACCGAGGCCGCCAAATCGTTCCTGCTGGCGACCGGCGCGGGGCCCTGGGGCATCCTGTTTGTGATGGTCGCGATCTGGTTCGTGCTCGGCTGCCTGATCGACTCGATTTCGATCATCCTGCTGACCGTGCCGATCTTCGCCCCGATCGCCGCCCATCTCGGCTTCGATCCGCTCGCCTTCGCCATCATCGGCATCCTGGCGATCGAGACCGGCCTGCTCACCCCGCCGTTCGGCATCCTGGTGTTCACGGTCAAGGCCGCGGTGCCGGACAGAAACGTGGAACTCGCCGAGATCTTCCGCGGCGCGATGCCCTATTGGATCGTCCTTCTCGGCGTGGTCGTCGCCCTTGCGGTATTTCCGCAGCTTGCCACGTTCCTGCCCCGTCTATAGCCGAACAGGTTCCCGCCTCATTGCGCCGGCGCGCCACCCCCCGCCCTTCGGGTCACGGGCGCGGCGTCGCATGGCATAGTGACGGACGACTGATTCGCCGCACAAGACCTCGCGCGGTCCCCGATCGCGCGCAAAACGTGAAGAACTTCAATGGCAAAGCCTGCGACCAAAAAGAAATCCTCCCACGAGCCCGACCTGTTCGCGGCCCCGGCGAGCGCGCCGAAGGCGGCCCCGGCGGCGCGCGCGAAAGCGCCGCGCGGCGGCGGAGCCGAGGCCGGCTACACCGCCAAGCACATCGAGGTGCTGGAAGGCCTGGAGCCGGTGCGCCGCCGCCCCGGCATGTATATCGGCGGCACCGACGAGAAGGCGCTGCATCACCTGTTCGCCGAGGTGATCGACAATTCGATGGACGAGGCGCTGGCCGGCCACGCCGACTGGATCGAGGTCGACATCGAGGCCAACGGCTTCGTGTCCATCACCGACAACGGCCGCGGCATCCCGGTCGATCCGCACCCGAAGTTCAAGAACAAATCGGCGCTCGAAGTCATCATGTGCACGCTGCACGCCGGCGGCAAATTCGACTCGGAGGTGTACGAGACCTCGGGCGGCCTGCACGGCGTCGGCGTCTCGGTCGCCAACGCGCTGTCCGAGCGCATGGAAGTCGAGGTCTGGCGCGAGCAGACGCACTACCGCATGATGTTCGAGCGCGGCAAGCCGAAAGGTAAGCTGGAGAAGCTCGGCCGCGTGCCGAACAAGCGCGGCACCAAGGTGCGCTTCAAGCCCGACCCGCAGATCTTCGGCGCCAAGGCGTCGTTCAAGCCGGAGCGCCTGTTCAAGATGGCGCGTTCGAAGGCTTATCTGTACGGCGGCGTCGAGATCCGCTGGCACTGCGCGCCGGAACTGCTCGACGGCTCCGACATTCCGGAAACCGCCACCTTTCATTTCGCCGAAGGCCTCAAGGACTATCTCGCCGCCAGCATGGCGAGCGCGACGCTGGTGCATCCCGATATCTTCACCGGCTCGTCCGGCAAGACCGGCCGTCACGGCGCGGTCGAATGGGCGGTGGCGTGGTCGGCCGACACCGACGGCTTCCTCAATTCGTACTGCAACACCATCCCGACGCCCGACGGCGGCACCCATGAAGCGGGCTTGCGCTCGGCGCTGCTGCGCGGCCTGAAGGATCACGCCGCCCGCGTCGGCAAGGAAAAGCAGGCGGCCAGCGTCACCAGCGAAGACGTCATGACCGGCGTCGGCTGCATGCTGTCGGTGTTCGTGCGCGAGCCGGAATTCCAGGGCCAGACCAAGGACCGTCTCGCCACCGCGGCGGCGCAGAAAATCGTCGAGCAGGCGATCAAGGACCCGTTCGACCATTGGCTGTCGGGCAACCCGATGCAGGCCAACCGGCTGCTCGACTTCGTCATCGAGCGCGCCGACGACCGCGTCCGCCGCCGCCAGGAAAAAGACATCGCGCGCAAGACCGCGGTGCGCAAGCTGCGCCTGCCCGGCAAGCTCGCCGACTGCTCGAACTCGGCCTCCGACAACTCCGAGCTGTTCATTGTCGAGGGCGACTCGGCCGGCGGCTCCGCCAAGCAGGCGCGCGACCGCCGCACGCAGGCCGTGCTGCCGCTGCGCGGCAAGATCCTCAACGTCGCCTCGGCCGGCAAGGACAAGCTGGCGCAGAACGCGCAGCTCTCCGACCTGGTGCAGGCGCTCGGCTGCGGCACCGGCGCGCATTTCAAGGCAGCCGATCTGCGCTACGAGAAGGTCATCATCATGACCGACGCCGACGTCGACGGCGCGCACATCGCGTCGCTGTTGATCACGTTCTTCTACCGCCAGATGCCGGGCCTGATCGACGCCGGGAGGCTCTATCTCGCGGTGCCGCCGCTGTTCCGGCTCCAGCACGGCGGCAAGATCTTCTACGCGCGCAACGACAAGCACAAAGACGAACTGCTCAAGGCCGAGTTCAACGCCAACGCCAAGGTCGAAGTGTCGCGCTTCAAAGGCCTCGGCGAGATGATGGCGGCGCAGCTGAAGGAAACCACCATGGACCCCAGCAAGCGCACGCTGCTGCGGGTGATGCTGGCGGAGAGCGACGCCAAGAGCACCGCCGGCGCCGTCGAGCGCCTGATGGGCAACAAGGCCGAAGCGCGCTTCGAATTCATCCAGGAGAAGGCGGAGTTCGCGGCGGAGGCGATGCTGGACGTGTAATCCTACGAGAGCGTTACTCCTACGTTCAACAAAATCCAGGGAAAATGATCATGACGTTTTCTTTGCGACCGAGAGCTCTAGCGGCTTTGCGTGACTTGATTTACACCGCATCAGAGACACTGCATGATGGATTATATTATCTCCCCTCATCCAAGCGCCGTAATAAAGCAGTGGTCGAGGCAGAGAGCGTCTTCCACGAACTCACCATTGAAATAAATAACGGCCTACTCAATGATCCAAATCGCTTGGAAGAGTTCCTGGTCCGCGTCGATGTTGCATTAGGCAAATTGGGCGCATTAGGTATCAACGCGACCGGCCTAATGGTGCACCGAGATTATGCCAGTCAAAGAGACGACTCTCGTGTAAGCCGATCGCGAAAGTCGCTTCGCGTTGGACCTCGATCCAGACCTAGGCTGGTTACGGACAACTCACTGCCGAGATGACCGCCGCCTTGGCAGCTTCGCTATCTCCTTCCCCGCCGCGTCATTCGCGACACGAATATCGTAAGCCCCCTGCAAATTGAGCCAGAACTGCGCGCTGGTGCCGAACCAGTGGCCGAGCCGCAGCGCCGTGTCGCCGGTGACCGCGCGCTTGCCTTGGACGATCTGCGTGATGCGGTTCGCCGGCACGCGCAACTGCCGCGCCAACTCGGTCGGCGTCACGTCGATCTCTTCCAGCTCTTCAGCAAGAATTTCGCCGGGATGGATTGCGGGTCGCATAGTCATGGTCCTCAGTGATAGTCGACGATCTCGACATTCGACGGGCCGCGAGCGCCGCGCGGCCATTCGAAACAGATGCGCCATTGGTCGTTGATGCGGATGCTGAACTGACCAGCGCGGTCCCCCTTCAAAGCCTCCAGTCGGTTGCTCCGTAACGCGCGCAGCTCATCCAAAGTCGTTGCGGCGTCAAGCACTTCCAAACGGCGATAGGCTTGCCGGGCAAAGCCCTGAAAAGCAGCGGCGAAGCCGCCCTCCGCGAAGGCAGCCGTGCGCTTGTCCCGATAGCTCAGGATCATGAGCGCAATATAGCAGATGTACAATGTACGTCAAACGTACAGATTGCGACCTGCTTCCACCTTTGGCCGACCCGCCCCCGGTGCCCTACCCGCACTTCTTCAACGTCGGCGTCTTGGTGCCGCGGCCGGCCGCGATGCCGTCCTTGACCCGCACCGGACCGCCCTCCGGCTGGTTGAACAGCGTGCGCCGCGTGCCGCGCTGCACCAGCAGAACCAGGTTCTGCCGTTCTTCGATCTGGGTGCCGGGCTGAAAGATCACCTGCAGCGCCACCCGGTCGCCGGGCAGGCGCTGCGCGCTCAACACGCTGTAGCGGTTGGTCGCGAAGCCCGGCCCGATGTTGTGCTCCTCGATCACCAGGCCCTCGCTCGGCGCCGTGATGCTGACGCGCGGATTGGCCGGCGACGCCGGCTGCGCGCAATCGGCCGCCCAGGTCCCGAGCAGGCCGAACTGTTGCAGCAGGTCCTCGAGCGCGGTTTCGGCGGCGTCTTTTGACACGTCCACGGCCGGCGGCGGAACACTCTGGGCGGCGGCAGGCACAGCAAGAACGGCCAGACACGCCAATACCGCCCCCGCCAACCGCATGATCACGCTGCTCCCCTGCCCCATTGTCCGCGCACAATAGCAGCGCGCCGCGCACCGGCAATCGGTACGCGGCGCGAAGCACTAAAACAATCGTATGAGACGCGCTACTTGAACGTCAGATTGGCCGCCTTGGCGACATCGCGGAAGGTCACGATGTCGGCTTCGATCACCTTCTTGAAGGCGTCGCCGGTCGGCCCGCCCGGCGTCACCGCCATCTTCTTGAGGCCTTCCTGCACGCGTGCATCGGCCAGCGCGCGGCCGAAATCCGCCGTGAGTTTCTTCACGATCGGTTCCGGCGTACCGGCCGGCACGAAGAAACCACTCCACAGCTTGGTATTGACCTCGGGATAGCCGGCCTCGGCCATGCTCGGCACATCCGGCAAGAGCGGCGAACGCTCTGCGCCGGTGACGGCGAGCGCCCGCGTCTTGCCGCCCAGCACCAATGGGATCGCCGGCGGGCCGTCGGAAATGGTGAACAGGCACTGCTCACTCACCACGCACGCGTTCGACTCGTTGGTGCCCTTGTAGGGGATGGCGGTCGCCGGCATGCCGGTCTTGAGCTTGAACAGCTCGGTGGTGATGGTGAAGGCCGGCGACGACGTGCCGTAGTTGGACTTGTCGGGATTGGCCTTCGCCCACGCCACCAGTTCCTTCACGGTCTTGGCCGGATGATTGGCCGGCACCACCAGCACCAGCGGGAACGACGCGATCATGTTGAGCGGGGTGAAGCTCGTCACCGCGTTGTAGTTGAGATTGGGAATGACGGCGGTTGCGATCGCCATTTGGCCGGTGGCGCCCACCAGCACCGTGTAACCGTCGGGCGGCTGATGCGCCACGAAGTCGGACGAGATGCGCCCGCCGGCGCCGGGCTTGTTCTCGATCACCGCGGTGTGGCCGGTCTGCTCCTGGAACTTCTGAATCACCAGCCGGGCGAACAGGTCGTTGCCGCCGCCGGCGGCAAAGCCGACGATCACGCGGATCGGCCGGCTCGGATAATCCTGTGCCGACGCGCCCGCGGCGCCCAGCAGCAGGCCACATAAAACGCCGGCAAGAACGCGTCTAATACGCATGACTGTTTCCCCCGTTCGCCGGTGTGTCCCCGGACTTTCGTTGGGGAAAAGCGTACACCGGCGGCCTGTAATCGGAAACGGCTTTCTGAGGGACAGGCTCGCGTTGTCCCATGCGCCGCGGCCGACGGTTTTCAATGGGCGCAAACCCACCGGCGGCCCCGGCAACCACGGCGCGAACGCGGCCCGCGGCTAATCCAGCGGCAGGCCGACATACTGCTCGGCCAGCGACGTCGACGCCGCCTCGGAGGTGGTGAGATAGTCCAGCTCCGCCAACTGCCGGCGATGGTCGAACGCGGTCTCGTCCGGGAAGCGGTGCATGATCTGCGTCATCCACCACGAGAAGCGCTGCGCCTTCCACACCCGCCGCAGACAGGTCTGCGTGTAGCTCTCGAGCCGGTCGGTGCTCTTGTTCTTGTAGAACCCCTCGAGCGCGCGCGACAGGAACACCACGTCGGCGAAAGCGAGGTTCATGCCCTTGGCGCCGGTCGGCGGCACGATGTGCGCCGAATCGCCGGCCAGGAACAGCCGGCCGTACTGCATCGGCTCGGCCACGAAGCTGCGCATCGGCGTGACGCCCTTCTGCAGGATGTTGCCTTCCTGCAGCTTGCGCGCGCCGCCGAGCCGCTTGTGCAGTTCGTCCCAGATACGCGCGTCCGGCCAGTTGGCGATGTCGTCGTCGTGGTCGCATTGCAGATAGAGCCGCGCCAGCGACATCGAACGCATGGTGTAGAGCGCAAAACCGCGGTCGGTGTAGGAGTAGATCAGTTCGTGGTCCGGCGGCGGGCTCTCGGTCAGGATGCCGACCCAGCCGAACGGATATTCGCGCTCGAACACCTTGACTACGCCGTCGGGCAGGCTCGGCCGGCAGATGCCGTGGAAGCCGTCGCAGCCGGCGATGAAGTCGCAGTCGATCTCCTGCGGCTTGCCGTCATGGGTGAAACGGATCGTCGGCCGGTCGGAGGAGAAGTCGTGCACGCTGACATTGTCGACCTCGAACAGCAGCGGCCCGCCGTCGGCGCGCCGTTGCGCAACCAGGTCCTTCACCACCTCCTGCTGGCCGTAGATGGTGACCTTCTTGTCGACAAGCTTCTTGAAGTCGAGCCGGTGCAGATCGCCGTTGACGGCGATGTTGATGCCCCAGTGCGGCAGGCCCTCGCGCGCCATGCGCGCGCCGACGCCGGCCTCGGTCAAGAGGTCGGTCGCCCAATTCTCCATCAGGCCGGCACGGATGCGGCTGTAGATGTAGTCTTCGGTGCGGTTCTCGATGATGACCGAGGAAATGCCCTGCAGGTGCAGCAGCCGCGCCAGCATGAGGCCGGCCGGCCCCGCTCCGATGATCCCGACCTGTGTGCGCATTTTGGTTTCCCGCATTTCCTTCCCAAGTGCCGTCCCTACGCAATGAATCAAGCCCGCGCAAGAATCCGCGGTTTTCCCGGCTTCGATGGGCCGACCATTACCGATGAAATCACGCCGCGCGCTGCCAAAGTTTCCGGCTGGCGAGCCGCGCGCCCTCTACCAACGCCTCGAATTTCTTCCAAATAACGGCCTCGTTGACTTCGGTACGATACGATGCTTGCGATGAAAAGCCACAATCCGCGCTTGCAATGACGTTTTCACGTCCAACCAAGTTCGCAAACCGGGTGAGGCGCTCGGCAATCAACTCTGGATGCTCGACGATGTTGCTGGCGTGCGTGATCACGCCAGGAATGAGGATCTTGCCTTCCGGCAGCTTCACCGTCTCCCACAAGTGATACTCATGCTCGTGACGGGCATTGGCCGCCTCGAAGGAGTAGGCTCCGGCATTGATGCGCAGCATATGGCCGACCACTTCAGCCAATGCGGCCTCGTGGATACGCGGCCCCTCATTGATGCCGTAGCAGGTGTGCAGCCGGACTTTTTCCGGCGAAATGCCGCGTAAGGCGTGATTGGTCACCTCGACGTAGAGATCGGCGGTGCGGCGCATCCGCGCCGGATCGGATTTCAGTTCGATGAAGACGTCGCTGAGAAACGGGTCGTCGACCTGCAAAAGAAAGCCGGCCTCAACGATCGCCAGATATTCGGTGCGCAGCGCCTCGCCGACGGCATACATAAACTCCTCGTCGTTCTTATAATACGCGTTGTTTCCAACGCCACTTGGTGCCACCGACGGCATGAAGGCATCCGCATAAACAAGCCCCTCGAGCCCCGCCTTAAGATTCGCGAGGTCCTCCCGCAGACGCTCGACTCCGACATATTCGACAGGACCGGTGCAGAATAACGGCACCATGGGCGCCACGGTGCCGCCCGTCATGGCGTGCTTGAAATATTGTTCGTAATAGTCGGGAAAAGCATCGATTTCAGCGGCAAACTTGCGCGGACCCTGACCCGGCCGCGGCTCGAAACCCGACAGTCGCTCCTTCACGTAGCTGAAGAATCCAGACTTCGACATTTCGCCGTCAGCAACGACGTCGATCCCACTTTTGACTTGTTTGGCGACGGCCTCCCCCACCGCACGCCTTACCCGGGCGTCATAGGCGGTTTTGTCATAGGGCTCGCCTGACAACTTCTTGCGCATCAGATCGAGAAGGTCGCGCGGACGTGGGAGGCTGCCCACGTGTGTCGTAAGAATCCGGTCTGTGCTGCGTTTCACGAACTTTCTCCCCGAACTCGCCGGCGCGTTTCATGAGGCCGGCGCTGTTGTCGGTCGAGACTAGACCTACGGCCCGGTTTGATGCAATATCAATAATAAGCACGCCTGCTTATTTGTAATAACCGGCCGAAGCCGGATCCAGGCGAAGCTGAGAAAACAGGGAGGACGTCATGGAAAGATCGGCTCCACTTTCAATTCTTTGCGGCGCGGCTGCTGGCATAGCCGCTGCGTTGTGGTCTTCATCAGCCGCGGCGCAGGACACGATCAAGATCGGCTTGATACTGCCTTATTCGGGACAGTTCGCCGATATGGCAACGCAGGCCGACAACGGCATTAAGCTCTACATGACGAAGCACGGCGACACGGTCGCGGGCAAGAAGATCGTCGTCATCCGCAAGGACGTCGGCGGCATTGCCCCGGACCTCGCCAAGCGGCTGGCGCAGGAGCTTGTCGTACGCGACGGCGTCGACATCCTGGCCGGATTTATAGCGACGCCAAATGCGCTCGCAGCCTCGGATGTTTCCGACCAAGCCAAAAAATTCATGGTGATTGTGAATGCCGGGACCTCGATCGTCACCACAAAATCGCGCTATTCGGTGCGCACGTCGTTCACGATCGCGCAAGTCGCGGATTCCATCGGGAAATGGGCGGCGAAGAACGGCATCAAAAAGACGTACACCATGGTTTCTGACTATGCTCCCGGCCACGACGCCGAAACCCTGTTCGGGCAAGCGTTCAAGGCGAGCGGCGGCGAGATCGTGGGATCGGTCAAAATCCCGGTCAGCAATCCGGATTTTTCCCCCTTCGTACAGCGCATGAAAGATGCCAATCCGGATTCGGTGTTCGTCTTCGTCCCGGGTGGCGCTCAGCCGGCCGCATTTGGCAAGGCGATTTTCGAGCGCGGTATTGACCCGCATCGCACGCGCATCATGGGAACCGGAGAGATCACCGACGAAATCGCGCTCAAGAGCATGGGCGACGCCGCTCTCGGCATTGTCAGCGCCTGGCACTACGATTACAGCCTGAGCTCGGCAACCAACGACGCCTTCGTCAAGGCTTACCGCGCCGAGTTCAAGCGAACGCCTGACTTTGTCGCCGTCGGCGGCTATGACGGCATGCGCGTGATCTACGAGGCGCTGAAGAAGACCAAGGGAAGCGGCGATGGCGACGCTTTGATCGGCGCCACCAAGGGAATGGCGTGGGAAAGTCCGCGGGGACCCATTTCGATCGATCCTGCGACCCGCAATATTGTTCAGACAATCTACATCCGCGAGGTGCGCAAGGTCGATGGCAGCTACCGGAATGTGGTCATCGACAAGATCGCAGACGTCAAGGATACGGTCCTCGATAGCATGAAAAAATAACGCTCATTTATGCTTCAGCTCGCGACTGGCGATGCGTCGCCAGTCGTCGAGCATTTTTGGGTGTTCAGACCTGCGCGTCTGGAAAATGGAAGTCAGAGCCATGCCGCGCAACAAGTAGTGCGTCATCTTGACGAATGATTCGACGCTGCGGCGCTCATAGCCGGCGTCGCACAGCGCATCGATCCAGATCGCATTCAGCATATTGCGAAATTGGCGAACGACCGGCGTATTGACTTTGGCCAATTCCGGATTCCGCCGTGCCACGGCGACAATTTCCATCAGCGCCAAATATGTGGGGCTGAAGAAAAAGGACTTTGTATTCGCAAGAAATCGTTCGACCGGATCAGAAGAAGGGCCGTTCCGGGAAGCCAGCGCCCGCGCCTGCTCGGTCGCACGCGTAAGCGTGTACCGCGTCGCTGCGACGATCAACTCGTTCTTAGTACGAAAATAGTTCTCTTGCGCGCCGCGCGAGACGCCCGCCGCCTTGGCCACCCGCGTCGTCGTGAACTTCTCGTAGCCGTCCTCGATCAGGACGGTCATGGCCGCCTCGAGAACGGCCCCCTGGGTTTCACGCCGGCGCTGCTCCTGCGTGCGTCTCGGCACGCGCTTGAGCTTGGCACCGCGACGTTTGGGCATTCTGAGCCTCTTGCTGCCGGATTCGGGTAGGCCAACTTAGCGTCGCCCTACCGTTCCGAACAAGCTCGGCGCGGCTTAAGCCGGCTCAATCCATCGGCAGGCCGGCGTAGTTTTCCGCAAGCGAGATCGAGGCCGCCTCCGAGCTGGTCACGTAGTCGAGCTCGGCCAGTTGCCGCTTCATGTCGAAGGCGGCGTATTCGCCGCCGTGCACGCGGTGCAGCATCTGCGTCATCCACCACGAGAAGCGCTGGCCCTTCCACACCCGCTTGAGGCAGGTCGCGGAATAGCTTTCCAGCGCCTCGGTGCGGTGGCTGCGGTAGAAGCCCTCGAAGGCGCGCGCCAGCACGCGGATGTCGGCCATCGCCAGGTTCATGCCCTTGGCCCCGGTCGGCGGCACGATGTGGGCCGAGTCGCCGGCGAGAAACAGGCGGCCGAACTGCATCGGCTCGGCGACGTAGCTGCGCATCGGCGTGACGCCCTTTTGCAGGATCTTGCCCCGCTGCAACGGCCGCACGCCTTGGAGCCGGGTCTCCAGCTCGTCCCAGATGCGGTCGTCCGACCATTGCTCGATGTCTTCGTCGGGCGCCACTTGCAGATAAAGCCGCGACAGCTGCGGACCGCGCATCGAGAACAGCGCGAAGCCGCGCTCGTGATAGGCGTAGATCAGTTCCTTTTCCGGCGGCGGCGATTCCGTCAAAACGCCGAGCCAGCCGAACGGATAGACGCGGTCATAGCCGGCCCACGAACCCGCCGGCAGGCTCGGGCGGCAGATGCCGTGAAAGCCGTCGCAGCCGGCGATGAAGTCGCATTCGATGACCTCGTCCTTGCCCTGGTGCTTGAAGCGGATGCTGGGCTTGCCGCCGTTGCCGGCGAAATCGTGCACGCTGGTGCCCTCGACCTCGAACAGAATCTGGCCGCCGTGCGCGAGTCGGTGCGCGATCAGGTCGGTCACGACCTCCTTCTGGTCGTAGATGTAGACGTGCTTGCCGATCAGCTTGGCGAAGTCGAGCTTGTGCGCTTCGTTGTTGAAGGCGAGGAAGATGCCGTCGTGCACCATGGCCTCGCGCTCGAGGCGCGCGCCGACGCCGGTCTCGACCAGCATCTTGGCGACCCAGTTCTCCATCAGCCCGGCGCGGATGCGGTTCTCGCAATACGCGCGGCTGCGGTCCTCGATGATGATCGAGGAAATGCCCGCCAGTTGCAGAAGATGAGACAGCATCAGCCCGGAAGGGCCGGCGCCGACGATGCCGACTTGCGTTTTCATGGTGACTTCTCCCCGAACGTCCCGTTCTTCAGGACTTTACCGTCTATAGGGAGGCGTGCCCGGCGCGGCCAAGGGACGTTTGCCGGAAACTCTGGAACGATTTGCCCCGATCAGCCCGGCCAGCCGTAGCGCGGCACGGTCTGCATGTATTTCCGGTAAGGCTCGCCGAATTTGGCCTCAAGATAGCGCTCCTCGCGCTTGACCACGCCGAAGTGCAGGATCAGCGCTAGGACAACCGTCATTACCACCATCCAGTCCGATGCCAGCAGGATGGCGAGACCAAGCAAAAAAGCCGTGCCGCCGACATACATTGGATTGCGCAGCCAGGCGAACACGCCGGTCGTGACGATTGCCATCGACGGCTTCCAAGGCTCGACATTGGTGCCGGCCGCGAGGAACGTACGGCGGGCGACAAATATCAGGGCAAGGCCGACGGCCATCAATTCAAGACCCAGGATGATGCGCGTGCCCCAGGACAGCATCACGCTGAGCACATAGGCCGGCAGCAGCCAGTCCAGCGCCAAACCGAGCAACACCACCGCCAAGGCCATCAGCGGCGGCGGCGCGATCACGCCGGCATTGTCGCGCCGATCGTTCATGCCGAGAGCCATTCCGCCAGCGCGGCGTTCACCGCCTCAGGCTTTTCGAGCGTCGACAGGTGGCCGCACGCCGGCACGGTGACGAGCCGGGCGCCGGCAATGCCGGCCGCGATCTCCTGCGCCAATGACGGCGGCGTCAACTCGTCGCCCTCGCCCACCAGCACCAGGGTCGGACAGGCAATCGAGGCGAGCTGCGGCCGCGAATCCGGCTGCGTCATGATCGCCCTCTGCTGCCGCACGAAAGCCGCCACGCCGGTGTCGGCGGCCATGTCACGGATGACGCGGTTGAGCGTCGCGTCGGTGCGGCGGTCGCGATGCAGGAAGCGCGGCGCCAGGGTATCGACCACCGCGGCGAGTTGGCCGGCTTCGGCCATGGCGATGAACGTCTCGCGCGCGGCGCTTTGTTCAGGCGTGTCGGGCCGCGCCGACGTGTCCAGCAACGCCAATCGGACGATCCGCTCCGGCGCCTGCCGCAGCATGGCGAAGGCAACGTAGCCGCCCATGGACAAGCCGGCCAAAGCGAAGCGCGGCGGCGCATCGGCCAGAATGCGCGCGGCGATCGCCGCAACGTCGGCATCCCGGCGATGGTCGGCGACCGTGACCGGCCCCAGCGGCCACAGCGCGGTCACCTGCGGGGCGTAGAGCCTGGCGCTGCACAGCAGGCCGGGAACCAGCAGAAGCGGCAGCGGAACGGCCATTTTACCCCTCATCTCAGCGAGAAGATTAAGAATGATGCGGCTTTTCGCGGCCCCGGAGCATTGACTTTGGGGCTTTCGGCCCTATGTTCCAGGCAACCGGTCAGACGCAAGATTCGACCGTCCCCCGCGCAAAGCAACTGGTAATTTCATGTCCGGCGCGGGACCGGGATGGTCCCCGCTTGAGGCTATATGTCCTTTTCTCATCTCGGCCTATCCGACAAAGTCGTCGCCGCCATCGAAGCGGCGGGCTACAAGACGCCCACCCCCATTCAAGAACAAGCCATTCCGCACGTGCTCGCACGGCGCGACGTGCTCGGCATCGCCCAGACAGGCACCGGCAAGACCGCCGCCTTCGTGCTGCCGATGCTCACCATGCTGGAAAAAGGCCGCGCCCGCGCGCGCATGCCGCGTACCCTCATCCTTGAGCCGACGCGCGAACTCGCCGCGCAGGTCGCCGAAAGTTTCGAGAAGTACGGCAAGAACCACAAGCTCAACGTCGCTTTGATCATCGGCGGCGTTTCGTTCGGCGACCAGGACGCCAAGCTGGTGCGCGGCGTCGACGTGCTGATCGCCACCCCCGGCCGCCTGCTCGACCATTCCGAGCGCGGGCGGCTGCTGCTGTCGGGCTGCGAACTGCTGATCATCGACGAAGCCGACCGCATGCTCGACATGGGTTTCATTCCCGACATCGAGCGCATCGGCAAGCTGGTGCCGTTCACCCGCCAGACGCTGTTCTTCACGGCGACCATGCCGCCGGAAATCCAGCGCATCGCCGACAACTTCCTGCACAACCCGGTGCGCGTCGAAGTCTCCAAGCCCGCGACCGCCGCCACCACCATCACCCAGCTGCTGGTGTCCACCGGCCGCGATCCGGCGGACAAGCGCGAGACCCTGCGCAGCCTGATCCGCAACGCCGACAACTTCAAGAACGCCATCATCTTCTGCAACCGCAAACGCGAAGTCGCCCTGCTGCACCGCTCGCTGGTGCGGCACAAGTTCAACGCGGTGGCGTTGCACGGCGATCTCGACCAGTCCTCGCGCACGGCCGCGCTCGACGCCTTCCGCAAGGGCGACGCCAAGCTGTTGATCGCCTCCGACGTCGCCGCCCGCGGCCTGGATATCCCGGCGGTCAGCCATGTGTTCAATTTCGACGTGCCGCATCATCCGGACGACTACGTCCACCGCATCGGCCGCACCGGCCGCGCCGGCCTGACCGGCACCGCCATCAGCATCGTCGCGCCGATGGACACCAAGTCGATCGCCGCGATCGAGAAGCTGATGGGCCAGACCATCCCGTGGATGGAAAAGCAGCCGGCCGGCAATGCCGTCATCGCGGATACCGAGACGCAAGCCGCCCGTCCCGCACGCGAAGCGCGTCCCGCCCGCGAGGGTCGCGCTGCGCGCGAGGAACGCCCGCGCGAGCATCGCCGCGACCGAGGGCCGCAGCAGCAGCGCCGCCCCAGCGGCGAGCCTGCCCGCGCCCCGGCCGGTACCCCCGCTCCGCGGCCGCAGCCGCAGCGCGACCAGGAGGAAGCGGATTTGAGCCACTTGCCCGCCTTCCTGCTGCGCCCGGTTTCGATCAAGGCCTGACCTGGAACGGCCGCGAGTTCCCGCAGCCGGTGCCCCTGCACTGGCTGAAAAAAGGGTACGTTGCGTTCGAAACTAGTTCCAAATTTACCCGCCATTCATTTCCCTCGCATAGCGTCCCCTTATGGAAGACGCGGCGCGGCCGAATAATGCCGCGCGCGTCCTTGAGCATTTCCAGGCAGATGTCGTGCCTGAAGTGGGGGTCGAGATGACCGGGCATGCCGACGAGCACGAACGCACAATGGCGTTCGCGGAGATCGCTCTCGGTCAGATCAAGGCGTTGCGCCAGCCGGCGACGCCGCGCAATTACGAAGTCTGGTACGCCTACGCGACCGGCTACCACCCTTCCCTGAACCAGAAGATCAACGAACTGCTGCACCAGCAGAACGGTGTGCTGACCGACGCCGATCTCGATCAGGTCTATCAGGACTATCTGTCGCCAACGCGCCTGTCGGACCGCATCGACACCGTCGGCAGCCAGGTGAAGGGCGAGATCGAGCAGGTCATGGCGATGATCGACGCCGCCGCCGGCTCCGCCAACAGCTACACCGAGAGCCTCGCCGACATGAGCGAGAAGCTCGGCAACTCCAAGGACCGCGAGGGTCTGCGCGCCATCGTCGAGGGCCTGGTGCAGACCGCCAAGGAGATGGAAGTCTCCAACCAGAAGCTGGAAGAGCGGCTCAACGCCTCCAAGCAGGAAATCGACGCGCTGCAGGAAAACCTCGAGGCGGTGCGCACCGAGAGCCTGACCGATCCCCTCACCCAGCTCGCCAACCGCAAGTTCTTCGACACGTCGCTGGAACACGCCATCGCCGACGCCCGCGCCAAGAACGAGCCGCTGTCGTTGATGATGACGGACATCGACCACTTCAAGAACTTCAACGACAGCTTCGGCCACCTGACCGGCGACCAGGTGCTGCGCCTGGTGGCGATGTCGGTGAAGCAGAACGTCAAGGGCCAGGACGTCGCCGCGCGCTACGGCGGCGAGGAATTCGCCATCATCCTGCCGAACACCGTGCTGCGCTCGGCGATCACGGTCGCCGACCATATCCGGCGCGCGGTGATGACCAAGGAACTGATGAAGCGTTCGACCGGCGAGCACCTCGGCCGCGTGACGATCTCGATCGGCGTCGCCACGCTGCACAAGGGCGACACCGTCCAGACGCTGATCGAGCGCACCGACACCTGCCTCTACGCCGCCAAGCGCCACGGCCGCAACCGCGTGATGTGCGAGACCGATCCGGAAGTCGCGGGCGGCACCGTCGCCGCGCAGGTCGCGTAAGCGGCTTGAGCCGCGCTCACCGCCGCGCCTTCTTTTTCCGTGCTTTGACTTTGACGGATGCCGGCTTGCCGCCGCGCCGGGCGATGGCGAGCGCCTGCCCGGCCCAGCGCGCCAGTTCGTCCGGATCGTCGTACAGCCGTTCCGGCAGCCGCCAATAGGACGTCAACGCGCGCCGCCCGGTCTTGGTCTCGTAGCCGAACGGCGCGCAGGTCTCGGCTTCGAAGGCCGCAATGCTGCTGTCGTCGGCCTTCAGATAGATCACGCCGTCGTGCACCAACGCGAACATGACGCCGTCGGCGTAGACGCCGGCGCCGCCGAACAGCCGGCGCACCTGGACGGCGCCGAACTCGGCAAACAGTTCGCGGATGTATTCGCTGTCCACAGCGTCTTCGCTTAGCGCGGCGAGGAGGCCTCGTCGGTCGCGGGCGTGATCTGCACGGATTCGCCGCAACCGCAGGCCGAAGTCTGGTTCGGGTTGTTGAACACGAACTGCGCCGACAGCTTCTCGGTCTTGAAGTCCATCTCGGTGCCGAGCAGGAACAGCACCGCCTTGGGGTCGATCAGGAGCTTGACGCCCTTGTCCTCGACCACCTCGTCCGACGGCTTGACCGCGTCGGCGTATTCCATGGTGTATTCCATGCCGGCGCAGCCGCCGTTCTTGACGCCGACCCGCACGCCGGCGACCGGCTTGTCCGCCCGCGCCATCACGTCCTTGATACGCATCGCGGCGGCATCCGTGAGCCGCATCACCTGGGGTCGTGGCCGTGCAGTGCCCATGACAGTCCTCATTCAAGCATTATCTGGCGCTTCGCTTAAGAAACGCAAACCGAAAGCCCCCGCCTCACCACATGTTGAGCACGAGTCGGGCCTCGTCGGACATCCGGCTCGGGTCCCACGGCGGGTCCCACACCACTTCCACCTTGGTTTCCTTGACGCCCGGCACGCTGGAGACCGCGTTCTCCACCATGATCGGCAGTTCCTGCGCCGACGGACAGTTCGGCGAGGTCAGCGACATATCGACCTTCACCGCGCGGTCGTCGCCGATGTCGATTTTGTAGATCAGGCCGAGTTCGTAGATGTCGGCCGGGATTTCCGGATCGTAGACCGTCTTGATCGCGGCGACGATGCCGTCGGTGAGCTGGTCGAGCTCCTCCTGCGGCAGGGCCGAGGCGCCGCTGACCGCCGCGTTCGGCGGCGGCTTGTCGGCGTCGGCGGTGGGCACCGGGGTGTCGGTCGCGGTTGTGCTGTCGGTCATGTGAAAAATTCCTGCGCCTTGAGCAGGGAGGCGGCGAGAACGTCCACCTCGTCCTTGGTGTTGTACAGGGCGAACGACGCGCGGCAGGTGGCGGTGACGCCGAAGCGCGCCAGCAAAGGCATCGTGCAATGCGTGCCGGCGCGCACCGCAACGCCGGTACGGTCGATGATGGTCGCGACGTCGTGCGGATGCGCGCCCTTGATCTCGAAGGAGACGATCGGCCCCTTGCCCTTGGCGTTGCCGATGATGCGCAGCGAGTTGATCGCGCCGAGGCGCTCGTGCGCGTATTTCACCAGCGCGTCCTCGTGCGCGCGGATGCGCGCCTTGCCGACGGAGTTGATGTAGTCGAGCGCCGCGCCCAGCCCGATCGCCTGCACGATCGCCGGCGTGCCGGCCTCGAACTTGTAGGGCGGCTCGCCGTAAGTGACGCGGTCCTGGGCAACTTCCTGGATCATCTCGCCGCCGCCGTTGAACGGCGGCATGGCGGTCAAGTGCGCATGTTTGCCGTACAACACGCCGATGCCGGTCGGGCCGTACAGCTTGTGGCCGGTCATGACGTAGAAGTCG
>CAYJPU010000030.1:0-16173 GCA_964372105.1 uncultured Undibacter sp.
CCGCTGCTGACGGCGGCGCTCGCCGCCACCCGCGGCAACCAGATCCGCGCCGCCGATCTGCTCGGGGTCAACCGCAACACTCTGCGCAAGAAGATCCGCGACCTCGATATCCAAGTATACCGCGGCGGGAATTAGTTTCTCATCGTCATTCCGGGTTCGCGTCTCCGACGAGCCCCGGAATGACAAAGCGGTGGTGGGCGTTTCAAGCCAATAAGATTGTTGTATGACCCGTTCGCCGCGGTGAAAGCCGGAATGAACGGAGAAAATGGATGCCCCCCATCGAACTCGGCCTCGACACGTTCGGGGATGTCACCGACGGCGCCGACGGCACGCCGCTGCACGCCGCGCAGGTCATCCGCAATCTGATCAATGAGGCGGTGCTGGCCGACGAGGTCGGAGTCGATTTCATCGGCGTCGGCGAGCATCACCGCGCCGATTTCGCCGTGTCGTCGCCGGAGATGGTGCTGGCGACGATCGCCGGCCGCACCAAGCGCATCCGGCTCGGCTCGGCGGTGACGGTGCTGTCGTCCGACGACCCGATCCGCGTGTTCCAGCGCTTCGCGACCTTGGACGCGGCGTCGAACGGGCGCGCCGAAGTCATTCTCGGCCGCGGCTCCTTCATCGAGTCGTTCCCGCTGTTCGGCTACGATCTCAATCAGTACGAGGAGTTGTTCAACGAGAAGCTCGATCTGTACGCGGCGGTGCTGACGCAAAAGCCGGTCACTTGGAAGGGCCGCACGCGCGTGCCGCTGACCAACCAGCACGTCTACCCGAAAACCGAATCCGGCCTGCTGACGACCTGGATCGGCGTCGGCGGCACGCCGGAGTCGGTGATGCGCGCGGCGCATTACGGCATGCCGATGATGCTCGCCATCATCGGCGGCAACCCGAAGCGCTTCGCGCCCTTCGCCGACCTGTTTCGCCGCGCGCTCGCTGAAAACGGCAAGCCGGCACTGCCGGTCGGGGTGCATTCGCACGGCTTTGTCGGCGCGACCGACGCGCAGGCGAAGGACGACCTGTGGCCGGACTACAAGCGCATGCGCGACAAGATCGGTGGCGAGCGCGGCTGGCCGGCGATGACGCGCGCCGAGTTCGAGCGCGAGATCGAGCACGGTTCGCTCTATGTCGGCGCGCCGGAGACCGTGGCGTACAAGATCGCCGCGACCGTGAAGGCGTTCGGCGCCAGCCGCTTCGACATGAAGTACAGCGCCGGTCCGCTGTCCCACGACAAGATGATGGGCAGCATCGAGCTCTACGGCCGCAAGGTCATTCCACTGGTGCGGGACATGGTCGGCTAGGCCGTACCGCCACGCTTTTCCCGCTCAAGGCCCGGAGCTGCTATTCCCATCTTCCTGCTGTGGAGCACGCCGCGGAATAGTCGTAATTCGGCAACATTGTTGTATAAAAGCATCACTGCCGGTGCGGGATTCGCGCGCACTGGTCAAATTCGCGTTGGGCCTATGGCCCCATTTTCGCCAGTAGGGGCCATGAGCGAACAGGCTGCCACCGCCGAACCTGCGCTCGCCGTCGCCCCCTCCAAGCGACGCGAGGCCCGCCGCATTTTGGGGCCGCTGTCCGTCGGCCTGGCGCTGCTGTCGGCCTTCGTCACCTTTATCGTCCTCGCCGACCTCACCCCCATTTCGCCGACCCACTACGTGGTCGTTTCACTGTTGGCCGCGAACGGCCTGACCGTGCTGCTGCTGCTCGGCGTCATCATCCGGGAGGTTTGGCAGGTGGTGCAGGCGCGGCGGACGGGCCGCGCGGCCGCGCGGCTCCATGTCCGCATCGTCGGGCTGTTCTCGATCATCGCCGCCGCGCCCGCCATCCTGGTCGCGATCGTCGCGAGCGTGACCCTGGACCGTGGCCTCGACCGGCTGTTCTCGACGCGCACCCGCGCGGCCATCGAAAACTCGCTCATCGTCGCGGAGGCCTATCTGCGCGATCACGCGCAGATCGTGCGCTCCGACATCATGGTGATGGCCTTCGACGTGGCCCGCACCAAGCCGCTGTTCGAGCAGGAGCCGGACCAGCTCCAACAGTTCCTGACCTTCCAGGCCTCGGTCCGCGGCCTTGCCGCCGCGATCGTGCTGGACAACGACCTCAACGTGGTCGCGCGCGCCAACGTGCGGGTCAACCAGACCTTCGCGCTGCCGCCGCGCGATGCGCTGCCGCGCATCACCACCACCGAGCCGCAGATCGTGCTGCTGCCGGACACCAACTACGTCGCGGCGGTCGTCAAGCTCGACAAATACGAGGATCGCTGGCTCTACGTCACCCGGCTGCTCGACGCGCGCGTGGTGCCGCAGTTGCAGGCGACGCGCGCGAGCGTGACCGAATATGCCGCGATCGAGGCGCGCCGCGTCGGCGTGCAGGTGGCCTTCGCCTTGATGTACACCGTGATCGCGTTGATCGTGCTGCTGTCGGCGGTGTGGATCGGCCTGAACTTCGCCAACAAGCTGGTGGCGCCCATCCGCCGCCTGATCGGCGCGGCCAACGCGGTGTCCGCCGGCAATCTCTACGTGCGGGTGCCGGTGCGCCAGTCCGAAGGCGACCTGGCGCACTTGGGCGAAACCTTCAACCGCATGACGCAGGAACTGCGGTCCCAGCACGACGACATCACGCGGGCGCGCGACCTCATCGACAGCCGCCGCCGTTTCACCGAAGCGGTGTTGGCGGGCGCCAGCGCCGGCGTCATCGGCGTCGACGGCGGCGGCCGTGTCAGCATCCTCAACCGCTCGGCCGAGAAATTGATCGGCCGCACCGAGGCCGACGCGCTCGGCAAGCCGCTGACCGAGGTGCTGCCGGAGCTCGCCGAAACCATGGCCGCCGCGCAATCCGGCGCGCGCACGCAGGACCAGATCACCATCAGCCGCAACGGCCGCGAGCGTAATTTGTCGGTGCGGGTGACGAGCGAGCAGTCCGTCGAGGGCCATCACGGCAACGTCGTGACGCTCGACGACATCACCGAGCTCGTCACCGCGCAGCGCACCTCGGCCTGGGCCGATATCGCGCGTCGTATCGCGCACGAGATCAAGAACCCGCTGACGCCGATCCAACTGTCGGCCGAGCGGCTGCGCCGCAAATACGGCAAGATGATCGTCCAGGATCGCGAAATCTTCGAGCAGTGCACCGACACGATCGTGCGCCAGGTCGACGACATCCGCCGCATGGTCGACGAGTTCTCCCGCTTCGCGCGGATGCCGAAGCCGGTAATCGCGGCCGAGGACGTCGCCGACACCGTGCGCGAGGCCGTGTTCCTGATGCGGGTCGGCAATGCCGACGTCGACATAGAAGCCGACATCGCCGAAGACAAGATGCCGGCGCGGTTCGACCGCCGGCTGATCTCGCAGGCGCTCACCAACATCATCAAGAACGCGACCGAGGCGATCGCGGCCGTGCCGCCGGAAGAGCTCGGCAAAGGCTCGATCCGCGTTATCGCCGCACGCGAGGGCGACAACATCGTCATCGACGTCATCGACAACGGCATCGGCCTGCCGAAAGAGCACCGCAGCCGGCTGCTCGAGCCCTACGTCACCACGCGCGAAAAGGGCACCGGCCTTGGCCTCGCCATCGTCGGCCGCATCGTCGAAGAGCACGGCGGCGTCATCGAGCTGCGCGACGCGGCCGAAAAGATCCCCGGCCAGCGCGGCGCGTGGGTGCGTGTGCAATTTCTCGCCGCCGGCAAGGCGGACGAAGCCGAACGACCTAAGACCGTGAACGAGTGATGATATGCCATCTGAAATCCTGATCATCGACGACGAAGCCGACATTCGCGAACTTGTGGCCGGCATCCTGCAGGATGAGGGCTACGCGACCCGCACGGCCCGCAACAGCGACGACGCGCTCGCGGCCATTGCGACGCGCCGGCCCAATTTGGTGTTTCTCGACATCTGGCTGCAGGGCAGCAAGCTCGACGGCTTGCAGTTGCTCGAAGCTTTTAAGGAGGAACACCCAGAGCTTCCGGTCGTGATGATCTCCGGTCACGGCAATATCGAAACCGCGGTCGCCGCCATCAAGCACGGCGCTTATGACTTCATCGAAAAGCCATTCAAGGCCGACCGGCTGGTGCTGGTCGCCGACCGCGCTTTGGAAACCTCACGTCTCAAACGTGAGGTGAAGCAGCTCAAGCAACTGGCGCCGTCGCCGTCGCTGCTGGTCGGCCGTTCGGCCTCCGTCTCGCAATTGCGCCAGGCGATCGAACGGGTGGCGCCGACCAACAGCCGCATCCTCATCGTCGGCCCGTCGGGCGCCGGCAAGGAACTGGCGGCGCGCACCATCCATCAACTGTCCGGCCGCGCCAACGGTCCCTTCATCGTCATCAACGCCGCCGCCATCACGCCCGAGCGCATGGAGGTCGAGCTGTTCGGCGTCGATCAGGCGAACGGCTCGGAAGGGCGCAAGCCAGGCGCGCTCGAAGAGGCTCATGGCGGCACGCTGTTCATCGACGACGTCGCGGACCTGCCGCGCGAGACGCAGAACAAGATCCTGCGGGTGCTGGTCGACCAGACCTTCCAGCGGGTCGGCGGCAGCGCCAAGATCGCGGTCGACGTGCGCATCGTCTCGTCTACCACGCGCAATCTCGAAGCCTTGATCGCCGAGGGAAAGTTTCGCGAAGACCTGTACCACCGGCTGTCGGTCGTGCCGATCCGCGTGCCGCCGCTGGCCGAGCGGCGCGATGACATTCCGGACCTGGTCGACTATTTCATGGATCAGATTTCGCAGGCGACCGGCCTGCCGAAGCGGCGCATCGGCGATGACGCCATGGCGGTGCTGCAATCGCATAACTGGCCGGGCAACGTGCGCCAGCTGCGCAACAACATCGAACGGCTGATGATCCTCGCCGGTGGCGATCCGGAAGCGGTGCTCGATGCCGGCATGTTGCCCCCAGACGTCGGCTCGATGGTGCCGTCGATGCCGAACGGCAATGGCGGCGAGCATCTGATGGGGATGCCGTTGCGCGATGCCCGCGAGGTGTTCGAACGCGAATATCTGGTGGCGCAGATCAGCCGTTTCGGCGGTAACATTTCGCGCACGGCGGAGTTCGTCGGCATGGAGCGCTCGGCGCTGCATCGCAAGCTCAAAGCGCTGGGAATAGGCTGACATCCATGTCGCGCATTGCTTATGTCAACGGCCGCTATGTGCCGCGGAGCGAAGCCGGAGTCTCGATCGAGGACCGCGGCTATCAGTTCGCCGACGGCGTCTACGAAGTCTGCGAGGTGCGGGGAGGGCGGCTCATCGACGAGCAGCGCCACATGGCGCGGCTCGACCGCTCCTTGAACGAGCTGCGTATCGCGCGTCCGATGTCGCCGGCCGCGCTGGCGCTGGTGCTGCGGGAGACCGTGCGCCGCAACCGGGTGCGGGAAGGCATCGTCTACGTCCAGGTGACGCGCGGCGTGGCGCCGCGCGACTTCCCGTTTCCGCCCATCGGAACGCAGCCGTCGCTGGTGGTGACCGCGCGCAGCACCGATCCCGCGCGCCTGGAAAAGACCGCCGCCGAAGGCATCGCCGTCGTCACGGTGCCTGATATCCGGTGGTCCAGGGTCGACATTAAATCGGTGGCCTTGCTGCCGAACGTGCTCGCCAAGCAGGCCGCCCGCGACCAGGGCGCGCGCGAGGCCTGGCTGGTCGATGCGGAGGGCCGCGTCACCGAAGGCGCCTCGTCGAATGCCTGGATCGTCAGCCGGGATGGCGTCATCATTACGCGTCCGCTCGGGTGCGACATTCTGCCCGGTATTACCCGCTCCGTGGTGCTCGACGTCATCAAGGCGCAGGGGCTCAAGTTCGAGGAACGCGCCTTCACGCTGGAGGAGGCCTATGGCGCGCGCGAGGCCTTCGTCACATCGGCGAGCCAGATCGTTCAGCCGGTCGTGAGCATCGATGGCCGCCCGGTCGGTAACGGCGCACCCGGCCTGTTGTCGACCGCGCTGCGTCGCGATTACCACCGCTATGCGGAATTCTCCTGATTGCAGACGTTGAGCGGCGCGCGCGAGCGGGCAGTCCGCCACCCGGATAGGGCGCAGAATCGTATCTATTTCAGCGGCTTGGGTATGTTCGAGCCAACTTCCGCTTGCACGGCGCGCGCGCCTGCCATCTAATGGGTCACATCCTGGGGGCTTCTACCGCATTTGCGTGGGGCAAAGCGGCGCATGCAAGGACATGCGTGCGAGAGGTAACCTGGGCAACGAAGGTCTCGTGCTTAAAGACGCGAGCAAAAAATGGAACAACGGCCATGGCCGCCGAACGTGCGCAAAATCTGCAAGACACCTTCCTCAATCACGTCCGCAAAGCTAAAATCCCGCTCACCATCTTCCTGGTGAACGGCGTCAAGCTGCAGGGCGTCGTCACCTGGTTCGATAATTTCTGCGTGCTGCTGCGCCGGGATGGACATTCCCAGCTCGTCTACAAGCACGCGATCTCGACCATCATGCCGGGCCATCCGATCCAGCTGTTCGAAGGCGGTGAGGAAGGTGCCGGGGACAAGGCCTGATTGGAACAGCGTCCCCGTGATCGCGCCGATCGTCTAAGCCCAACGGGCGCGGAAACCGGCCGCGCCATCGTCATCGAGCCCTGGTTGAAGCATGCTGCCCGCGGCGACAGCGCCCGCGCGGCGGCGGACACGCGCACGCCCGAAGCGCGGCTCGAGGAGGTCGCGGGACTTGCCCGCGCCATCGATCTCAACGTGGTGCAGGCCGGCCTCGTCACGCTCAACGCCATCCGCCCGGCCACCTATATCGGCACCGGCAAGGTCGAAGAGATCGCGGGGCTGGTGAAGAGCCTCGAGGCTTCCGTGGTGGTGATGGACTGCCCGGTGTCGCCGGTGCAGCAGCGCAATCTCGAGAAGGCCTGGAACACCAAGGTCATCGACCGCACCGGGCTGATCCTGGAAATCTTCGGCCGGCGCGCGCGCACCCGCGAAGGCGCGCTGCAGGTCGAGCTGGCGCACTTGAGTTACCAGAAGACCCGGCTGGTGCGGGCCTGGACCCATCTGGAGCGCCAGCGCGGCGGCTTCGGCTTTCTCGGCGGCCCCGGCGAAACCCAGATCGAAGCCGACCGCCGCGTCATCGAGGAGCGCATCGCGAAGATCGAAGGCGAGCTCGACAAGGTCAAGCGCACCCGCACGCTGCATCGTGAGAGCCGCAAGCGCGTGCCTTATCCGATCGTGGCGCTGGTCGGCTACACCAATGCCGGCAAGTCGACGCTGTTCAACCGCATGACGGCGGCGACCGTGCTGTCGGCCGACATGCTGTTCGCCACGCTCGATCCGACGCTGCGCGCGGTCGAACTGCCGCACGGCATCCGCGTCATCCTGTCCGACACGGTCGGTTTTATTTCCGACCTGCCGACCATGCTGGTGGCGGCGTTCCGCGCCACGCTGGAAGAAGTGATCGAGGCCGACGTCATCCTGCACGTGCGCGACATGTCGCACGAGGACGCCGGCGCGCAGTCGCGCGACGTCGAGAAGGTGCTGGACGAGCTCGGCATCGCCTCGACCGACCGGCGCCTGATCGAGGTCTGGAACAAGGTCGACCGGCTCGACGCGCAAGGCCGCGAGCGCCTGCTCAATCTGGCCGAGCGGCAGCCGCCGGAGCGCCGTCCGGTGATCGTGTCGGCGATCAGCGGGGAGGGCATCCCGCAACTGGTCGAGGCCATCGAGGCCCGGCTCGGCGAAAGCCGCCAGACGCTCGAACTATCGATCGACCCGGCCGACGGCGCCGGCTTGAGCTGGCTCTACCGCCACGCCGAAGTGCTGTCGAAGGGTATGCGCGACGACGGCCGGATGGCGGTGACGGTGCGCGCCGACGCCAAGAGCGCCGACATGGTGCGGCGGAAATATCTCACGCCGCACGTCTAAATGTTCTCGTCATTTCGGGGCTGGCCGAAGGCCAGAACCCGGAATCCAGCAACAGTCGGGGCTTTTCTTCGTGTCTCTGGATTCCAGGTTCGCGCGCTGCTGCGCGCGCGCCGGAATGACGCGTCATCACCGCGCCAATATCTCCGACAACTTGCGCGCCGCCTGCCGCAGCTGCGGCAGATGTTCTTTCGCCTGCTCCGTATTGAAGCGCACGCTCGGCGCATGACAGGCGACCGCCGCGATGACGGTGCCGTCCTTGGCCGCGACCGGTACCGCGATCGCCGCCATGCCGAGCAGGAATTCCTCGCGGTCGAGGCTGTAGCCCTGCTGGGCGATCTTGACGAGCTCGGCGTCGAAGGCCGCGCGCCCGGTGATGGTGTGCGGCGTGTAGGCCGGCAGGCCGATGGCGTCGATGACGCGCTTGCGCTCGACCGCCTTCATTGCCGCTAGCATCAGCTTGCCGCTGGCGGTGCAGTGCGCCGGCACGCGCGAGCCGATATCGAAATGCAGCCGCAGCGGCCAGCGCGACTCGACGCGGTCGAGATAGAGCACTTCGTGGCCCGACAGCGTGGTGAAATTGCAGGTCTCGCCGGTGGCGTCGACCAGGGCCGACAGGATCTGGTGGCGCTCGGCGGTCAGCCCTGAACGCAGCGTATTGAAACTGATGCGCAGCAGCCGCGCGCCGGGCGTGTAGCGCCGCCCGCCCGGCTCGCGCACGACGAAGCCGCTCTGTTCAAGCTGCTGACACAACCTGTGCGTGGTCGCCTTTGGCAGATCGAGCAGCGCGCACAGCTCCGGTAGCGCCAACGGCCGGTCGGAGGCCGCGACGGTTTCGATCAAATGCAGCGCCCGCAGCACTACGGTGCTGCCGGTGGTCTTCTCAGGCGTTTCCGCTGGTGCCGGCGTCATGGCGTGCCTCCTCCTACGACCAAAGTCGATGCATCCCAGACGGTCCTGGATTTTCGTCCCGTAATACGGGATGAAACGTTCCAAATTTCGTTGACTATGGCTAGGCCCAAACGCACCCTTTTACCAAAGGAGAACACAAAAAAGATGGCCGGGCGGGAATTCGACTTCGTTGTCATCGGCGCGGGCTCGTCTGGCTGCGTGCTCGCCAATCGGCTGAGCGCCGATCCGAACGCGCAGGTTGCAGTGATCGAGGCGGGGCCGCGCGATCGAAACCTGTGGATTCATATCCCCATCGGTTACGGGCGCACGATGTGGGACCCGAAGGTCAACTGGAAGTTCCAGACCGAGCCGGAGCCGAACATGGCCGGCCGTCAGGTCTATTGGCCGCGCGGCCGGGTGCTGGGCGGCTCGAGTTCGATTAACGGCTTGATCGTCATCCGCGGCCAGGGCGAGGACTACGACCGCTGGGAGCAGCAGGGCTGTCCCGGCTGGTCTTCAAGCGAGGTGCTGCCGTATTTCGTTAAGCTCGAGAACAACGCTGAGTTCGGCAACGACCAGATCCATGGCAACAACGGGCCGCTCCACGTCTCCAGCATCGGCCGCAAGCACGAACTGATCGAAGCCTTCATCGGCGCGGCCGAGGCCCATGGCGTGCCGCGCACCGCCGACTTCAACGGCCGCGTGCAGGAGGGCGCCGGCTACTTCCAGCTCACCACCAAGAACGGCTGGCGCATGTCGGCGGCGGTCGCCTACCTGCGGCCGGCCGAAAAGCGGCCGAACCTTCAGGTCGTCACCGACACGCAGGTGCTGCGCGTGCTGTTCGAAGGCCGCCGCGCGGTCGGCGTCGTGTGCAAGACGCCGGCAGGCACGCGCACGATCAAGGCGCGGCGCGGCGTCATCCTGTCGGCCGGCGCCGTCCAGTCGCCGCAGCTGCTGATGCTGTCGGGCATCGGCCCGGCCGGGCACCTGCAGGAGACCGGCGTGCCGGTGCTGATCGACCGGCCGGCGGTCGGCCAGAACCTGCAGGACCATCTGCAATTCCGGCTGATCTACAGGGCCACCAAGGCGATCACCACCAACGACGCGCTGCGCACCTTGTGGGGCCGCGCCAAGCTCGGCCTCGAATGGCTGCTGTTCCGGCGCGGCGCGCTCGCCATCGGCATCAACCAAGGCGGCCTGTTCGGCCGGCTGATGCCGGAGTCGAAGTCGCCCGACATCCAGTTCCACGTCGCCACGCTGAGCGCCGACATGGCCGGCGGCACGGTGCACGACTTCCCCGGTTTCACGCTGTCGGTCTGCCAGTTGCGCCCCGAGAGCCGCGGCCACATCGCGCTCGCGTCGTCCGATCCGCTGGCGCGGCCGCTGATCCATGCCAATTATCTCGCGACCGAGAAGGACCGCGACTACGCGGTCAAGAGCATCCAGTTCGCGCGCAAGCTGGCCTCGACGGCGCCGTTGTCCGGTCTGGTCGCGGCCGAAGTAACGCCGGGCCCCGAGGTTCGCACCGAGGCCGAGATCCTCGAGTTCGCGCGCCGCAACGGCGCCACGATTTTCCACCCTTCCGGCACGTGCCGCATGGGCAGCGACGAGGCCGCTGTCGTCGATCCGCGCCTGCGCGTGCGCGGCGTCGCCGGCCTGTGGGTAGTGGACTGCTCCATCATGCCGACGCTCGTCTCCGGCAACACCAATGTTCCGGCGATGATGGTCGCTGAAAAGGCCGCCGACATGATCTTGGAAGACTGCAAAGAAAACACAATCGGGAAGGCAACACCAAGGCAAGCGGAGTAATATCGGATCGCGATCTGAGGCGCGTCGTCGCCGCAAGTCTGATCGGCGCCACGATCGAGTGGTACGACTTCTTTCTGTACGGACGGTCGCGGGCATCGTCTTCAACAAGCTGTATTTCCCGGCGGCGGACCCGCTGGTCTCGATCCTGCTGGCCTATGCCACTTTCGCGGTCGGCTTCGTCGCGCGTCCGCTTGGCGGCGTGATCTTCGGCCACTTCGGCGACCGTATCGGCCGCAAGAGCATGCTGGTGCTCACGCTGATGATCATGGGTGTCGCCACCGTGCTGATCGGCCTGTTGCCGACCTATCAGCAGATCGGTGTCGCAGCCCCGATCCTCCTGCTGTTCCTGCGCGTCATGCAGGGCATCGGGCTCGGCGGCGAGTGGGGCGGGGCGGTGCTGATGACCTATGAATACGCGCCCGAGGGCAAGAAGGGCCTGTTCGCCAGCCTGCCGCAGATCGGCCTGTCGATCGGCCTGTGCATGAGCGCCGGCGTGGTCGCGGTCGCGTCCAGCCTGCCGGAGGAGCAGTTCCTGGCCTGGGGCTGGCGCGTCGGCTTCATCGCCAGCTTCGTGCTGGTGGTCGTCGGCCTCTATATCCGCCTGAAGATCATGGAGACGCCGGAGTTCGCCAAGCTCAAGGAAAAGGGCCAGGAGGTGAAGATCCCGTTCGTGAACATGATCCGTGAATACCCGCGCAACATCCTGCTCGGCATGGGCGCGCGCTATATCGACGGCGTGTTCTTCAACGTCTTCGCCGTGTTCAGCATCTCCTACCTGGTCAATACGGTGCACATCAATCGCACCACGGCGCTTTGGGGGGTATTCGCCTCGGCATTGGTCATGGTCCCCTTCATTCCGTTTTTCGGCAGCCTTTCCGACAAGTGGGGCAGGGGCAAAACCTACGCCATCGGCGCGATCCTGCTGGCGATCTCGGTCTATCCGGCCTTCTGGGCGATGAGCAGCGGCAACATCGTGGCGATCTTCGCGGCCATGATCATCCCGTTCGGGGTCATCTACGCGATGTGCTACGGGCCGGAAGCGGGGCTGTTCTGCGATCTGTTCGACGCGCGGGTGCGCTATACCGGCATCTCGTTCGTCTATCAGTTCTCCGGCATCTTCGCCTCGGGCATCACGCCGATCATCGCGACCTACCTGATCGCGGCCAACGGCAATCAGCCCTGGATGCTGTGCGCTTACGTGGTGTTCGCGGCCCTTGTCAGTGCGGCCTGCTCGGCCGCGATCAAGGACACGCCCAGGCCACAGAGCGTCACGGTGCCGGCTGCGGTGAGCGCGGCGCGCGCCTGAGGCTAACGGCTCACGGCTTGTGAGCTTGCGACTTGTGATCTCAAGATTTGGCGGAGGCGGCCTTGTCGGCCGCCTCTTGCTTTTCGGAGACTTTGGCTTCGTCCCAGAGCGCGTCCATCTCCGCCAAAGTCGCGTCTTGAGGCGCCTTGCCGCGCGCCGCCAGCGCGCGCTCGATCGAGCCGAAGCGGCGCTCGAATTTCAGGTTGGTGTCGCGCAGAATCGCTTCCGGGTCGGTCTTCAGGTGCCGCGCCAGGTTGACGACCGCGAACAACAGATCGCCGACCTCGGTCGCGGCATGGGCTTGATCGGCTTCGTCTAACGCCTCTTCGATCTCGTCGGCTTCCTCGCGGATCTTCGCCAGCACCGCGCGCGGATCGTTCCAGTCGAAGCCGACCTGTCCGGCCTTGTTCTGGAGCTTGAGCGCGCGCGTGAGCGCGGGCAGGGCCACGGGCACCCCGGCCAAGGCACCGACCGAGCCGCCGGCCGGCGCGGGCGTTCTGCGCTCGGCCTTTTCCTCGGCCTTGATCTTCTCCCAGAGCCCCTTGACCGCGTCGGCGGTGCGGCCGTCGGCGTCGGCGAAGACGTGCGGATGCCGGCGGATCATCTTGGTGGTGATGGCCTCGACCACGTCGGCGAAGGCAAAGGCGTTCTGCTCCTCGGCCATGCGGGCGTGGAACACGACCTGGAGCAGCAGGTCGCCGAGTTCGTCTTTGAGGTCGGCGAGATCGCCATGCGCGATCGCGTCGGCGACCTCGTAGGCTTCCTCGATCGTGTACGGCGCGATCGTCTTGAAGTTCTGTTCGAGGTCCCAGGGGCAGCCGCTGCCGGGCGTGCGCAGCGCGGCCATGATCTCGATCAGTCGGGCAATGTCGTGGGACGGCTGCATGGGTGTGAAGGCTTTGCGTGTGGGGGTGGTCAGGATTCGCCGGACGGTACCAAAGCCAGGCCGCACCGGCGATCCGGCTATCTAATTCGCATAAGACATATTATGGAATATATTACGGCGATGTTTCACTAGCAGACCCAAACGCAAGTCTTTGATATTGCATTGTTTTGCCATTTTTGTGCTGATTTTACGCGGTTTGTTGTCGCCAAAAGCATCGGCCCATCCGTTTCCATCACACAGCCGTAGCTAACGCGGCCCACAAGGCCGTACTCTAGCAAAGCGAGTCCCGGAACATGGTCACCTTGGTGTCAGAACGTCTAGACGAACCGTGGCGTCGACGCCTCTATCTTCCCAGCTATCAAATTGGGGAGGCGGCCACCTATGCCAAGATTAGCCCCAAGACCGTCGCCGCGTGGCACCGGATTGAGGCGTCGCTTCTCAAAGAACGTGAGAAGCGGGCCGCCCTCTCCTACATGCAGCTTATAGAGGTCGCAGTCGTCGCCGCCTTTCGCAAGGCTGGCGTGTCTATGCCGCGCATCCGCGCCGCGCGGGCTTATGCAGTTCGAATGCTGCACAGCGAGCATCCCTTCGCCGAATACAGCTTCAAAGAGGAAGGCAAGCACCTTTGGCTCGACTCCACCCAAATAGACGTGAAGCCCGGTACGGCGGTTTCGGCGGATCAGGGCGGCCAAATGGCGTGGGAATGTGTCATCGGCCGGTTGAAGGAATTCGAATATGAGAAGCCCGACGGTATTGTTTTGAAATGGCATGTCGCCGGTCCGGGCTCGCCAATTGTCATTGATCCGCGCATTTCGTTCGGAGCGCCCGCGGTGAAGGGCACCCCAACCTGGATCATCAAAGGCAGATTCGATGCCGGCGAAAGCGATACCGATATAGCCGAAGATTTCGGAATGAAAAAAGAAGAGGTGCGAGAAGCACTAAAGTTTGAGGGCGTTGTGGGGAGGCATAAATCGCCGGTCAAGCACTAACATTCTACTTTGACCGGAATTTTGGCACCCGCTTCCCGGAAGTGTTGCGGGCGGCAAGGCCCCCGTTTTCTGTCGAGTATCACCACGACCCCAGAGGCAAATTTCGGTTCGCACAAGATACGCCAGACGATGCTTGGCTTGCCAAAGTCGCGACAGAAGGCTGGATCGTATTCAGCCATGACCGCAAATTTCACGAACTGCTTCCAGAGATTTCTGCCGTGAAGCAATACAAAGCGGCGTGTTTCTATCTCCCCGGTGCCAGTTCGCCTCTGTGGGACAAAGTTCACTACTTCATGCGCGGATATGATGGAATTAAAGCGCGAATTGGAGCAACGAAGCCGCCATTTATTTTCAATCTCTCGTTCGCCGGTAGGTTTTCGCGGGTGAAGATCCCTTAGCCGATTTTGATGCCGCTACCTTAGAGAAAGCGCGGTCTGCGCCCTCTTCCGTTTCATCTGCCCCTACGTCGCGCGCTGCTTCGATGAAGCGTTTGGACTGTTCGGGGGTCGTCTGGCTTGCGTTTTTCAGAGGTCATTTTCGCTTCTCATCATCCGCATACATTTTCAATTCTTCTCGTCCTATTTCACGACCGGATGCCCTAATGAATTTTATTGGCGATGGGCGGATCGAGCCGGTTGGCGCGTCAACGGCCGGTGGCTTTGTGCAAGTTTGGCCCTGATACGGCGCGTCTTTCGCCAAATTGCGCGTTTCCACCGCAACGTCGGTCAGCCGTCGAACCGCATGCCGTCGTAGGCCGGCACGATGTGCGGCGGCAGCGTCGCGCACAGTTCGGCGTAGTCCATGTCGGTGTGCAGGTTGGTCAGGATGGCGCGCTTGGGCTTCACGCGGTCGATCCAGTACAGCGCCTCGTCGAGATTGAGATGGCTCGGATGCGGCGCCTTGCGCAGCGCGTCGACGATCCAGACGTCGAGGCCTTCCATCAACGGCAGGCTCTGGTCCGGCAGGCTCTTGATGTCGGCCGAGTAGGCCACGTTGCCGATGCGGAAGCCGAGCGACGGAATCTCGCCGTGGTTCTGCAGCACCGGGACGACCGGGATATCGCCGCCCTGCCCTGAAATCGTGACCATTTCGCCCGGCACCAGCCGGCGCTCGTGTGCGATCGGCGGATATTCGCTGCCCGGCGGCGTCATGAAGCAATAGCCGAACCGGGCGTGCATGGCGCGCGAGGTCGGCTCGTCCAGCCAGACGTCGACCTTGCGGCGCTTGTGCACGAACAGCCCGCGCAGGTCGTCGATGCCGTGGATGTGGTCGGCGTGCTCGTGGGTGATCAGCACGCCGTCCAGCCAGTCGACCTCGGCGTCCAGGAGCTGGTTGCGCAGGTCCGGCGAGCAGTCGACCAGAACGCGCGTCTTGAGGCCGCGCTCATTGGTCCGCGTCGCCAGCAGCGAGCAGCGCCGGCGGCGGTTTTTCGGGTTGTTCGGGTCGCACGAGCCCCAGCCGAGCGCGACGCGCGGCACACCCATGGACGAGCCGCAGCCGAGGATGGTGAAGGTAACGCTCATGCTGCTACTTCAATGGCTTGAGGAACTTTATTGAAAAGCCGGTAGAAGTTTTCCGTGGTCTGCCGGGCGATCTCGTCCGGGCTGACGCCGCGCACCGCGGCCAGCACCTTGGCGGTTTCCACCACATAAGACGGCTCGCAGCGTTTGCCCCGGTACGGCACCGGCGCCAGGTACGGCGAGTCGGTCTCGACCAGGATGCGGTCGGCCGGCAGCGCCGCCGCGATCTCGCGCAGGTCGGGCGAGTTCTTGAAGGTCAGGATGCCGGTGAAGCCGACGTAGTGCCCCAAGTCCACGGCCGCGAAGGCCAGATCGCGGCCGGCGGTGAAGCAATGGAGCACGGCTTTGAACGCGTCCTGCTTCGTTTCTTCCGTCAGGATGCGCGCCATGTCGGCATCGGCCGCGCGCGCATGGATGACCAGCGGCAGCCCGGTCTCACGCGCCGCGGCGATGTGCTGGCGGAAGCCGATCGCCTGCTCGTCGCGCGGGCTCTTGTCGTAGTGATAGTCGAGCCCGGCCTCGCCGATCGCGACCACCTTGGGGTGCTGCGCGATTTTAGCCAGCGCCTTGGCGTCGATGTCGAGCTCTTCGTGGGCGTGGTGCGGATGGGTCCCGATCGAGCAGAACACGTCGGGGAATCTCTCTGCGATCGCAAGCACCTGGGCGTGTTTCCGCACGCGGGTTGAGATCGTCACCAGGCGGCCGACGCCGGCGGCGCGGGCGCGCGCCACCACCGCGTCGATCTCGGCGGCGAAGTCGGGGAAATCGAGGTGGCAGTGGCTGTCGATGAGCATTCGGTCAGCAATTCCCATTCAATCGAAACCGGCCCTGCTTCACCCTCCCCTGGAGGGGGAGGGTCGGCGCATAGCGCCGGGGTGGGGTGTCTCCTACCATCCCGTGGGCGCCCCCCCCCCCGCCGCGGC
>CAYJPU010000030.1:16183-20959 GCA_964372105.1 uncultured Undibacter sp.
CCTCCTACCTCCGCTCACCCCCCCACGGGGTGCGCGTGCCGCGGACCGACCTCCCCCCTCCAGGGGGAGGTGAAGAGAGAGCAACTTCAGCTCTTCGCCTCCGCATCCACGAAGCGCGGAAACACCGGCGACGGCGGCGGCAGCGTGGCGCCGGCCTTGATCCGGTGGCCGGGCGTCAGCGCCTCGAAGGTCCGCTCGCCCGGCCCGACGGCCAGGATGTCCAGCAGCTTGCCCGCCGAGGCCGGCACGAACGGCTGTGCCAGGATCGAGACCTGACGCAGGATCTCGGCCGTCACGTACAGGATGGTGCCCTGCCGCTGCGGGTTGGTCTTGGCCTGCGCCCAGGGCGCCTCGGAGGCGAAGTAACGGTTGGCGTCGGCGACCACCGCCCAGACGGCGTTGAGCACCTGGTGGAGCTGGAACGTCTTCATGTGCTCGCGCGCCTGCCCGACCATGGCGTCGGCCGACGCCAGGATGGTCTTGTCGGCCTCGGTCAACGCGCCGGGCGTCGGCAGCACGCCGCCGAACGCCTTGGCGATCATCGACAGCGAGCGCTGCGCTAAGTTACCAAAGTCGTTCGCCAGGTCGGCGTTGACGCGGTTGACGATGGCCTCGTGGCTGTAATTGCCGTCCTGGCCGAACGGCACCTCGCGCAGGAAGAAGTAGCGGAACTGGTCGACGCCGTAGGTGTCGGTCATCGTGAACGGGTCGATCACGTTGCCGACCGACTTCGACATCTTCTCGCCGCGGTTGAACAGGAAGCCGTGCGAGAAGATGCGCTTCGGCACGGCGACGCCGGCCGACATCAAGAACGCCGGCCAGTAGACCGCGTGGAAACGCACGATGTCCTTGCCGATGACGTGCAGGTCGGCCGGCCAATAGCGCTTGAACTTCTCGTTCTCGGTGTCGGGAAAGCCGACGCCGGTGATGTAGTTGGTCAGCGCGTCGACCCACACGTACATGATGTGCTTGTCGGCGCCGGGCACGCGCACGCCCCAGTCGAAGGTGGTGCGCGAGATCGACAGGTCCTGCAGGCCGCCGCGCACGAAGCTCGCCACCTCGTTCAGCCGCTCCTTCGGCAGCACGAAGTCCGGCACGGTCTCGTAGAGGTCGAGGAGCTTCTGCTGGTAGGCGGACAGGCGGAAGAAATAGCTCTCCTCCTCCACCCACTCGACCGGCGTGCCGGTCTTGCTGGCGAGCCGCACCTTGTGCTCGTTAACGTGGGTCTCGTCCGCGGCGTAATAGGCCTCGTCGCGCACCGAATACCAGCCGGCGTACTTGTCGAGATAGATGTCGCCGTTCTGCTCCATGCGCTGCCAGATGGCCTCGGACGAGCGGTGGTGGCGTTCCTCGGTGGTGTGGATGAAGTCGTCGTTCGAGCAGTTCAGCCGCTCGACCATCTTCTCGAACATCGGCACGTTGCGGTCGCGCAGCTCGCGCGCCGTCAGCCCGAGCTTGGCCGCGGTCTGCTGCATCTTCTGGCCGTGCTCGTCGGTGCCGGTGAGGAAGAACACGTCGGCGCCGTCGAGCCGCTTGAAGCGCGCGATGGCGTCGGTCGCGACCGCCTCGTAGGCGTGGCCGATGTGCGGCGCGCCGTTCGGGTACGAGATCGCGGTGGTGATGTAGAAGGGCGTTTTGTCGGCCATCGTCCGTTTGTCTTCCCCGGGCCGGCGGGGGCTTTTTTGAGCCCGCGACCCGGTGTCCCGCTTGAGGCTGCCATGGCTTCGCGCCGCCCGGGCCATCCACTTCAAAACCAAGGGTTTTTAAAGACGTGGATGGCCGGGCAGGACCCGGCCATGGTTTAAGTCAGAGGGTTAGGTAGCAATCACGGGGTGGTGGGGCAAGCGAGGCGGTCAGGCTCCCGCACCGGTCTCAGTCGGAAGGTTTTCCATCGACGCGTCCCAACTGACGACGCAGTTTCTTCCCCTCGCCTTGGCGGCATAGAGCGCCTTGTCGGCGCGGTCGATGGACCGCTCCACGGCCTGGTCCGGGTCCAAGGCGGCCAACCCGAACGAGACGGTGACGTTGAACGCTCCTTTGTCGGCCGACTCTTGCGGCAAGGTCGCGAGCTCGTCACGCAGCCGCTCAACGATGGCGCGGGCGGATTCCAGGTCCGTATCCGTCAGACAGATCAGGAACTCCTCGCCGCCATAGCGGAACAGCTTATCGTAGGGCCGCAGGTGCGCCATGATGTAGCGCGAAAAACTGATCAAGACATTGTCGCCGGCAAGGTGCCCGTATTTGTCGTTGACGGCCTTGAACAGATCCAAATCCATCATCGCGACGACGCAAGGATGGCTCCGCCTGACGAACTCCTGCTGCTCGCGCAGCTTGCTCAGCATTTCGACGCGGCTTGGGGTTCCGGTCAAAGGATCGAGATTAAACAGCGCGCCTTCGAGTTCATGCTGAACGGTCGCGATCTCCAGGCGCAGGCGTTTGAGCGCCGTCACGAACCGTTCGTAGTCCTTGATCGAAACCGGTGCGCCGTCGACGGACGCCCGCAGAAGGCTCGCGGCGTATTGGTGCATGCGCTCGTGCTCCATCCCGATCTCGGCAAAGCCGGGATGCTTGCTCATCGCCGCACCGCCGGACTTGTAATACCATTGGCCGAAACGGCAGATGTGATGCGCCTCGCGGCTGATGTCCCGTTCGTCCGGGCTGAGATGGCAGATCAATGTGCCGTACAGGGTTTCAGCCCACTGTTCGTGGTTGTAGACGGCCTGTTCGAGCTCCTTCAGCGCGGTGCGCATCTGCTCGTCGGACATATTGGGAATCGCCATGTTTTCCTCGCCCACATATCGCCGTTCGGTAAAATATACAGATTCCGAACGTTAATGTATCGAGCTGTGCGCCGCTCCCGAACGCTTGAATTGGTTACAGGTATTATGGAGCGTCATTCGTTTTTCCGCCGAAACCGGCTGAATTGAAAGCGCTGCGTCGTGCCCGTCGGCGCCTGATGGGCCTGGCGGCCTGGATCGTTCAAGGTCGTATCCTTATCGTCGAGCGCATGTTATTCGCCAATCGCTGGTGGGAATGACACGCCAGGACACTCTTCGCGGGAGCTGCCGTGCCTTCCTCACCCATCCTCGACAATAAGGACACGGACCAGCCATCGGTGTTTGCGCCGGCTGCCTTGCTGCGCGAGGCCCGCCGCCAGAAAGGCCTGGCCACCGTCGACGTGCCGGCAATCTGCGTCCTCGATCCGGACGGCGACGTCGTCCGCCACCTCAAGAAATCGGGCCAGGCACAGCCGTTCGAGGCGTGGCCCTGCTATCACAGCGAACTTCACACCTTCACGCTTGCGGGAGAAACCGTCGGCATCATCGGCTGCGTGGTCGGCGCTCCGTTCGCGGTGTTGGTCGCCGAGGAACTGTTCGCCTGCGGATGCCGCGGCCTGATCAGCCTCACCTCCGCCGGCCAGATCGTGCCCGCCGGGCGCCCGCCCTATTTCGTCGTCATCGACCGGGCGCTGCGCGACGAGGGCACGAGCTATCATTACGCGGCGGCGGACGTCTTTGCCGAAGCCGACCCCCGCATCGTCGCGGCCGCCATGAAGGCATTGCCCGGAACCGGCCTTCGGGTCTTCGCCGGCGCGAGTTGGACGACCGACGCGCCGTTCCGCGAGACCGCCGCGGCCGTCGAGGCGGCGCACGCGAAAGGCGTGCTGGCCGTCGAGATGGAAGCGGCCGCCCTTTACACCTTCGCGCGTCAGCGGGAGGCCGCGGTCCTGTGTCTTGCGCACGTGACCAACACGATGGGTGTCGCCGAAGGCGATTTTGAAAAGGGCGAAGCCGACGGGGCGAAAGACGCGCTGGCCATCCTGGAGCAGGCGGTCAAAGCTCTGCGTTCGCGGCGGTAATCAGAACACCAGGACCTTGTCGGCTTCCAGGGTCGCGCTGGCAAGTTCATCTATTGTGCCGCGGCGCGCGCCTCAAGGATGCTATCCGGGAGGTCACTGGGACCGTAGTTGCCGAGGCCTCTCCTGCCTAGGGCGACCGCGTGGTTTGTACGGGCGTGCCCGGCAACGCCTCCACCTTGCAACCGCCTTTGCTTTGAGGCCGGGGTGGTGAGAATCGAAATCTGGCTCTGTCTTAAGGATTTCCTTCGCCGCCTCACCGATCGCTTCGATGCATTTCGTGGCGGCGTGTTGAGTCTTCTCGTCAGCCATGAATTGGCTTTGCGTTATACCGCCCGTGTGACGCGCGAGCGACTCGCCCCATTTGATGATGTCGCGGAGCCGCTCCTCGATCGCGACCGGCTTTGAGACCATCACATCGGCCTAAGGTCAGGTGCCACTCGTTCCGCCACCTCGGGAGCCAGTTCACCGGGCGTGCGGACGTCGACCTTGCAGCCCAGAATGCTCTCCAGCTCCAGTTCGAGTTCGAGTTCGGCAAGGTCGTAGAGCGTCGTTTGCGGAAGCGGGTCGACCAGAATGTCGACGTCGCTGTCCTGCCGATCGTCGCCGCGCGCCGACGACCCGAAAAGCCTCGGGTTGCGCACTGGGTAGTGCGAAATCGCTTCCTTCATCTGGACGATGTGCTGCCGCACCAAAGCCGACGGTCTCATGGGCCCACTCGTTTCAACGATATGCAATCATATCATGTCGATCCGCAATATTCAAAACGCCTCAAATTCCGCACCTTTCCTCACTCCCGATCTTACGTTTGCAGTGACCGACCTTCCGGATCACCCGTCGATCTGTAGGTTAGCTGCATACCCTCGCTGCCTCTGACCACCCTGATCAGCAGAGCACCGTCGGCAAGTTCGCGGTTGTTC
>CAYJPU010000031.1:0-20160 GCA_964372105.1 uncultured Undibacter sp.
TCGCCGGCATCATGCGCTCGGCCTTCGGCATCCGCCGCCACCCGATCCTCGGCTATACGAAAATGCACACCGGCGTGGACTGGGCGGCGCCGAGCGGCACGCCGATCTACTCGGCGGGCAACGGTACGGTCGAGAGGGTCGGCTGGGAATCCGGCTACGGCAAATTCGTGCTGATCCGCCACAACAACGGCTACGAGACCGCCTACGGCCACATGAGCGCCTATGCGCGCGGCATGGACGAAGGCAAGCGCGTCCGCCAGGGCCAGGTGATCGGCTTCGTCGGCTCCACCGGCCTGTCGACCGGCTCGCACGTGCATTACGAAATCCGCGTCAACGGCCGCTTCGTCGATCCGATGCGCATCAAGCTGCCGCGCGGCCGCGAATTGCAGGGCCCGATGATGGCGGGCTTTGAGAAGGAACGCGACCGGCTCGACGGCATCATGGCGCGCAAGCCTGCGCGCGTCGCGTCCAGCGCACCGGCGGGACGGTAAGTCTCTTCTTCGTCATTCCGGGGCGCGGCCGAAGGCCGCGAGCTCGGAATCCAGACGCAAGCACGGTATCCATTTCTGGATTCCGGGTTCGATCGTTTTCGTCCTTCGTTCGAAGGCGATCGCCCCGGAATGACAGAAATTACGCCGCCTGCGCGACCTGACCGTTGAAGCTCAGCCCCAGCTTGTCGCCGGAGATGGTGACGTGCTCGCCATCCTTGACGCGGCCGGCGAGGATCATCTCCGCAAGCGGGTCCTGCACCGACTTCTGGATCACGCGCTTCAAGGGGCGCGCGCCGTACGCCGGATCCCAACCCTTCTCGGCCAGCCAGTCGCGCGCGCTCGGCTCGAGCGTGACGGTGATCTTGCGATCGTCCAACAGCTTCTGCAGCCGCTTCAACTGGATGTCGACGATGCGGCCCATCTCGTTCCGCTTCAGCCGGTGGAACAGGATGATCTCGTCCACGCGGTTGAGGAACTCGGGCCGGAAGGCCGAGCGCACCACGGCCATCACCTGGTCGCGGACCAGATGCGTGTCATCGCCGTCCGCCTGGTTGACCAGGAAATCGGCGCCCAGGTTCGACGTCATGATGATCAGCGTGTTGCGGAAGTCGACGGTGTGGCCCTGCCCGTCCGTGAGCCGGCCGTCGTCGAGCACCTGCAACAGGACGTTGAACACGTCCGGATGCGCCTTCTCGATCTCGTCGAACAGCACGACCTGATAGGGCCTGCGCCGCACGGCTTCCGTGAGCGCGCCGCCTTCCTCGTAGCCGACATAGCCCGGAGGCGCGCCGATCAGCCGCGAGACCGCGTGCTTCTCCATGTATTCCGACATGTCGATGCGCACGAGCGCGGTCTCGTCGTCGAACAGATATTCGGCCAAAGCCTTGGTCAGCTCGGTCTTGCCGACGCCGGTGGGGCCTAAGAACATGAACGAGCCGATCGGCCGGTTCGGATCCTGCAGGCCGGCGCGCGCGCGGCGCACCGCGGTCGAGACCGCTTTCACCGCTTCCGCCTGACCGATCACGCGCTTGGCGATCTCGTCCTCCATGCGCAGCAGCTTTTCCTTCTCGCCCTCGAGCATCTTGTCGACCGGCACGCCGGTCCAGCGCGAGACGACGCCGGCGACGTGGTCGGCCGTCACGGTCTCCTCGACCATGGCGCCGCGCTGGCCTTCCTTCTCTTCGATGTCCTTCAGCTTCTTCTCGAGCTCGGGAATGCGGCCATAGGCCAGCTCGCCGGCACGCTGGTATTCACCCTTGCGCTGGGCGTTGGCGAGTTCGGCACGCAAACCGTCGAGCTCGGTCTTGAGCTTCTGGGCGTCGGAGAGCTTTTCCTTCTCGGACTTCCAGCGGCTGGTGATGTCGGCCGACTGCTTTTCGAGCGCGATCAGTTCGCCCTCGAGCCGCTGCAGGCGATCCTTCGAGCCCGGATCAGTCTCCTTCTTCAAAGCCTCCTGCTCGATCTTCAGCCGCACGATCTCGCGGTCGATCGAGTCGAGCTCTTCCGGCTTGGAATCGACCTGCATCTTCAGCCGCGCGCCGGCTTCGTCGATCAGGTCGATGGCCTTGTCGGGCAGGAAGCGGTCGGTGATGTAGCGGTTGGACAAGGTCGCGGCGGCGACGATCGCCGAGTCGGCGATGCGCACGCCGTGATGCTGTTCGTATTTGTCCTTCAGGCCGCGCAGGATCGAGATGGTGTCCTCGACCGTCGGCTCGGACACGAACACCGGCTGGAAACGCCGCGCCAATGCCGCATCCTTTTCGACGTGCTTCTTGTATTCGTCGAGCGTGGTGGCGCCGATGCAGTGCAGCTCGCCGCGCGCCAGCGCGGGCTTCAACAGGTTGGAGGCGTCCATCGCGCCGTCGGCCTTGCCGGCGCCGACCAGCGTGTGCATCTCGTCGATGAACAGCACGATGCCGCCTTCGGCCGCCGTGACTTCGTTGAGCACGGCCTTCAGCCGCTCCTCGAATTCGCCGCGATACTTCGCGCCGGCGATCAAAGCGCCCATGTCGAGCGCGAGCAGGCGCTTGTCCTGCAGACTCTCCGGCACGTCGCCGTTGACCATGCGCAGCGCCAAGCCTTCGACGATAGCGGTCTTGCCGACGCCGGGCTCGCCGATCAGCACGGGATTGTTCTTGGTGCGGCGGGAGAGAACCTGGATGGTGCGGCGGATTTCCTCGTCGCGGCCGATCACCGGATCGAGCTTGCCGTCGCGCGCCACCTGGGTGAGGTCGCGGGCGTATTTTTTCAGCGCGTCATAGGCGTTTTCGGCCGACGCGGAATCGGCGGTGCGACCCTTGCGCAACGCGTTGATCGCGGCATTGAGGTTCTGCGCGGTGACGCCGGCGGCGTTGAGAATCTTGCCCGCCTCGCTGTCCTTTTCCAGAGCCAGCGCGAGCAGCAGCCGCTCGACCGTGACGAAGCTGTCGCCGGCCTTCTCGCCCGCCTTCTCGGCGGCGTCGAACACGCGCGCCAGCGCCGGGTCGAGATAGACCTGACCGCTGCCGCCGCCGGTGACCTTCGGACGCTTGGCGAGCGCCGCCTCGGTTTGCTGCAAGGCCTGGCGCGACTTGCCGCCGGAACGGTCGATCAGGCCCGCCGCCAGCCCTTCCGGGTCGTCGAGCAGGACTTTCAGCAGGTGTTCGGGGGCGAATTGCTGGTGGCCCTCACGCAGGGCCAAAGATTGGGCGGACTGCACGAAACCGCGGGCGCGGTCGGTGTATTTCTCGAAATTCATATGTCTACTCCCTCGGCCCAAAGTGGCACCGGACAAACAGCGGGTCCCTGACGGCGGCCCGCCTCGGACCATTATGTGGGGGCACTTATTCCAGTTTGAAGAGCCCGTTTGCTTGATATAGGTCAGCCCCAAGAGTCGCCGGGACCCGCAACAGGAGCCGCCGAGGCCGCCCATGGCTGATATGTCCGACCACGCCGCCGTCATCAAAGCCCTCTACCGCTATCCGGTTAAGGGGCTGTCGCCGCAGGCCCTGGCGCGGACGGCGCTCGCCGTCGGCCAGACCGTGCCGGCCGACCGGCTCTACGCCATCGAAAACGGCCCGATCGGCTTCGACCCGGCGGCGCCCGCCTACTTCCCCAAGCAGCGCTTCCTGATGCTGATGCGCAACGAGCGGTTGGCGGCGCTCAAGACCGACTATGACGAGGCCAGCCACACGCTAACGATCCACCATGAAGGCCGGGAAGCCGCCCGCGGCGACCTGCGCACGGCGGAAGGCCGCGCGACAATCGAGCGGTTCTTCGCGGCCTATTGCGCCGACGAACTGCGCGGGCCGCCGAAGGTGCTCTACGGCGACGGCCACAGCTTCTCGGACGTCGCCAAGAAGGTGGTGTCGATCATCAACCTCGGCTCCGTCGCCGCGGTCGAGGCTGCCTGCGGCACGCCGGTCGATCCTTTGCGCTTCCGCGCCAATATTTACGTTTCGGGCTGGCCGGCCTGGCACGAGTTCGACCTCATCGACCGCACGCTCGCCGTCGGCGGCACACGCCTCAAGGTCGTCAAACGCATCGTGCGGTGCGCGGCGACCAACGTCGATCCGCAGTCCGGCGTGCGCGACCTGACTATCCCGAAGACATTGATGCAGAGTTTCGACCACATGGACTGCGGCGTTTATGCCGAAGTCGTCAGCGCGGGCGAGATCGCCGTCGGCGACCAAATCACCGAGACGGACTAGCGGATCCCGCGGCCGCGATACGGCCGGCCGCGCGCGGCGGGACCGCCTGCGGCGGCGACGTGCGTTCGATCCGGCCGATCAGCTCAGAGAACGGATTGGTGGTGGCGGCACGGCGCGCGTTGTCTTGCGCACGCTGCGGCGGCAGAGGCTCGGCGGTCTGCTGCACGACCCGGTGCGGCACGGCCGGCGGCTGCGGCTGTGCCTGCTGCGGCTGAGCCTGCTGCACCGGCGGGCGTTGCGCCACTTGCGCGCGCTGCGGCTGTTCAGCCGGGCGCGGCGTCTCGGCGCGGGCCTGTTCGGCCTCGATGGCGGCAATCAGTTCGGCGATCGGCGATTCCAGACCGGACTCGGACGCCGCCGCGCTGACGGGACCGCGCGCCACCATGGTCGGCACCGCGCGCCGGTCGGTCGGCATCACGTAGGCGATGACGCGCGAGCGCGCATAGATGGCTTCGCCGACGCGCTTGTTGTGGTTGCCGGAAATGATGATCGGGTTGCCGCTCGAGTCGATGCCGGACACGACGCCGACATGGCCGCCATTCTTGCCGCGTGTGAGCACGGCGATGGCGCCGACGCGCGGCTCGGAAATCCGGCGGCCGTAATAGGCAAACGATTTGGCCGCATCCGAATTGGTGCCGGCATAGCCGACCTTGGCCAGCACCATGTTCATGAAGGTCGCGCACCAGAGCCTGCTGCGCGCGGTCGGATTGGTGCCCATGTATTTGCGCGCTTCCACCACCAGCGCCGGCCAGCCGAGGGCAGGCTTGGCCATGTTCGCCGACAGCGAGACCTGCTCGACTGGCGCGCTGCGCGCGCGCGGTGCCGGAGCAGCCACAGGCCGTTGCGCGGCCTGCTTGGGCTTTGCCATGGGAAGCGGCGGCTTGATGTGCGTCGCTTGCTTCGAGGCCGGCAGGCTGTAAGCGGGAATGCTCAGCGCCACGAGCACGATGCATCCGCCGACCAGCATGAGCCGCGTTTTGAATCGCATGGCGGGGTCCCTATTTCCCAGTGTTCTTTTTCACCGGCTGCGCGCAGCCGACGTTTGGGAAATAGCACGCCAATTTTCGGCAAATTGAACGGACTGAATTAACAATGAAATGGTTTATGCGCTAACCTTGCACATGCTCGTTGGCACGCGCTTCGAAACTAACTGAGCGCCATTATTGTATTGCTCACGTCCGATAGAGCGCGATTACGCGTTGCGCGCGCGCGCCATAACCTTAACCGTTAGCCCTGTGCCGCGAACCGTGTGGGTCGTTTGCGCCCCGCACAAAAACGCGCCCCGCTCCGTTGGAACGAGGCGCGTGTGACGTGAAACGCGAAGAAAGCGTCAGCTGCGCGGCAGCACGTAAGCCGTGATGCGGCTGGCCGGATAAACCGACTCTGCCGTGGTCCGGTTGTGGTTGCCCGAAATGATGATCGGATTGCCGTTCGGATCGATGCCGCTGACCACGCCGACATGACCGCCGCCGCGGCGGCCCATCACGGCAATGGCGCCGACCTGCGGCCCCGAAACGCGGGTGCCGTAGTTGGCGTAGGATTTCGCCAGATTGCCGCCACCGGCATGGCCGGTGCGCTTGAGCACCAGGTCCATGAAGGCGCCGCACCAAAGGCTGCCGCGGCCGGTCGGGTTGGTGCCGAGGTATCGGCGCGCTTCGGACACCAGGGAGCTGGAACCAAAGCTGGCGCCCTCAGACATCGCCGCCTGTTGCTGCGCCGCCGCACGACGGCCACGCCGTCCGGACACCGGAGCGGAAGCGAACTGGCCCTGCTGCTCACGCATGACGGCCGAATACCGCTGATCACGATCAGCGCCGCTCAGAGTTGCATCGGCGTTCATGGGCGCGGCTGGAGCGTGCGCCAAAGCCTGCCGATGGTGGGAATGGCGGTGTGCCGCCTTATGGGCGGGCCGCGCGTAGGCTGAGCTCGTTACCGCCGCCACTGCGACCGAACACAGCAAAATCGCCGCCCGTCTTTTTATTGCAAGTCGCATGATATCTAGTCCTCTCGTCAGCTAAGCTAATCCCCTACCCGCGATGAGTTCATGGGCAAGTCCCAGCGCTTAAACGCCGATCAACCATGGCTATTTCGTGATGATAGAAAGGACATTTCGTGCAATCTAGCCTTGAAAAATGTCGTTAATACGTGTGACAAAGAAATTATACGAACAGTAATACTGTTATTACTTGACTAGAAATTTTTATACAATAATATTACTTGTAATTACTTTCACCGCAAGTTCTCACGTCTCTTTTAAAAGATTTAGTTGCAGTGCAGCATCGCGCGCGCGGCAGGCGCACGTGCGAGCCCGCCAGCCAAATTACGAGGGATTTCAACGGTGTCGGCGGGAGCCGTCAGGCCCGGCGGCTGAGCAGGAAGACCGCCTGCTCGCCGAACAGGTTCCAGAACCACCAGGGGGCGTTCAGCCGCAACGGCGAGCCCCAGGCGTTCAGCGCCACGGCCTTTTCCATCTTCACGCCGACGTCGGTGCAGAGCTGGCGGAAGTCCTTGATGGTGCAGTGGTGGATGTTCGGTGTGTCGTACCAGCTATAGGGCAGGATATCCGTCCGCGGCATGTGGCCGGCGAACAGGAGCTGCATGCGCACCGACCAGTGGCCGAAATTCGGAAACGACACCACCGCGTGGCGGCCGATGCGCAGCATGTGCTCGAGCACGATGCGCGGATTGCGCGTGGCCTGGAGCGTCTGCGACAGGATCACGTAGTCGAAGGCATCGTCCGGGTAATCCGCCAGGTCGGTGTCGGCGTCGCCCTGGATCACGGCGAGCCCCTTGGCGACGCACTGGTTCACGCCTTCGCGCGACAGCTCGATGCCGCGGCCGTCGACGTCGCGGCTTTCGCTCAGGAGGTGCAGCAGTTCGCCGTCGCCGCAGCCGACGTCGAGCACCTTGGCGCCGGGCTGGACCATCTCGGCAACCAGCACCAAGTCGACGCGGGCCCCGCCCGAGGTGCGCGCGATGTTGGCGACGGTCAGCTTGGGATCGGTGCGCGACAGCATGCTCATCTCACCTGATCTTTCGAAAACTTAAGCCCGCGCGCTCTGCAGGCGCCGTCGAGAAAACCGCGCACGATCCCGAACATCTCCGGCTCTTCGAGCAGGAAGGCGTCATGACCCTTGTCGGTGACGATCTCGGCGAAGGACACGCGCGCGCTGGCGGCGTTGAGCGCATGCACGATGGCGCGCGATTCCGACGTCGGAAACAGCCAGTCGCTGGTAAACGAGACCACACAGAAGCGCGTCGGCGTACCTTTGAAGGCATTCGCCAGAACGCCGTTGTGATCGGCGGCGAGGTCGAAGTAGTCCATCGCGCGCGTCAGATAGAGATAGGAATTGGCGTCGAAGCGCTCGACGAACGACGAGCCCTGATAGCGCAGATAAGATTCGACCTCGAAATCCGCGTCGAACGAGAACGTCGGATTCTCGCGGTCCTGAAACTTACGCCCGAATTTGCGGTGCAAGGCAACGTCCGACAGATAGGTGATGTGCGCGCCCATGCGCGCGACCGCGAGCCCGCGCCGCGGATTGGTGTCTTCGAGATGATAGCGGCCACCGCGCCATTCCGGATCGGCCATGATCGCCTGGCGGCCAACCTCGTGGAACGCGATGTTCTGCGCCGAATGGCGGGTGGCGCAGGCGATCGGCAGCGCCGCGAACACGCGCTCGGGGAAGCTTTCCGCCCATTGCAGCACCTGCATGCCGCCCATCGATCCGCCGACCACGGCGAACAGCGTGTCGATGCCGAGATGATCGAGCAGTATCGCCTGCGCGCGCACCATGTCGCGGATGGTGATGACCGGGAAGTCGAGGCCCCAGGGCTTGCCGGTGGCGGGGTTGGTCGAGGACGGGCCGGTCGTACCCATGCAACTGCCGAGAACGTTCGAGCAGATGACGAAGTAGCGCTCGGTATCGATCGGCTTGCCGGGACCGACCAGGGTTTCCCACCAGCCGTTTTTCTTGGTGACCGGGTGCACGCTCGCGACGTGCTGATCGCCGGTCAGCGCATGGCAGACCAGCACCGCGTTGGAGCGCTCGGCGTTGAGCGCGCCGTAGGTCTTATAGGCGATCTGGAACGGCGACAGCGCCACGCCGGCGTCAAGCCTGAGCGGCTGGCCGTCGCCGAAACGCGCCAGGAGCGAGTCGCGCGGCGCATCCGCCTCGCGGACCTGGTCCGGCGCTTCCCGCACGCTATTGGCCTCAACCATGTCGTTCATCGCGTTCCCGGCATTGCCGCGAGCCTGGAACAACCCATCCAGGACCGGGGCCCTTTAGGGTAGCCTAAAACAGACTGTCAATGTTTTCTTTGATTTCAAGCCCCGCCCCTCCTATCAATGCCGTCATGGCGAAGAACCCCGAAACACCCTCGCTGGACGACCTGCGCAAGGAGATCGACCGCATCGACGAGACGATGCACGGCCTCTTGATCGAGCGCAGCGAGATCATCGGCCGGCTGATCGCGGTCAAGAAGAGCACCGAGACCGGCTCGGCGTTCCGGCCCGCGCGCGAGGCCGAGATGATGCGCCGGCTGGTGAAGCGGCACCGGGGCCTGCTCCCACTCGACACCGTCGAGAGCATCTGGCGCGTCATCATCGCGACCTTCACTTACGTCCAGGCTCCGTTCTCCGTGCACGCCGACCTGTCGGCCGGCGACGCGCTGATGCGGGATTCCGCCCGCTTCCATTTCGGCTTCACGGTGCCGTTCGTCCCACACATGGGCGCGGCCGGCGTGGTCGCGGCGGTATCCGAATCCAAAGGCGACCTCGGGCTGGTGCCGGCCACAGCCGTCGCCGGCGCCGGCGCGTGGTGGAGCGCGCTCGAGTTCGACGCCGCGCCCAAGATCATCGCCCGCCTGCCGTTCGTCGAGCGGCCCGACCATCCGGCCGCCTTCCCGGTCTTCGTGCTGTCGCGGGTCGCGGCCGACGCCATGGCGACGGAAGCCACGGTGTGGAGCATCCGTGTCTCGGGCTGGGGCGCCGCCGCCGCGCAGGCGCTCTCGATGAAGGCCGATTTCATCGCCGCGCCCGACCGGGCCTTTGACGGAGCCGCCCTTCTGGTGACGCTGCCGAAGGAAATGGGCCTCGATATCGTCAACGAAACCCTGGTTAAGGCTGGCGCCACGGTGCGCTCCACGGCCCTCGTCGGGAGCCACGCAACACGCTATACGGTTGCCGCCGAGAAGACCTGAGCCTCAACTTTGTAGTAGTTGATCCCCTCCCCATCCCTCCCCTTTTCAAGGGGAGGGAGAACGTACGGCGCGGTCATCCTCCCCCTGAAAGGGGAAGGAATGAGGAGGGGGTCGATTTTGCTTGATGAAGTGGAAAAATCGAAATGACCGCCAACCGTCCGCAACCGCGCCCCGGCGTGCTCGACATCTCGCCCTACGTGCCGGGCAAGAGCACCGCGCCGGGCGTCGCCAAGGTGTTCAAGCTGTCCTCCAACGAGACCCCGCTGGGTCCGAGCGAGAAGGCCATCGCCGCTTACAACGCGGTGGGCAAGCACCTGGAAGACTACCCGGACGGTTCGGCGTCGGAACTGCGCGAGGCGATCGGCGCCGTGTTAGGCCTCGACCCCGCGCGCATCGTCTGCGGCGCCGGCTCCGACGACCTGCTCAACCTGATCGCGCGCGCCTATCTGAAAGACGGCGACGAAGCGATCCACGCCACGCACGGTTTTCTCGTTTACCCGATCGCGACGCTCGCCTCGGGCGCCAAGCCCGTGGTCGCGCCGGAGACGGACCTCACCGCCAATGTCGATCACCTGCTGGCGGCGGTGACGCCGAAGACCAAGGTCTTGTTCCTGGCCAACCCGAACAACCCGACCGGGACCTACATTCCGTTCGACGAGGTCAAGCGCCTGCACAAGGGTCTGCCGCCGCACGTGCTGCTGGTGCTCGACGCGGCCTATGCCGAATACGTCGAGCGCAACGACTACGAGTCTGGCATCGAGCTGGTGGCGACGTCGGAGAACGTCGTGATGTGCCGCACCTTCTCCAAGATCCATGGGCTCGCCGCGCTGCGGCTCGGCTGGATGTACGGGCCGACGCATGTCATCGACGCCATCAACCGCATCCGCGGGCCGTTCAACGTCAACGCGCCGGCGATCGCGGCCGGCATCGCCGCTATCCGCGACAGCGCGCATGTCGAGCGCGCCCGCGCACATAACAGCCAGTGGCTCGGCTGGCTCACCGAGGAGATCGGCAAACTCGGCCTGACGGTGACGCCGAGCGTGGCGAACTTCGTGCTCATCCACTTCCCGGAGACGAAGGGTAAGACCGCCAAGGAAGCAGACGCTTTTCTCACCCAGCGCGGCCTCGTGCTGCGCGCGGTCAGCGGCTACAAGCTGCCGAACGCGCTGCGCATGTCGGTCGGCAGCGAAGAGGCCAACCGGCTGGTGGTGCAGGCGCTCAAGGAGTTCCTGGGGAAGGCGGCGTGAGCAAGCCGCCGACCCTGTTCAACCGTCTCGCGCTGATCGGCGTCGGCCTGATCGGCTCGTCGATCGCGCGCGCGGCGCGGCTGCAAGGCGCGGTCGGCTCGATCGTCGCGACCGCGCGCTCGCCGGAAACGCGCCGGCGCGTCGCCGAACTCGGCATCGCCGATCAGGTGGTCGAGACCAACGCCGCCGCCGTCGAAGGCGCCGACCTCGTCATCGTCTGTATCCCGGTCGGCGCCTGCGGCCCGGTCGCGCAAGAGATCGGGCCTCGTCTCGCGCCCGGCGCGATCGTCTCCGACGTCGGTTCGGTGAAAGGCTCGGTCGTGCGCGACATGAGCCCGCATCTGCCGGGGAGCGTGCACTTCGTGCCGGCGCATCCCGTGGCCGGCACCGAATATTCCGGCCCCGACGCCGGCTTTGCCGAACTGTTCGTCAACCGCTGGTGCATCCTGACGCCGCCCGAGGGCACCGATGCCGCCGCGACCGAAAAGCTCGCCGCGTTCTGGCGCCTGCTCGGCGCCAATGTCGAGATCATGGCGCCCGACCACCACGACCTGGTGCTGGCGGTGACGAGCCACCTGCCGCACCTGATCGCCTACACCATCGTCGGCACCGCCGACGAGTTGCAGACGGTGACGCGCTCGGAAGTGCTGAAGTTCTCCGCCGGCGGCTTCCGCGACTTCACGCGCATCGCCGCCTCCGATCCGACGATGTGGCGCGACGTGTTCCTCGCCAACAAGGAGGCCGTGCTGGAAATGCTCGGCCGCTTCAACGAGGACATTTCGGCACTGACGCGGGCGATCCGCAACGGCGACGGCGACGCGCTGTTCGAGCACTTCACGCGCACGCGCGCGATCCGCAAAGGCATCGTGCAGATCGGCCAGGATTCGCCGGCGCCCGACTTCGGCCGTCCGCATCCGGACCTGCCGCACGCACCGATGCCGAAGCCCTACGCGGCGGACGAAGGATGAAGCGCAAGCCCGCAGCCGAGAAGGACAAGGAGGCCTGGACCAAGCTCTGGCCCAGTGCACACGCCGAGAAATCGGTGCCGCTGCTGCAGGCGCTGCACATTCTGACGCGCGACGGCACGCTGAACGCGGATTCGCGCCGCAAGCTCACCCAGGTGCTGCACCTGACGCAGTTGTTGCGCCCGGCGCTGGAAACGCTGCTCACGCAGCCGGACGAGCCGGTGCTCGCCGACGTCGGCGCCGGCAAGTCCTATCTCGGCTTCATCCTCTACGATCTGGTGTTCGGCCCGGCCGGGCGCGGCCGCGTCGTCGGCGTCGAAGCGCGCGAGAAGCTCGTCGAAGTATCGCGCGCGCTGGCGGCCGCGTCCGGCTTCGAGCGGATGCAGTTCATCGCCGCGCCGATCGCGGAAGCCACCATTCCCGGTGGCCGCGCCGACATGGTGACGGCGCTGCACGCCTGCGACACCGCGACCGACGACGCCATCCGCTTCGCGCTGCGCCACGACGCCAAGACGATTGCGTTGGTGCCCTGCTGCCAGGCCGAAGTGGCGCGGCTCCTGGAAGGCCAGTCCGGCCCGTTGCGGCAATTGTGGCGCCACCCGATCCAGCGGCGCGAGTTCGGCGCGCACATCACCAACGTCATCCGCGGCCTGGTGCTGGAAGCGCACGGCTACAAGGTGCGCGTCACCGAACTGACCGGCCTCGAACATTCGATGAAGAACGAGCTCATCCTGGCCGAGCGCCACCAGCGCAGCAACGCGCAGGCGCGCGGCGAGTTGAACCGGCTGATCGACCAGCTCGGCGTCAAGCCGGGGCTGCTCGACACCTTGGCGGCGTAAGAATTCAGCGATCGGCCATCGCCAGCTTGGCCCCAAGCGCGACGAAAGCGGCGGCAAAAGTCCGCCGCATCCAGGTCAGCACGCGCGGACGCGAGATCACGTGCGTGCGCACCGACGCGGCGAACAGGCCGTAGACCACGAAAACCGCAAAGGTCATCAGCATGAAAGCGCCGCTCAGCAACAGCATGTGGGCGAGCAAGTCCGGCTCGTCGCCGCGCACGAACTGCGGCAGAAACGCCAGAAAGAAGATCGACAGCTTGGGATTGAGGATGTTGATGAAGATCGCGGTCACGGTGATCTGCGCCGCCGAGCGCGTGTCGACCTGCTTGTCGATCTTGAGCGCGCCGTGCTCACGCAACGTGCTCCAGGCCATAAAGAGCAGATAGGCAACACCGAGATACTTGAACGCATGAAATGCGAGCGCGCTGGTGTGCAACAGCGCCGCCAGGCCCAGGATGGCGGCCGCCATGTGCGGCACGATGCCGAGCGTGCAGCCGAAGGCCGCCACCACGCTGGCGCGCGATCCGCGCGAAAGGCCGGTCGCGAGCGTGTAGAGAACACCGGTGCCGGGCGAGACGATAATGATCAGCGACGTGATCAGGAATTCGATACTCACGGACGCTCCTCTCAAGACTGCCAGCGCAGCCTATTGCAGCAATGGTCCGGTGACCAGGAGAGCGCGGCGCTTAGAACAACGCCGGCGCGTTGCCGATCGGGATCGGGCCGACGAACACCGCACCGTCGGAAAAGCGCAGCGGCACGGTGACCGCGCGGCGGCCTTCGAGCGTCGCCGGCTCGCCGAGCAGATTGATGCCGGCGGAAATATTGGCGCCGGCCTGCTGGCGCGCGACATTGCCGAGCCCGGGCGCCAGCCGGTCGAGCGCACCGGCGAGCCGGTCGACCGTCGGCGAACTCTGCACCAGGCGCTGGGCGCCGATCTTGTCGAGGAACTCGTCGAGGCCGGCGACGGTCACGCGCAGCTGGCCGTCGAGCCGGCCGTTGGGATTAAGCGCCAGGCTGCCGCTGCCGACGGCGAGGATCTCGCCCTGCTGCACGCGCGCCTTGGTGATGTCGATGCGGCCGCCGGCGGCCTGGATCTCGCGGAAGCGCACCGGCCAGGGCTTGGGCGCGAAATCGTTCAGGCCGCGCAGCACCGCCGTGATCTCGGCATCGATCGGCTGCACGGCGGCCGGGTGGATGAACGGCGCCGACGCCGCCTCGACCTTGAGCGCGGCCTCGATCACCGGTTTGTCGGCGGCCGAGCCTTCAGCGACGCGGCCGTGCATCTCGATATGCTTGGCGCGCAGCAGATTTTCGCGGTTACCGCCGCTGACGCGCTCGATCACCGGATCGTCGAACACGAGGGAGGCCCGCTCGGGCGCGGCCGGCGTGCCGCGCACGCTCGACTGGCCGAGACGCCAGTTGGCGCTGATGGTCGGCGGCTGGCCCGGATCGCCAATGGTCGCCGGGCCGGTGAATTCGCCGATCACCAGCGTGGGCTGGTAGATCTGCACCGCGGCCAGAATGCTGGCGGTCTTGATCTCGAACGGCGGCTGGCTGCCGCGGAAGACCGCCGAGGCGCGGTCGCAATTGACCTCGATCCGGAAGGGATAGCCGCCGACGGTCTGCGACCCGCAGTCGTAGACCCGGCCCGACTTGGCCTCACGCGCCCGCCAGCCTTCGAGCATCTCCCCGGCCTGGCCGGAGGCGTAATACCAAAGCGCGCTCCAGCCGCCGAACAAGGCGACGACCAGAATCACCAAGGTCGTGTAGCGCCGGGTGCGGCGCGCGGGGCTGTAATCGGTCATCGCGGGTTCGGTGTCTGCAAGCGGGAATCGAGGCGTCTAGGTAGCATGCCGGACATGCTTTCCTATCGGAAACCGGTTTTGGATTTATATGGTTCCGGCACTAGGACCTGCCGAATGCGGCGTTTCTACGCCAAAGCGCTTTTCGACCCTTGGCTCGGTTGCGCCCGGACGGCCGCCCTGTTACGGCGAGCGCCGTTCGCCGCCCATTGTCCCTCCCGCAGTGTTAACCAGACACGATGAGCCCATCGAGCGAAAAGAACGGCGAAGATCTGTGGGTCTTCGGCTACGGCTCGCTGATCTGGCGCCCGGGGTTCGAATTCCTGGAGCGGCGCAAGGCGCGCGCCGTCGGCGCCCACCGCGCGCTCTGCGTCTATTCCTTCGTGCACCGGGGCACACCGGAAAAGCCCGGGCTGGTTCTCGGCCTCGACCGCGGCGGCAATTGCCGGGGCATCGCCTACCGGGTCGCGGCCGACAAGCGCGCGGCGACCATCCAGTACCTGCGGGACCGCGAGCAGGTCACCATGGTCTATCGCGAGACCTGGCGCACGGTCTGGCTCGACGACGACCCGAAGCAGCGCGTGTCGGCGGTCTGCTACATGGTCGATCGCGGCCACGAGCAGTTCGCCGGCCGGCTGACGCTCGATCAGCAACTGCACCACGTCCGCCAGGGCCACGGCCGTTCGGGCCAAAACCGCGACTACGTCCTCGAGACGGTCGGCGCGCTGGAGCACCTCGGCTTCCGCGACCGCGAGTTGCACCTGTTGGCCGAACGCCTGAAAGGCATCCACGAACAAGCGCGCTGAGCGCTGTCGTCTCGACGCCACCGCCCGGCCCTCCTATCATTTCCCGCGCCGTCCAAGTCTCGGGGGAAATCGATGCGCCGTTCGCTGCCGTTTCTCTTCTTGATCGCGGTCCTGAGCGTCGCCGCGCCGCCGTCGTTCGCCGCCGACGAGAAGGACCGCGCGCTGTGCTACTCGCTCGGCAACGAGAACTACAAAGACAAAGGCATGTTCGACGTCGGGCTCAACGCCTGCACGCGCATGATCAACTCCGGCCGTTACAAGGACAAGGCGCTGGCGGCGCTCTATCGCGCGCGCGGCAGCTGGAAGCAGAAGAAGGCCGATCTCGACGCGGCGCTGGCCGATTACGGCATCTCGATCCGGATCGAGCCGGACAATGTCGAGAGCTACGACTACCGCGCCGACGTCTACCAGCAGCAGGGCGACTTCGACCGCGCGCTGGCCGATTATGACCGCGCCAGCAAGATCAACCCGACCTATGCCGCGGCCTATTACTCGCGCGGGCGCATCTACGAGGCCAAGGGCGATCGCGTGAAAGCGCGCGCCGAATACAACGCGGCGCTTGCCGTGCCGCCGGCCGACCGCATCGCCAAGTGGGCGCAGGACAACGCCCGCGCACGGCTGAAAGCGCTGGCCGAAGACGGCAAGAACTAGGCGTCGGAATCGCGGCCCAGATTGGGGTCTTTGGTCTTCGCCTCCGCGATCAGGCGCGCGGTGGCGGGCTCGAGCGCATCCTGCAGACGCTGGAAGAATTCATCCTTGCCGAGGCCAGGCGGGATCGGATCGAGCACTTCGGCGATCACCGTGCCGGGATAGCGCAGGATCGAACGGCGCGGCCAGAACAGGCCGGAATTGAGCGCGATCGGCACGCACGGCACACCTTCCGCCGCATAGAGATGCGCGACGCCGTATTTGTAGCGCGGCTCGGCGCCCGCCGGCCGCCGCGTGCCTTCCGGAAATATGATGAGCTGGCGTTTGAGCGCGAGCTCGATGCGGGCGCGCTCGATCATCGCCGACAGCGCCTGCGCGCCTTTGCGGCGGTCGACCGGCACGCTGCGGGCCTTGATGGTGAGCCAGCCGAACACCGGGAGCCATTGCAGCTCGCGCTTGAGGATGAACACCGGATTGTCGAACAGCGGCTGCAGCGCGAAGGTTTCCCAGGCCGACTGGTGCTTGGACGCGACGATGACCGCACCGGCCGGGATCTTGTCGCGCCCGCGGATCTCGCATTTGACGCCGGCGACCACGCGCAGCAGCACCAGATTGGTCCGCCCCCACGACTTCGCCACCGCCAGAATGGCGGTATAGGGCATGAAGAAGGTCGGCAGCGCGATCAGCAGATAGACGAGCGTGTTCAGGTAGAACAGCACGTTGAAGGCGATGGAACGCAGAACGATCACGGGATGCCGGTCCTTACGCGATGCCTTCGGGATCGAGGCGCATGCGGGAGAGCGCAAACAGATACTTCAGATACTCGCCGAACAAAAGCCGCGCGGTGTCGGTGTTCTGCCACCACGGCTCGGTCTTCAGCTTCACGGACATCACCGGATAGGCGATTAGCCTGACCTCCGGCAACTGGTGTTCGAGCTCGACCAGCGCGCGCGGCATGTGCCAGTTCGAGGTGACGACGATCAGCGACATGAAATTATGGTCGTGCGCCCAACGCTTGGTCTCGAGCGCATTGCCGAAAGTGTTGAGCGCGGAGCGGTCGAGGTCGATGCAGCACTTGAAATACTTGGTGTAGAGCGGCGTCAGCCGCGCGATCTCGCGCGCGCTGATGGTGCGGTGCACGCCAGTGATCAACAGCCGCTTGCCGCGCTCGGCCGCCAGCAACTCGATGCCGTCGGGGATGCGCGCGGCCGCGCCCGTCAAGACCACGATGCCATCGGCGCCGTGGTCGAGCGTGACTTCCTCACTCGCGATAGTCGACACGAACCACAGGAAACCGCCGGCCAGCAGCAAGGCCGCGACCAGTCCGGCGGTCATCGTCAAAAAGCCGATCCAGCGGGCGAAACTAGCGACCATCAGTCGATCATTTCCAACGTGCGGTTGACGGTGTAGCGCGAGGTGACGGCCGTCACCCCCGCGATCAGCATCACCTGCAGCAACACGGCGGCGTAACCGCTCCAACCGATCGAGAACGAACCGAACAGCGCCGACGTCTGCACGCCGCCGGCGGTGCCGGCAAACCAGCGGCTCAGGAGCGAGGCGAGCGCGAACAGCACGATGGCCGCGCCGCCGCCGATGGCGCCGCCCTGCAAGCCGAGCAGCAGGAAGTGGCGCTGGAAATTGTTGGCGATGAAGCCGTTCTTGGCGCCGACGAAATGCAGCACCTCGATCACCGTCTTGTTGGTGGCCATGGCGCCGCGCGTCGCAAACGTCACGGACAACACAGTCGCCGCGATCATCAGGATCAGGATGCAGACGCCGGCCGCGACCGCGGTGCCGGACATCGCGCGCATGCGGTCGATCCAGCCGCGGTGGTCGTCGAGCGTGGCGCCCGGCACCTGTTCGGCCAGGATATTACGCAACTGCGGGATGTCGGGCGTCGCGCCGGACGCGACCTTGACCACGATCAGCCGTGGCACCGGCAATTCCTCGAGCTTCAAACCGGCGCCGAGCCAGGGTTCGAGCAGCTTGGACGACTCGTCCTTGGTATAGGCGCGCACGTCGCCGATGCCGGGGAAGGCGCGCGCGACCGAGGTGGCCTTGTCGACCGAGGCGTCGGTGTCGCGGCCCGGCGCCGGGATGACCTGGATGGTGACCTCGCGCGAGACGTCGGCCTGCCATTCGCTCGCGGCCTGGCTGACCAGGATCACCGCGCCGGTGGTGAGCGAGGCGAGGAACGTCATGATCGCCACCACCGCCACCAGCGCGCGGCCGGAAATCGAGTTGCGCGGCACCAGCGTGGTGTCGAAGCGCGGCAGGAAACCGCCGGGCGCGCGCGGGGTCGCGGTCATGTCGCCGCGGTCGATCTCCGTCATCCTGGTCACTTTGACTTCAATCATAGATATGCAGACGCCCGTCGTGCAGCACCAGCCGGCGCGCATCGTACTGGTCCATCAAGGCGATGTCGTGGGTGGCGATCACCACCGAGGTGCCGGATTTGTTGAGCTCGACGAACAGCCGCAGCAGCCGCTGCGCCAGCGTCGGATCGACGTTGCCGGTGGGTTCGTCGGCGAGCAGCAGTTGCGGCCGCGCGATCACCGCGCGCGCGATGGCGGCGCGCTGCTTCTCGCCGCCCGACAGCACCGGCGGCAGCGCATACATGCGCTCGCCGAGGCCGACCCAGTTCAACAGCTCGATCACCTCGTCGCGGTAGGTCTCCTCGGCCCGGCCCATGACCCGCAGCGGCAACGACACGTTCTCGTAGGTGGTCATGTGGTCGAGCAGCCGGAAATCCTGGAACACGATGCCGATGCGCCGGCGCAGCGTCGCGACTGCGTCGCGCGACAGCGTGGCGACGTCGTGGCCGAACTGGGTGATGATGCCGCGCGTCGGCTTGAGCGACAGGAACAAGAGCTTGAGCAGCGAGGTCTTGCCGGCGCCCGAGGGCCCGGTGAGAAACTGGAAGGAATGCGGCTCGATGCGGAACGTGAGGTCGCGCAAGACCTCCGGCCCAATGCCGTAGCGCAAGCCTACGTTCTCGAATCGGACCACACCTGACTCCGGTAAAATCCCTTATCGTCCAGTGGCTTAACCCCCGCAGGCGGCCCGCTTTGGCCGCCTTTGGCGCCTGACCATGACTCGCTTTTACAGCAATATCGCCGCCCTGCCAGTGCCGCCGGCGCGCCCGGCCAGACCGAAACCGGGGAGGCCATGGTTTCCGGTCCATTAACGGACGGATGGTAGGGTCTGGCCACCGAAATTGCGTCAGATCCCATGCTGATTGTCTGTCCCAACTGCGCCACCTCTTACATGATCGACCCCACCTCGGTCGGTCCTGCCGGGCGCATGGTGCGTTGCGCCCGCTGCAAGAGCACCTGGTTCGCGGGCGCGGCCAAGACCGGCGTGGATGCCTTCGTCGACGGCGTGATCGCGGAGGCCGAGGCCGAGCAGCATGGCGGCCCGCCGCCACAACAGCAGCAGCCGGCCGAGCCCGCCGCCGACGATTTCGGCGACCGCACCCCGCCGCACGAGCCCCAGCCGCCCGCCTACGCCGCCGATGACTTTGCCGCGCCTTCGCACGACCGCGAGCCCGAACCCGAGCCGATGGTCGCCGTCACCGACGCGCCGTCGCTGGTGCCGCCGATCGAGCATGCGCCGTTCGTCGCGCACGAGCCGACGCCGGCCGTCGCCGACGAAGAGATCGAAACCTTCGCCGCCCGCCGCAAACGGTTGCAGTCGAAGCGCAAGGCCACGCGGAAATCGTCGCGCTGGGCGGCGGTCGCGCTGCTGCTGTTCGCCCTGAACGTCGCGGTAGTCGGCGCGCGCAACGAAGTCGTGCGCTTCCTGCCGCAGACCGCGTCGCTGTTCGCCGCCATCGGCCTGCCGGTCAATCTGCGCCATCTCACGTTCGAGAACGTGCGCATCACGCGCGACGTCCAGGACGGCATCACCGTCCTGATGGTCGAGGGCACGATCGCGAGCACGTCGAGCAAGCCGGTGGAAGTGCCGCGCCTGCGCTTCGCCGCGCGCAGCGCCGCGGGCCAGGAGATCTACACCTGGACCGCCAAGCCCGAGCGCAGCCTGCTCGGCCCCGGCGAGAAGATGAAGTTCTCGAGCCGGCTGGCCGCGCCGCCCGCCGACGCCAACGACGTGCTGGTGCGGTTCTTCACCGCCAACGACGCGATGGCCGGTGCGAAGTAGCGCCGGCGCTTCGCGTTCATCGATTCGATTTTCAAACAACTTCTTCTTCGTCATTCCGGGGCGCGCTCGGCTGTCATCCCCGCGAAAGCGGGGATCCAGTACGCCGCAGTCTCTCGATAGGCTGCGGCGTACTGGATCCCGGGTCTCGCGGAGCCTGTCATCGGGCCGCGCTTTGCGCGGACCCGTTGTCTCGCCCGGGATGACAGCCAACCATAGCTCCGCCGCCCGTGTTCTTTGGCAGGCGCCGGGTACGCCCCACTTCCCCTTGCTCCCTCAACAACACGAGGGAGACGGCGCGCCGATCGACGCG
>CAYJPU010000032.1:0-9516 GCA_964372105.1 uncultured Undibacter sp.
TCTTCCACGGGAACAGGCCGAAATGCTGGAACACCATGGCGACGCCGGCGATCGGCTCGATGACGCGCCGGTCGCCGACCGTGATCTCGCCGACATCGTGCGGCAGCAGGCCGTCGATGCAGCGCAGCAAGGTGGTCTTGCCGCAGCCCGACGGCCCGACGATGGCGACGATTTCGCGCGCGCCGACGTCGAAGTCGATGTTGCGGAACACTTCGAGCGCGCCGTAGCGCTTGCCGAGGCCTTTGACGCGGATGCGGGGCTCGCTGCCGCCTGCGGCCGGCGTGGCCGGACGCGGCGCGGATACGGTGGTCTGCTGACTTGTCACTCTGCCGCCTGTGTGGTTGCCGGTTTTGCGTTCGTCTTCGCCCAGTAGTCCTCGGCCTGCTTGGATTGCCGCAGGGTCTCCGCCGTCTCGAAGCCCGGCGCCATCGAGCCGTCCTGGCCTGCGAGAATCTGGTGATGTTCGATGTTCAGCGTGCGCAGCCAGCGCTGCTGGCCCATGGTGATGGCGACGAAATAGCCGATCTCCACCAGTTCGGGCTCGCTGAAATGTCTGTGCAGCCGGTCCCACAGCTCGTCGCCGGCCGGCAGGTCCCAGGTGATCGCCTCGGCATAGGCGAGCGCGGCCTTTTGCCGGTCGTCATAGCGCGGCGAACTCTCGAAATTGATCAAGTCGGCGTAGTCGTCTTCCTTCAGGCCGGACTTGGCCGCCTTGATCGAGCGCTGGTTGCCGCAGAACTCGCACAACACCGAGCGCGACACGTAGATCCGGCAAAGTTCCTTGATGGTGTGGTCGGCGACGCCGTTCTTGAACACGTCGCGCCAGGTGTTGGCGAACGACCAGAAGGCCGCCGGCACATGGGCCCGGACCGCCTGGCTCTCGGGCCGCGGCGTGCCCTCGCGGGCGCAACGCTCGAATTCCGCCGTCATGGCCGGGTCGGAGACCGTGGCCGGATCGACGTACGAAATGCGCGGTTTTGACATGGTCATAACCTCCCCGGCATCGTCCCTGGCAGCGTTTGTGCGGCGCACCGTTGCGGATGCGACCATTGGAACGTCCGAAGACGTTCGGGCGCATGTTGCCGCAAGCGCGCGGTACGAGCAACGCACTTGGTGCCGGTAACCAAGCCGCATTTGCCGGCAGCGCGCGTACCGCCCTATGGGCCGACTCGATGCTGCTTTGGGCCGCGGTCCACCGCATCGTCACGCGCGGCGGTCGTTACAATTTTCAGCGACTGCGATCCAACATCGCTAACGGCGCGCACGCTTCGATTTAACTTCGGCGCAAACCGGTGACCGGCCGTAAACGTTGAAGCCAAGTCCGCCGGAACGGTTAGTAATTGCATACAGGCTTGGCACCTAAGGTCACGCTCGAAGAACGAACAAAACTCTTCGGTCGCGACAAACGGAAACAATCCAGTGCGTGCCAGTACCATCGTTATGATCGGCTTTGCCGTCGTGTTCGGCTTGCTTGCGGTGTTCATCGCCCAGGTTTGGCTCAACAACCAGGCCAAGATGCAGGCGAGGCACAGCGAGCCCGAGAAGCCGGCGGTCACCCAGACCATCGTGGTCGCCAAGCAGCCGCTGCGTTTCGGCACCGAGCTTACCGCGGCGATGCTGCAGGAAGTGTCGTGGCCGGCGGACGCGGTGCCGGCCGGCGCTTTTGCCAAGATCAACGAGCTCGTCACCGGCGGGCGCCGCGTCGTGCTCGCCGCGATCGAGGCGAACGAGCCGCTGCTCGCGCTCAAGATCACCGGCCCCGGCCAGCGCGCCACGCTGTCGGCGCTGGTCAAGCCGGGCATGAAGGCGGTCACCATCCGGGTCAACGACGTCGAAGGCGTCGGCGGCTTCGTGCTGCCGGGCGATCACGTCGATATCGTGCTCACCCGCAGCATCGAAAAGGGCCAGGCCACCACCGACGTCGTGTTGCAGAACACCCGCGTGCTGGCGATCGATCAGGTCGCCGACGAGCGCGCCGCCAAGGCAACGGTGGCGAAGTCGGTGACGCTCGAGGTCTCGACCATCAACGCGCAAAAGCTGTGGCTCGCCGCGTCGGTCGGCAGCCTGTCGCTGCTGCTGCGCAAGGCCGGCGAAACCACCGAGATGAAGACGACCAAGGTCACGCTCAAGGACCTCATCGGCGGCGAGGGAGGGCCCAAGGGCCCGACCGCCACCGTCGTCGTGACGCGTGCCTCCGCCAGACAGGAATACACCGTCCCCACCGAAGCCGCCTTGGCCGAAGCCGAGCGTAACCACGCGGCCCATTGAGGCCCGCGATCGTCACAAGAACTGTGAGAGCTTAATCGTGAATATCAAGAACACATGCGCCGGCAAACGCGCCGTCTGGGCGCTCGCGCTGGTGGCCGGGCTGCTGCTTGCGGCGGACGCGTCCGCGCAGCCGCGCGAGATCAGGATCAGCGGCGTCAACCGTACCACCGCCCTCACGGTGACGGTCGGCAAGTCGCAGGACGTGCGCACGGACAAAGGCTTCATTGACATCATGGTCAGCGATCCCGAGATCGCCGACGTCAATCCGCTGACCGACCATACCCTCTCGATCCTCGGCAAGAAGATCGGCACCACCCGCGTGTCGGTCTATGCCGAAGGCAAGAAGCTGGTCGGCATCTTCGACGTCGAGGTCACCTACGACGTCACCCGTCTCGAGAACGAGTTGAAGCGCCGTTTCCGCGGCTCGCGCCTGCGCGTCTCGGCGGTCAACGGCCGCATCATGCTGTCCGGCGAAGTCGTCGACGCCGCCACGCTCGACCAGGCGGTCACCATCGCGCGCCAGTTCGGGCCGGAGATCATCAACTCGGTGGCGGTCAGCTCGCCGCAGCAGGTGATGCTGGAGGTGCGCTTCATCGAAATCTCCCGCACCGCCGGCCGCGAGCTGGGCGTGCAGTGGAACAGGGCCGGCGACAACAGCCTCATCAATATCGGCAACCGCAAGTCGGCTAGCAGTCTGCCGATCTCGCCCACTTCGGTTGCCACCGAAACGGCCGCGGGTGTCATCTCCGGCGGCTCGCCGTTCGGCTTCATGATCGGGCGCATGGTGGCGAGCGGCGTGGCCACCGACGTGCTGATCAACGCGCTCGAACAGAAGGGCATCGCCCGCAGTCTGGCCGAGCCCAATCTGGTGGCGCTGTCCGGCGACACCGCCAGCTTCCTCGCCGGCGGCGAGTATCCGATCCCGATCTCCGGCTCGTTCGGCCAGGTCACCGTCGCCTACAAGAAGTACGGCGTCGGGCTGGCCTTCACGCCGACCGTGCTCGGCCGCGGCCTGATCAACCTCAAGATCGAGCCCGAGGTCAGCCAGATCGACACCACCCACACGGTGACGGTGGCGAACGGCGTCTCGGTGCCGGCGCTGATCGTGCGCCGCGCCTCCACCACGGTGGAGTTGCGCGACGGCCAGAGCTTCGTGATCGGCGGCCTGCTGCAGACCGACAACAAGAACCAGATCGAGCAGTTGCCGTGGCTCGGCAGCGTGCCGGTGCTGGGCGCGCTGTTCTCGTCGAAGTCCTATCAGAAGAACCAGACCGATCTCGCCATCATCGTCACGCCGCGTCTGGTGCGGCCGGCGCGGCCGGGCGACCTGATCAAATCGCCGGCGGAAGACACGCAGCCGCCGAACGACGCCGACTTCTTCCTGATGGGCAAGATGGAGATCACGAAGGAGGAGGGGCGCGCGGGCTCGCCGTTGCAGGCCCAGTTCGCCAACGCCGGAGGCCGGCCGTTCACCGGCCACATGCTCGATCTGCCGAAGGGGGTTTCCAGTGCCGCGATTCAATAACGCACCGCGCATCGCCGTACTCGTCACGGTGCTCGCAGCCGCCGGCGGCTGTTCGGAGTACACCGACCGCCGCGACATGATCTCGATCACCGGCGGCGACGCCGTGCAGACTGACAAGGTCACGCAGATGGTCGATCCCTGGCCGCGCCACGCCGGCGACCGCAACATCGCCTACAACGGCGCGGTGGCGCAGGCCGCCCAAGAGCGTTACCGCACCGGCCGCGTCATTCCGCCGAACGGCACCGGCACGTCCGCCACCTATCAGCAGCAGCAGAACAACAGCACGCCGCTCGGCCCGACTGTCAATCAGTCCGGCGCCAGCACCGTGAAGTAACGGCCAGCGTCAGCCCTCATCATGCACACCGGCAAGACCGCCATCCCCACCAGCACCCGCGTGGTGATCCTCACCGCCGACGCCGAATTCGAGCGCGCGGCCTGCGCCACCTTCGGCGCCTCCAAGGCGATCGACCTGTCGGTGGTGACGGGCAACGTCACGGAGGCCGGCGACAAGTTGAACGCCGACAACGCCACCATCGTGGTGGTCGATTGCGACGCGGCGCGGCCCGAAGAGCTGGCGGCGCTCGGCCGCCTGACGGCGCGGCTCGGCGCGCGGCCGCCGGTGATCGCGGTCACCCAGGTGTTCGACGAAAACGTGGCGCGCATGCTGATGCAGATGCGCGTCGCGGATTTTCTGGTGAAGCCGGTGCAGGCCATCGATCTGGTGCGCGCCTGCGCGCGCGCCGCCAAGGCCTCCGGCACGGCGGCCACCGAGGCGCAGATCTACACGTTCCTGTCCGCGGTCGGCGGCGCCGGCGCCACCACGCTGGCGGTGCAGACCGCGATGCTGCTGCTCAACAGCGCCGGCCCGCGCGCCAAACCCTCGACGTGCCTCGTCGACCTCGACTTCCAGCACGGCGCGGTCGCCGATTATCTCGACCTCGAGCCGCGGCTGAACCTGGCGGAGATCGAGCCGCGCCCCGACCGGCTCGACCGGCAACTGCTGGAAGTGATGCTGTCGCATCATTCGTCGGGCCTGGCGGTGGTGGCGGCGCCCAACCGGCCGGCCGAAATGCGCACCTTCGATCCCGACATGGTGACGCGGCTGCTCGACCTCGTCTCCAGCCACTTCGAATACGTCGTGTTGGACCTGCCGCGCACCTGGTTCGCCTGGACCGACAGCGTGCTGCTCGGCTCCAACAAGCTCTACATCGTCAGCGAGACCACGGTGCCGGGCCTGCGCCACGCCAAGCAGCTGGTGGCGGCGATCAAGGAGCGGCTCGACGAAGGTCCGCAGCCGCAGGTGATCGTCAACCGCTTCACCCAGCGCATGTTCGGCTCAGGGCTGCGCGCCAGCGACGTCGAACAGACCTTGGGCGAGGCCTTCGTCAGCGCCATCCCGAACGACTACGCGCTGGTGCGCGAGGCGATCGACCGCGGCGTGCCGCTCGACGAGGTCAAGCCCGGCAACAAGATCACCGCGCAGCTCAAGAAGCTGGTGGTCGACCCCGCGCGCGCCGCCGAGGGCAAGCCGGTGCCGTTGTTGAAAAAGCTCAAGCTCCAGATCGCAGGATAACACCCGACAATGTCCGGCCGTTTCACCAAGCTTGCGTCCGCGCCCGAACCCGTGGCCGTCGAGGAGACGCCGCCCGCGCCCGAGAAAATGTCGTGGTCGATGCCGGAGGTGGCGCCGGAAGCGGCGCCGCCGTTGCAGCCCGCCAATCCGCTGCTCACCGGCAGGCTGCTCGACGCCAAAGTGCGCCTGCACAAGAAGCTGATCGAAGAGATCAACCTGTCGGCGCTCGACAAGCTGCCGGAGGAGGAAATCCACCGCCACGTGCAGGGGCTTGTGGCGCAATACGTGCTGGCCGAACGGCTGGCGCTGAACGCGCAGGAGCTGTCCGATTTCGTCTCGGAAATTCTCGACGAGATGACCGGCCTCGGGCCGTTGGAGCCGCTGCTCAAGGACCCGACCATCGCCGATATCCTGATCAACGGTCATGAATGCGTCTATGTCGAGCGCGGCGGCATCCTCGAGCCGCTGCCGGTGCGCTTCAAGGACGAGCAGCACCTCCTGCGCATCATCAACAAAATCGTGTCGGCGGTCGGCCGCCGGGTCGACGAATCGCATCCGCTGTGCGACGCGCGCCTGCAGGACGGCTCGCGCGTCAACGTCGCGGTGCGGCCGATCGGCGTCGACGGGCCGCTGGTTTCGATCCGTAAGTTCTCCAAGAAGAAACTCGACCTCTCCAAGCTGGTCGAGGTCGGCGCGCTGCGCCCGCCGATGGCCGAAGTGCTGGCCGCCGCCGTGAAGGCGCGCATCACCACCATCATTTCCGGCGGCACCGGCTCCGGCAAGACCACGATGCTGAACGCGCTGTCCGCCTTCATCTCGGAGAAGGAGCGCCTGCTCACCATCGAGGACGCCGCCGAACTGCAGTTGCAGCAGCCGCATGTCGGCCGCATGGAGACGCGCCCGCCCAACATCGAAGGCAAAGGCGAAATCCGCCAGCGCGACCTGGTCAAGAACGCGCTGCGTATGCGTCCGGACCGCATCATCCTCGGCGAGTGCCGCGGCGAGGAAGCCTTCGACATGTTGCAGGCGATGAACACCGGCCACGAAGGCTCGATGGCGACCGTGCACGCCAACACGCCGCGCGACGCCATTACCCGCCTGGAGCAGATGATCGGCATGGCCGGCCTGCCGATGACGGTGGCCTCGATCCGCGGCCAGATCGCCAACGCCGTGCAGCTCGTCGTGCAGCTGTCGCGCCAGTCCGACGGCAAGCGCAAGGTTACCTCGATCGCCGAGGTCACCGGGCTCGAAGGCGACATCATCCAGATGCAGGAAATCTTCAAATACGTGCGCACCGGCACCAAGCCGGACGGCACCGTCGAAGGCCATTTCATCGCCACCGGCGTGCGGCCGCGCTTCCTCGCGCACCTCGCCAATCAGGGCATCAAGATTCCGGGCAGCTTCTTCGACCCGTCGCAGCCGCTATGAAACGGTCACTCTCCGCTCATGCCCGCGGAAGCGGGCATCCAGTTCTTCCGAACGTGCAAGGCCTGCTGGATTCCCGCTTGCGCGGGAATGAGCGGGGTATGGGCCTTCGCCGATGACGGACTTCAACCCGGTTTATCTCTTCTACCTGCTGACCGGCCTGTCGGCGGCGATGCTGGCCGAAGGCGCTTATCTGCTGTTCTACACCAAGGCGTCGTACCGCAAGAACATCAACCGCCGCCTCAAGGTGATGGACACCAAGACCGACCGTGAAAGCGTGCTGGTGCAATTGCGCCGCGAACGCGGGCTGACCTCGGGCGGCGACTACCGGTTGCCGCTGGTCAATCTCAACCAGCTCTTGCTGCAGTCCGGCCTCACCATCGGCTTCGGCAAGCTGCTGGTGGCCGTCGCGCTGGCCGCGGTGGCGGCCTTCACCGCCACGATGGTGTTCGACGGCAAGGTCGCGCACGCCGTGCTCGCCGCAGGGTTCTGCGGCGTGCTGCTGCCGATGCTGGTGTTGAAGATCAAGCGCGGCCGTCGCCAGAAGAAGTTCGGCGCGCAGTTTCCCGACGCCATCGACATCATCGTGCGCTCGTTGCGCGCCGGCCATCCGGTGCCGGTCGCCATCAACATGGTGGCGCGCGAGATGGCCGACCCGGTCGGCAGCGAGTTCGGCATCGTCACCGACGAGATCACCTACGGCGCCGACCTCGAAAGCGCGATGCGCAATCTCTACTACCGCGTCGGCACCGACGACCTGCCGCTGTTCGTCACCGCGGTCGCGATCCAGAGCTCGACCGGCGGCAATCTCGGCGAAATCCTCGAGAACCTGTCGGGCGTCATCCGCCAGCGCTTCAAGATGCGCCGGAAAATTCGCGCGCTCGCCGCCGAAGGCCGCGCCTCGGCGCTGATCCTGTCGTCGCTGCCGATCCTGATGTTCATCGTGATCCAGTTCATGGTGCCGGATTTCTACGCCAGCGTCTGGCACGAGGGCCTGACCAAGATCGCGCTCGGCGCCGCCGCCTGCTGGATGGCGGTCGGCAACTTCATCATGTACCGCCTGGTCAACTTCAGGATCTGACCGATGGACCTGATCCTCACCGTCTTCCGCGACACGTTCAGCGACAGCAACAGCCTGCTGGTGGCGCTGCTGGTGTTTCTCGCCGCCGGCACCCTGGCGTTCTCGGTGATGGCGGTGGCGCGCGTGCGCGGCGCGGTCAAGCGCCGCACCGCGCGCATCATGGCAGACGACAAACGCAAGTCGACGCGCTCGCTGCGCCATTCCAGCCTCAAGGCGGTGACGCAGCTCATCGAATACACCACCAGGCATTACGCCGCGGCCGAAGACGACAGCATGAAGGTGCTGCGCCAGCGCCTGGTGCAGGCCGGCATCTACGACACGCGCGGCGTCGCCTTCTTCTTCATCATCCGCACCGGCCTGGCGATCGGGCTCGCCGTCGCGCTGTTCCTGATCGTCCCGATGGTGCGGCCGAACAGCGGTTCGTTCTTCTGGCTGATGGTGATCGTCGGCGGCATCGCCGGCTATGTCGGCCCCAGCATGTATATCGACCGCCGCATCGCGGCGCGCAAAGTCGAGCACCGCTCCGGCTTTCCGGACTTCATGGACCTCTTGGTGGTGTGCGCCGATTCCGGCCTGTCGATGGAGGCTGCGTTCGAGCGCGTCGGCCGCGAGCTCGGCGAGAGCTACCCCTCGCTCACCGCCAACATCCACATCGCCAATCTCGAGATCCGCGCCGGCCGCAATCTGAAAGAGGCGCTGGAACGTTTCGCCGAGCGGCTGGCGCTCGACGAGGCGCGCGCCTTCGCCACGCTGATCAACCAGTCGATCGACCTCGGCTCCAGCATCACCGACGCGCTGCGGGTCTATTCCGACGACATGCGCCACAAGCGCCTGTCGCTCGCCGAGGAGAAGGCCTACGCGCTGCCGGCCAAGCTGTCGGTGCCGATGATGGTGTGCATCTTCCCGGTGCTGTTCGTGGTGATCCTGTTGCCGGTGTTCGTCCGCCTGCACGCCGGCGGCTATTTCTGATGGCGCCGGCCACGCCCCGGCGAAGGTTTGTTAACCGAGGTTCCTTAAGCTCGCAGGGTCGCTTTGCCCGGCGTTTCCGACAGGCTTTGTAATGCGTAGTGGAATGCCTCGAACGCTGGTTCTCGCAGTGCTGAGCCTCTGGCTCGCCGGCTGCAACGCCATGACCAACAGCCAGTCGGGCGGCCTTGCGCTCAAGAGCGACGGCTCCGACGCTTTCGCGTCCGCGCCGGCCGCCGGCGACGCCGCCCCCGCCGAGGACGCCGCCACCGAGGCCGGCCTGCTCGGCAGCAACGCCGGCGACGATCTCAACCAGGGCAAGAAGTATTTCCGCGCCGGCAATTACGGCATGGCCGAGCGCCATTTCCGCCGCGCGGTCGAGCTGCACCCGCGCGACGCCGAGGCCTGGATCGGGCTCGCCGCCGCCTACGACCGTCTGCGCCGCTTCGACCTCGCCGACCGCGCCTACGGCCAGGCCATCGCCATCGTCGGCCCGACCGTCGAGATCCTGAACAACCAGGGCTATTCCTACATGCTGCGCGGCGACCTCAAGCGCGCGCGCGACATCCTGACGACCGCCCAGCGCAAGGAGCCGGGCAATCGTTTCGTGCAGAACAATCTGCAGCTGCTGGCGGCCAGCGCCAGCAAGGGCAAGGCCATCGAGTAGCGGGCCGCGCC
>CAYJPU010000032.1:9616-16120 GCA_964372105.1 uncultured Undibacter sp.
GGGCTTCCGGGCGGCCGATTTTGTTCATACATAGGAGTGCCCCGGGGGTGTCCCGAGGGGCGCGACGCGTGCCGGTTGCCGGCCTATCGAAGGTCCATCGATGTTTGAAGCGTTCCGTAAGCTGATTGCCGAGTTCTCCGACGACGACAGGCACCCCAGCCGTTTCGATGAAAGCGATTACCGCCTCGCCGCCGTGGCGCTGATGGTGCAAGCCGCTTCCATCGACGGCGCGGTTTCCGCGGCCGAGCGCGACCGCCTGCATGGCCTGATCAAGCACCGCTTCGATCTCGACGACGCGGGCGCCGACGAGCTGGTCGCCGAGGCGACCGCGGCCGAGCAGCAGGCGATCGACCTCTACCAGTTCACCGCGCGGCTCAACCGCGCGTTGGACGAGAGCGACCGCGCGCGCGTGGTCGAAATGATGTGGCAGATCGTGTTCGCCGATGGAGCGGTCACCGAGTTCGAGGATAATCTGATCTGGCGCGCGGCCGATTTGCTGCACGTCTCGCGCGAAGAGCGCATCGCACTGCGCGAACGGGTTTCGGGCACGACGGCAAAGGACGGCGCGGCGTCATGAGCGGCTTACGCCCGGTCACGGTCATCACCGGCGCTTCGGCCGGCATCGGCGTCGCGCTGGCGCGTGTGTTCGCGCGCCACGGTCACGCGCTCGCGCTGGTGGCGCGGCGCGAAGACCGGCTGGAGGCGCTCGCCGACGAGATCGCCGCCGGCGGCGCTCCCCGCCCGCTGGTGATCGTCGACGATCTCAACGTTGCCGGCGCCGCTCAGCGCATCGGCAAAGCGCTCGGCGCCGCGGGCGCCGAGCCGCAGTTCATGGTCAATAATGCCGGCTTCGGGCTGGTCGGGCTCGCCACTGAGCGCGACCGCGACGAGCAGCTCGCCATGATCGACCTGAACATGCGGGCGCTCACCGAACTGTCGCTCGCCTTCGTCGACAGCCTCGCGCGCCACCGCGGCGGGCTGCTCAATGTCGGCTCGGTGGCCGGGTTCCTGCCCGGACCGGGCTCGGCGGTCTATTACGCCTCCAAGGCCTATGTGCTGTCCTTCACCGAGGCGCTGCACAGCGAACTGAAAGCGCGCGGCGTGCGCGTCAGCGTGTTGTGCCCGGGCCCGGTGCCGACCGAGTTCGCCGCCCGCGCCGGCCTCAAAAAGAAGCGCAAGCCCGGCCTGCTGACGCTGTCCGCGGAAACGGTTGCCGAGGCCGGCTACCGCGGCCTGATGTCCGGCCAGCGCACGGTGGTCCCCGGCCTCGCCAATAAGCTCCTCACCTTGGCGGTCCGCGTCGTGCCGCGCCGCCTGCTGCTCAAGGCGGTGGATTCCCGCCAGAGCCGCCGCAGGTCCGCGCAACAGGCATAGCGGCGTCCACGGCGTTCATGTTGCAAACACCTTTAAAGCGGATACTACTCGTGGGGCGCAGTGGACGCGCCGTACTGAGATGCTGAAGCCAGTCATCCTCGTCCTGCATCAAGAGCATTCCTCCCCCGGCCGGGTCGGCCAGGTGCTGTCGAAGCTCGGCTATCCGCTCGACATCCGCCGCCCGCGCTTCGGCGACCCGCTGCCCAAGACCATGGACGAGCACGCCGGCGCGGTGATTTTCGGCGGCCCGCAAAGCGCCAACGACACCGACGATTTCGTCAAGCGCGAGACCGACTGGATCGGCGTGCCGCTGCGCGACCAGAAGCCCTATCTCGGCATCTGCCTCGGCGCCCAGATGATGGCGCGCCATCTCGGCGCCCGCGTCTATCCGCACCCCGACGGCCACGCCGAAGTCGGCTACTACCCGATCCGCCCGACCGAGGCCGGGCGCGCGCTGTGCTGCGAATGGCCCGCCCGCGTCTATCAGTGGCACCGCGAGGGCTTCGAGCTGCCGTCAGGCGGCGAGCTGCTGGCCGAGGGCGATGCCTTCTCTATCCAGGCGTTCCGCTATGGCACCGGCTATGCGCTGCAGTTCCATCCGGAAGTGACGCACGCCATGATGTACAAATGGCTGGTGCGTGGCGCCCACCGCATGGAATTGCCCGGCACCAAGCAGCGGCACGAGCACATCGCCGACCGCTTCGTCTACGATCCGGCCGCGATGAACTGGCTGTCCGCCTTCATCGACTGCTGGATCGGCCGCAAACCGGCCGCTCAAACGGTTGAAGCCGCCGCGTCCTGAGCCGGCCGGCAAAAAAGCCCGCCGGCGGGTGCGGGCGGGCCTGCGGGGCCAAGCGGCCTTCTGAGCGGCTACTCATTGAAATGCTTATTTAAAGTTTGAACCGCGGCATCCGCGGTGCGGTTGACTTTGGTCAATATATGAAAACTTGAATATGTTATTTTTCAACAAAAAGCCAATTCGAAGAGCTTCATCGGAAACGCGAGCATTGAGGAGGGCCATTATGCCGTTCGATCTGAAACTGCGTTGCCATCGTCATGTACGGCTATCAAGGCGGCGTCTGCTTGCCGGTCTCGGTGCCGTTGCGGCTGGGGTGTTTCCGTTGAAGGCCGGTGCCCAAGCCTCGCCGCGTGTCGTCGTCATCGGCGGAGGGTGGGGCGGCTTAAGCGCGGCCAGAAATCTCAAGAGTCACATGCCCGCGGCTGAGATTTTGCTGGTGGAGCCAAAGAAGGCGTTCAAGTCCTGCCCGCTCAGCGTTCATTACATCGTCGGACAGCGGCCGGCCTCTTCGTTGGTTTTCGGGTTCGAGGCGCTCGAAAAACTGGGTGTGCGCCATGTTCAGGATACGGTTGAGACGATCGACCGAGCCAGCCGGATCGTCGTGACGGGTAGCACGCGCCTGTCATACGATTTTCTCGTGCTGTCGCCGGGTATTGATTACATGGAGGACGCCATCCCGGGCTTCCGGGAGCACAAGGCGAAATTGCCGATCGGCTTCCGCGCCTTCGAGCAGGAAGCAGTGAAGCAGGCGCTCGATGCATATTCCGGCGGCAACATCATATTGTCCGTGCCGCCCATGCCCTTTCGTTGCCCGATCGCACCTTACGAGCGAGCCGCCATGTTCGCGGACTGGCTTAGCCGCAAGCAGCTTCCCGGCAAGGTCATATTGCTCGATCAAAACCCGGATATTCCAATCGGCAAGCCCGCGATATCCGCCGCCTTCGTCGAACTCCACAAGGATCGGCTGGAGCATCACCTGAATGTCAAGCTCCTCTCGGTCAATGCGGAAACCCGCGTGGTCGAGACCGACAAGGGCAAACTGTCCTACGGAATGGCGGCGCTCGTCCCGCCCCAGCAGGCGGCGGGCATCGTGCGGAAGGCCGGACTTGGCGATCGCTGGGCGAAGGTGCGCTTTCCAACTTTCCTCGCGGCGGCCGACGACCGAATCTATGTGATCGGCGACTCGGTCGGCTCGATGTTGCCGAAGAGCGGCCATCTCGCCTTCGAGACAGGCGCGCGGGTGGCAGACCACATTGCGCAGCGGGTGGCGGATAAGTCCGTCTCCGCTTCGCTCGATCTACCGAATGCAATTTGTTTTGCCTTCTTTAACGCGAAGGAAGCGATGGCCGTCCATATTGCCGCCCGCTGGAACGATCTGACCGAGGAGATTGAGCGCAAGCCGATGGTTGACAGCCAGAGGTCGGAAAAATCGGCTGCCGCCGCAGACAACTGGGGCCGCTTGGCCTGGAACCAGTTGCTTGGATAAGGCGGACGCCCGTAGCCGCCGCCTTCCTAGGAAAGGCCTTGGTACGTAACGGCTTGGTACGTAAGGGCTTGCCGAGCCGGCGCACGGAAAGGGCGATGGATGGTGGAGCCAGGCGGGATCGAACCGCCGACCTCGTCATTGCGAACGACGCGCTCTCCCAGCTGAGCTATGGCCCCTGACCGATCCTCGACTGGCGCCAAAGCTACGGGCGCCGCTCGTTTTTCAGCGAGAGGCCGCCATTTAGGGCGAGCGGTCTGGCCTGTCAAGGACGGGCCGAGCGCCGCCACCCCGGGCGGTGCGGGACGGCGGCGGGTTCCCTCTTTTCCTGACGCAGCCAAGGGGCTATTCGTGACCGGTCACCGACGGAGCGCGCGATGAACCCTTTTCTTTGGCTCGTTGATACGATCATCGACATCTACATCTGGATCATGATCGCGTCCGCGGTGCTGTCCTGGTTGGTCGCGTTCAACGTGGTCAACACCCGCAACCCGATCGTCGCCAATATCGGCGAGTTCCTGCACCGGGTCACCGAGCCGGCGCTGCGGCCGATCCGCAATCTGCTGCCCAATCTCGGCGGCATCGACGTCTCGCCGGTGATCCTGATCATCGGGCTTCTTTTCCTAAAGCAGTTCATCTTCTGGGTTTACGTCAAGCTCTTCGTCTAGGTGAGCGCGGCGGGCAGCGTTCCGTGGCAGCCGGCGGCCGGCGGCGTCACGCTCGCCGTGCGGCTGACGCCCAAGGGCGGCCGCGACGCCATCGACGGCATCGAGTACCTCGCGGACGGCCGCGCCGTGCTGAAGGCGCGGGTGCGGGTCGCGCCGACCGAGGGTGCAGCCAACGACGCGCTCTGCCGGCTGATCGCCAAGGCGCTGGGCGTGCCGCCGCGCGCCGTGACGCTCACCGCCGGCGCCACCGCGCGGGTCAAGCGGCTGACGGTGGCGGGCGACGGCGCGGCGCTGGTGGCCGCGCTGGAGAAGCTGTGCGCCTGAGAGGTCGGTCAAAATTTTTGATTGTCATGCCCCGCGAAAGCGGGGCATCCAGTAACCACCGATTTCGCAATTCAAATCGCCGACGCCAGCGGGTACTGGGCCCCCGTTTGCACGGGGGCGACAGGTAAACCGCATGACCGCGACCATCATCGACGGCAAGGCCATTGCGGCTCAATTGCGCGGCAGGATCGCCGACGAGGTCGCGCGGATAAAGTCGTCGTATTGGGTCACGCCCGGCATCGCGGTGGTGCTGGTCGGCGCCGATCCGGCGAGCGAGGTCTACGTCCGCACCAAGGCGAAGGCGGTGGCGGAAGCCGGCATGCGCGCCATCGACCGCAAGCTGCCGGCGACGACGACGGAAGCCGAATTGCTGGCGCTGGTCGCCGCGCTCAACAACGACCCTTCGGTGCACGGCATTCTGGTGCAGCTGCCGCTGCCGCCGCAGATCGATTCGCACCGCGTCATCTCGGCCGTCGATCCGGCCAAGGACGTCGACGGCTTTCATCCGCTCAATGTCGGCCGGCTCGCCAGCGGCCTGCCGGGGCTGGTGCCGTGTACGCCGCTCGGCTGTGTGACGCTGGCCAAGACCGTGCGCGCATCGCTCGCCGGCCTGGAAGCGGTGGTGATCGGCCGCTCCAACATCGTCGGCAAGCCGGTGGCGCAATTGCTGCTGGCGGAGAACGCCACCGTCACGCTCGCGCACTCGAAGACGCGCGACCTGCCGGCGCTGTGCCGCCGCGCCGATTTGCTTGTCGCCGCGATCGGCCGGGCTGAGATGATACGCGGCGACTGGATCAAGCCGGGCGCGACCGTGATCGACGTCGGCATCAACCGCGTGCCGGGTGAGGGCGGTAAATCGAAGATCGTCGGCGACGTCGCCTTCGCCGAAGCCGCGCAGGTCGCCGGCGCCATCACGCCGGTGCCGGGCGGCGTCGGGCCGATGACGATCGCATGTTTGTTGCTCAATACCGTGCGCGCGGCCTGCGCTTTGAACCGATTGCCGCCGCCGGCACTCTAACCAGCATGACAAACACCATCCGCACCGCGCTTGCCGCACTGCTGCTGGCGGGCACGCCGTTGCTGCTCGCGCCGGCGTCGGCCCAGACGGTCACCAGCGTGGTGACCGCGCTCGATCTCGACAAATGCCGTCACGTGAAGGGCAAGGACGTCGAGGACTACGGCGAATGGTTCTGCCGCGGCCTTGGTGGCATTGCTGTGCACGTCAGCGCCGGCGACCAGCGCAGTTACGTCAGCTACGGCCGCAACGCCAGGAAAGAGCCGGCCGCGCGGCAAACGCTGGCGTCGTTCAACGGCGAAGGCAAACGAATCGAATGGCGCGTCGAGCGCGAGCCCGGCGGCAAGCTCAAGCCGTTCGCCACCATCATGCGGTGGAGCACCACGGTGTCGAGCGGCGATGAGCCGGTGCGCGGCCAGGTTCTGGTGGTGACGCGGCTCGGCCCGGGCGGCGTCTGCCATGTCGGCTACGTCGACGCCCGCGCCAACCCGGATGCCAACGCGCTGGCCGCGCGGCTGGCCGACGAGCGGGCGCGCACGTTCAAGTGCGGCGCCGACAAAGCGGTGGTGGTGGGAAACAAAGGTCCGGGCTTCAGCGGGCCGGCCGAGCCTTGATGGTCGTCCCCGCGCAGGCGGGGACCCAGTAAACGCAAGCGTTTCGATTTAGCTCAGACGGTCGTGAATACTGGTTGCCCGCTTTCCGCCTTCGCGCTCCGCGCTTCGGCGGACTCAGTCCGAACCCGTCGAAGCCTTGGCGGAGACGGGTCGCGGGCATGACGGCCGAGAAGCCTCAGCCCTGCCAGGCGTAGGCGACCTTATCGAGCGACTTGGCGCCGAAGCGC
>CAYJPU010000032.1:16220-20138 GCA_964372105.1 uncultured Undibacter sp.
CCTCAGCCCTGCCAGGCGTAGGCGACCTTATCGAGCGACTTGGCGCCGAAGCGCTCGGAGGAACGGGCCACCGCCCGGCCGCCGAGGGCGCGATAGAATTCCATCGCCGGGTCGTTGTCGGACAGCGCCCACACCACCAGGCTCTTCAGTCCGCTCTGCACCAGGTCCTTGCGCGCCGCGCCGAACAGGCGGCGGCCGAAGCCGAGGCCCTGAAACTCGGGCCGCAGATACAGCTCGTAGATCTCGCCGTCGTAGAACAGGCTGCGCGCGCGGTTGCGGCCGTAATTGGCGTAGCCGGCGATGCGGTCGCCGAACTGCAGAAGCGTGATGCGGCTGCCTTTGCGGATCGCCGAGTCCCACCATTCCGGTCCGCGGCGGTTGATCAGCTTGTCGAGCTCGTTGCCCGGGATGATGCCCTGGTAGGCCGTGCGCCAAGCCTCGTCGTGCGTCTCGGCGACGTCGGCCGCGTCCGAAGTCTTGGCGCGGCGAATCTCTATCAGGGTCGTGCTCATGCGCGAATAGAAGCAACGAACCCTGCCCCCTTCAAGCCCTATCGTTAATGATGGGTTAATAGTGTGGATTAGTGGTCACAGCACCGTCTGAGTCATTGGTACTGCTCAACAAAGCGGGCCGTACCAAAATAGGACGCCTTGATAACTTGGGCGTTTCGAGCGCCGTTGATGTCTGGCACATCACGGCGCCCCGGCGCGCTGATTCGGATTTTTTGACTCGGGTTGATACGGCGCCGTTACGCCGCGTCGGCTTCCTTGGAGCGGTCCGCCTTCTTGCGGTCGTTCTCGTCCAACAGCTTCTTGCGCAAGCGGATCGAGGACGGCGTCACTTCGACCAGCTCGTCGTCCTGGATGTAGGCGAGCGCCTTTTCCAGCGTCATGCGGATCGGCGGCGTCAGGCGCACCGCTTCGTCCTTCGACGTGGTGCGGATGTTGGTGAGCTGCTTGCCCTTGAGCACGTTGACGATCAGGTCGTTGTCGCGCGTGTGCTCGCCGACGATCATACCGCCGTACACCTTCCAGCCCGGCTCGATCATCATCGGGCCGCGGTCTTCCAGGTTCCACAGCGCGTAGGCGACCGCCTCGCCCTTGTCGTTCGAGATCAGCACGCCGTTGCGGCGGCCCTGGATCGCGCCCTTGTAGGGCGCGTAGCCGTGGAACAGCCGGTTCATGATGGCGGTGCCGCGCGTGTCGGTCAGCAGTTCGCCCTGGTAGCCGATCAGGCCGCGCGTCGGCGCGTGGAACACCAGACGCACGCGCCCGCCGCCGGACGGCCGCAGCTCGGTCATCTCGGCTTTGCGCTCGGACATCTTCTGCACGACGACGCCGGAGTGCTCCTCGTCGACGTCGATCACGACCTCTTCGATCGGCTCTTCCACCTCGCCCGCGTCGTTCTTGCGCAGCAGCACCTTGGGCCGCGACACCGACAGTTCGAAGCCTTCACGGCGCATGGTCTCGATCAGGATGCCGAGCTGCAGTTCGCCGCGGCCGGCCACTTCCATGGCGTCCTTGTCGTCGGACTCGCGCACGCGCAGCGCCACGTTGCCTTCCGCTTCGCGCAGCAGGCGGTCGCGGATCATGCGGCCGGTGACCTTGGAGCCTTCGGTACCGGCGAGCGGCGAGTCGTTGACGCGGAACGTCATGGCCAGCGTCGGCGGATCGATCGGCTGCGCCGGGATCGGGGTCTCAACCGAAAGATCGCAGATCGTCATCGCCACGGTGGCGTTCGGCAGGCCGGCGAGCGCGACGATGTCGCCGGCTTCCGCCTCGTCCAGCGGCACGCGCTCGAGGCCGCGGAACGCCAGCACCTTGGTGATGCGGCCGCTCTCGACCAGCTTGCCGTCGCGGTCGAGCACCTTGACCGTCTGGTTCGGCTTCACCGAGCCGGAGGTGATGCGGCCGGTAATGATGCGGCCGAGGAAGTTGTTGGCTTCGATGATGGTGCCGAGCAGGCGGAACGGGCCTTGTTCGACCACCGGCGGGCGGACGTGCTTGAGCACGAGGTCGAACAGCGGCTTCATGCCCTGGTCCTGCGGACCGTCGAGGCTCGTCGCCATCCAGCCTTGCTTGGCCGAGCCGTACAGAATGGGGAAGTCGAGCTGCTCGTCGGTGGCGTCGAGCGCCGCGAACAGGTCGAACACCTCGTTGATGACTTCGGTCGCCCGCGCGTCGGGGCGGTCGACCTTGTTGATCACGACGATGGGCTTGAGGCCCATCTTGAGCGCCTTCGACACCACGAACTTGGTCTGCGGCAGCGGGCCTTCGGCGGCGTCGACCAGCACCAGCGCGCCGTCCACCATGTTGAGGATGCGCTCGACCTCGCCGCCGAAGTCGGCGTGGCCCGGCGTGTCGACGATGTTGATGCGGGTGCCCTGCCATTCGACCGAGGCGGCCTTGGCGAGAATGGTGATGCCGCGCTCGCGCTCCAGGTCGTTGGAATCCATGGCGCGCTCGACCTGGCGCTCGTTGGCGCGGTAGACGCCGGACTGCTGCAGCAGCCGGTCGACCAGCGTCGTCTTGCCGTGGTCGACGTGCGCGATGATGGCGACGTTACGAAGATCCATTGGACGGGTCCTGAAACTTTAAGCGCGCGCCCGACAAGGATTTTCCTTAAGGAAAACCGTCCTAAAAACACGACAGGATTGCCGGGGTGGCAATCCTGCGGGGGCCCGCGGCACTGTTGCGGCGCAATATAGTCACGAGGCGGCTGGAAGCAACCACCGCGTGGCCTCTCAATGGAATGCGGTTAAGCCGATGGCAAGGGGCTTTTTCCGGCCGGTCACGCTCCCTGCGGCCGGCCGCCGAAGCTGAGGCGGGCGCCGCTCGGCAGCGCCTCCTGCAACATCATCATCTCGGCGATGGTTTCACTGGTGACGAGGCCGGTGAGCTTGCCGCTGGCGTCGGTGACCGCCACGGCCGGGGCCTGCTTCTCTTGCAGCAGCTTGAACGCCTGTTCCAGCGTGTCGCGATGGCCGATCACCGGCAAGTTGGCGGTCATGGCCTCGGCCACCCGCGCGTCCGGCCCGAGCGTCTTGAGCGCGACGATCAGCGCGCCGCGGTCGAGGATGCCGATCGGCTTGCCGGCGCCGTCGACCACCGGGAATTCGCCCTGGCTGGTCTGCAGCAAAGTCTGCACGGCTTCGTCGACATGCGCCTCCGGCGACAGCGTGGCGAACTGCGTCATCATCGCGTGGCTCACCGGCACGCCGCGCGACACCGCGCGCAGCGCCACCATGTGCGCCTCCGACGAGGCCGCGAGATAGACGAAGATGGCGATGAAGATCAGGATCGGGTTCGCCATCAGGCCGATGAAGCCCAAGGCGAAGGCGACGAGCTGGCCGATCCAGGCGGCGATGCCGGTGGCGCGCACATAGCCGAAGCGGCTGGCCAGCAGCGCGCGCAGCACACGGCCGCCGTCCATCGGGAACGCCGGGATCATGTTGAACAGCGCGAGGAACAGGTTCACCGCCGCCAGCCGGTTGACCATCGGGATCGCCGAATTGTCGACCGAGGTGGCCGCGCTCGCCTGCAGTTCCGCGCCGAACGCCAGCACGAGGACGATGGCGATGGCGACGTTCACCAGCGGTCCGGCGATGGCGATGAGGAATTCCTGCCTCGGCTCTTCCGGAATGCGGTCGAGCTGCGCCACGCCGCCGATCGGCAGCAGCGTCACGTAAGGCGTCGCCACGCCGAAGGCCTTGGCGGTGAAGATGTGGCCGAACTCGTGCAGCAGCACGCACAGGAACAGCAGCACCATGAAGGCGAGGCTGTCCCACGCCGTCGCGGCCCCGCCCGAGGCGTAGGTGCCGACGAAGATCCACAGCAGAAACAGCAGGAACGTGAGGTGGATGCGGATGACGGTGCCGGCCACAGAGCCGATATTCAATGACCAGGACATGCAAACCTC
>CAYJPU010000033.1:0-19348 GCA_964372105.1 uncultured Undibacter sp.
TCTTAGCCCGCAGCGTGCCGATGACGGAAAGCCCGTCGCGCTTGGGCAGCATGCGGTCGACGATGAGCACGTCGTACTGGCCGTCGAGCGCCATCGCCAGACCGTCGTCGCCGTCATGCGCGGCATCGGCGACATGGCCGACCTCGCGGAAGGCCTTGACGAGATAGTCGGCGGCGTCGCGATCGTCTTCGATGATCAGCAGGCGCATGGTGACCCGGTCCGGTTGCGCGTCGGCCGCCCGGCCGACGGCGCGCTGCCCTTGAAGTTCGAGACGGCTGGGCATGGGTTACACCAATTCTAGCTCATGCGCAGGCGCGTCAAACCGACCGCCTGCTCCGCCCCCAGTTTTCCGCCGGCCGGACGCCGGACTTTCACGATTTGCGTTGCCCTGTCGTACGCGAGGGGGTGGCGGATTAGGCCCGCCACCCCCTCAACGACCCCCACCCCAGCGGGGGCGACGAATGCCGGGGTTGGAGTTCGGTGGAAAGCGCCCGGTCACCGGGACCGCGCGCTTTCCGTGAGAGAGCTGGGACGGGCCGAAGCCCGTCCCGTTGAGGTCGGCCGCCAGTGGGGGCGACGGATACCGGCGGGACGTCCCCAATCTCGTTTCAGCCTCCCGTCAGCCTTGGCCGACCGGCAGGGCCACGAAGCGCGTGTTGCTGCCCGACTTGATGCGCATCAGAACGCTGCGCTTGCCTTCGGTGCGGGCGCTGGCGATCACCTTGCGGACGTCGCCGGGCGAGGCGACCGCCTTGCCGGCGACTTCGAGGATCACATCGCCGGTCGAGAAGCCGTGGTCGGCGGCGACGCCGGAGCGGTCGACACCGGTGACCACGACACCCTGGCCGCCGGCGCCGGCGACACGGGCCGCCGGAGCAAGCGTCAAGCCGAGCTTGCCCATGTCGGCTGAGCCGTTGTCGCTGTCGTCAGACTTGGTGTTCTTCGCCTCCTGCGCGTTCGGCAATTCGCCGAGCGTCAGGCTGACCGACTTTTCGGCGCCCTTGTGCAGAACCGTGAGAGTGACGCTCGCCTTCGGCGCCAGCGCGCCGATCTTCTTGGCGAGGTCGCGCGCGTCCTTCACCGGCTTGCCGTTGACGGCGGTGATGACGTCTCCGGCCACGACGCCGGCTTTCGCCGCCGGACCGTCCTTCTGCGGTTCGGCGACCAGCGCGCCTTCCGCCTTCTTGAGGCCGAGGCTGTCGGCGATGTCCTGCGTCACCGGTTGGATCTGCACGCCGATCCAGCCGCGCGTGACCGCACCGTGGTCCTTGAGCTGCGCGATCACGGACTTGACGGTGTCGGAGGGGATCGCGAAGGCGATGCCGACCGAGCCGCCCGACGGCGAGTAGATCGCCGTGTTGACGCCGATCACGTTGCCCTCGGTGTCGAAGGTCGGGCCGCCGGAGTTGCCTTTGTTCACCGGCGCGTCGATCTGGATGAAGTCGTCATAGGCGCCGGCGCCGATGTCGCGGCCGCGGGCCGAGACGATGCCGGCGGTGACGGTGCCGCCGAGGCCGAACGGATTGCCGACCGCCAGCACCCAGTCGCCGATGCGCGGCGTGCCGTCCGACAGCTTGACGTAGGGGAACGAGCCGCCCTCGACCTTGATCAGCGCCAGGTCGGTGCGCGGATCGGTGCCGATGACCTTGGCGTTGTGGGTCTTGCCGTCGTCGGTCGTGACCTGAACGGTCTCGGCCTTCTCGACGACGTGGTTGTTGGTCACGGCATAGCCGTCAGCCGAAATGAAGAAGCCCGAGCCTTGACCGGTGAAGGTGTTGTGGCCACCGCGGCGGCCGCCGCCGCGCGGCATGCCTTCACCGGGCATGCCTTCGCCGTTCGGCATGCCGAAGCGGCGGAAGAACTCGCGCAGGCCGGGGGGCACGTCTTCATTGGCCATGCCGGTGGTCTGCGGGCCGCCGTCGACCTTGACGCGGACGGCGAACACCGCCGGCTTCACCTTCTCGACGATGTCGGCGAAACCGACCGGCGCCTGCATCTTGCGCGCCTGCTCGGTGAGGTTCTGCGCGATCGCAGTGGGATAGCCGCTGGAGAGATTGAGGTTGGGCGCAACCACGAGGGCTGCGGCGCCCAAGCCGGCGATGGTGGTGCCGAGCAGAATAGCGCGGCGGGCGGAAAGCAGGCGCCGCTTCAGGGGGGCGGAAGGGCCGCTGGCGTTCATCGGTGAAACTCCATCTCGATTCGGTGCGAGCGCGAATGCGCTCTGCTCGACCGTGAAGATGGAGGCGGCCGCCTTACAGCGTCCTGTCGGGCGGATTAAACTTCGGTAAGGTGGGGAAAACCAGAAAACCGCGAAATATCAAAGGCGATCAAGGTTCCCGCGCGCCCTGATCGACCAACGTCGCAAGCCGCTTCTGCTCGTCCGGCGTCAGGCCGGCGGCCTGGAGCGTCACGGTCCGGCGCCGGCGCGCCATCAGCACGAGGCCGCCGATGCCCACGAGCAGCACCGCCGGCGCCACGCCCCACAGCAGCAGCGTGTGCCACTCGAAGCGCGGTTTGAGCAGCACGAACTCGCCGTAACGCGCGACCAGGAAATCGACCACCTGCCGGTCGCTGTCGCCGGAGACGAGGCGCTGGCGCACCAAGAGCCGCAGGTCGCGCGCGAGCGGCGCGTCCGAGTCGTCGATCGACTGGTTCTGGCACACCATGCAGCGCAGTTCGCGCGACAAGAGACGCGCGCGCGCTTCGAGCGCCGGGTCCTTGAGGATTTCGTCGGGCTGCACGGCCAGCGACACGCCCGGCGCCAGCAGCGCGACCAGCAGAGCGATGACGGCGACGCGGCGCATGAGGGCCCTACTCCGCCGGCTGCAGCGCGGCGGATTTCGCGGCCGGTTTGGGCGCGCCGACGCGCAAGCGGCGGTCCGACAGCGACAGCGCGCCGCCTAACATCATCACCACCGAACCTAACCAGATCAGCAGCACCAGCGGCTTGTGGTAGAGCCGGACCGCGATCGAGCCGTCGTCATTGGCGTCGCCGAGCGACAGATAGAGCTGGCTCACGCCGCGCGTCAGCAACGCCGCCTCGGTGGTGCTCATGCTGCGGGTCGAGAAGGTGCGCTTGGCCGGCTCCATCACGCCGATGACCACGCCGCCTTCACGCACGGTGAACTTCGCGACCAGCTCGCGGAAGTTCGGCCCGCTGCGCTGGACCAGCCCGTCGAAGGTCAAATCATAGCCCGCGAGCGCCACGGTCTGCGAGGTTTTAAGCGCGACGATGCGCTCGCTCGCCCAGGTGGTGACGCAGACGATGCCAAGCAGCGTCACGCCCATGCCGAAATGCGCCACCGCCGTGCCCCAGGCCGAGCGCGGCAGGCCGCCGGCGCGCTGCCGCACGGTCTTGAACGGCATGCGGAACAGACCGGTGCGCTCAGTGAGATCGACCAGCGCGCCGGTCATCACGAAGAACGCCAGGCCGATCGCAAACGGCGCCACCACGGACTGCACACCGGCGGCCACGAAGGTCGCCGCGACGGCGACGATGCCGACGGCGAAAGCCGCCATCAGCCGCTGCGCCGCGCCCAGCAGATCGCCGCGCTTCCACGCCAGCAGCGGCCCGAACGGCATCGCGACCAGCAGCGGGATGAACAGCGGCCCGAAAGTGAGATTGAAGAACGGCGCGCCGACCGAGATCTTGTCGCCGGTCAGCGCTTCGAGCGCCAACGGATAGAGCGTGCCGACGAACACCGTCAGGCAGGCGGTGGTGAGGAACAGGTTGTTGAACACCAGCGCGCCTTCGCGCGAGATCGGCGCGAACAGCCCGCCCTGCTTCAGCATCGGCGCGCGCCAGGCAAACAGCGTCAAGCCGCCGCCGATGAACAGCACCAGGATGGCGAGGATGAACACGCCGCGCGACGGATCGCTGGCGAACGTGTGGACCGACGTCAGCACGCCGGAGCGCACCAGGAAGGTGCCGATCAGCGACAGCGAGAACGCCAGGATCGCCAGCAGCACCGTCCAGATCTTGAGCGCGTTGCGCTTTTCCATCACCACCGCGGAATGCAACAACGCGGTGCCGGCCAGCCACGGCATCAGCGAGGCGTTCTCGACCGGGTCCCAGAACCAGTAGCCGCCCCAGCCGAGCTCGTAGTAGGCCCAGTACGAGCCCATCGCGATGCCGACCGTGAGCGCCATCCAGGCGGCCAGCGTCCACGGCCGCACCCAGCGCGCCCAGGCGGCGTCGATGCGGCCTTCGATCAGCGCGGCGATGGCGAACGAAAACGCGATCGAGAAGCCGACATAGCCGAGATACAGAAGCGGCGGATGGATCGCGAGCCCGAAGTCCTGCAAAATCGGGTTGAGGTCACGGCCCTCGAACGGCGCCTGCGGCAGGCGCACGAACGGGTTCGAGGTCAGCAGGACGAAGAGATAGAACGAGGTCGCGATCCAGGACTGCACCGCCAGCACGTGCGCCTTCAAGGTCGCCGGCAGGTTGCCGCCGAAGGCCGCCACCGCCGCGCCGAACAGCGCGAGGATCAGCACCCACAGCAGCATCGAGCCTTCGTGGTTCCCCCAGGTGCTGGTGATCTTGTAGACCAGCGGCATCATCGAATGCGAATTCTCGTAGACGTTCGCGACCGAGAAGTCGGACGTCACGTAGCACACCGTCAGCGCGCCGAACGACAGCGCGACGAACACGAACTGCATCAGCGCGGTCGACTTGGCGAGCCGCATCAGCGCCTCGTCGCGGGTGAGCGCGCCGATCATGGGCGCAATCGACTGGACCAGCGCCAGCGCGAGCGCCAGCACCAGCGCGTAATGGCCGAGCTCCGGGATCATGGCTGCGCCCTCGCCTTACTGTCTTTCCGGGGCGCGTGCGAAGCACGCGAACCCGGAATCCAGAGGCAAGCACAGCGCTCGTTTCTGGATTCCGGGTTCGGCCCCATAGCGCGTCGAAGACGCGCGTAAACGCGCTGACGGGGCCGCCCCGGAATGACAAGAATAGTCATTTCGCCTCGCCTTCCTGCCAGTGGCCGCTCTTCTTCAAGGCGTCGACCACCTCGCGCGGCATGTAGCGCTCGTCATGCTTGGCCAGCACGGTGTCGGCGGCCAGCGTGCCGTCCGGCTCGAGCCGGCCTTCGGTGACGACGCCCTGCCCCTCGCGGAACAGGTCCGGCACGATGCCCTGGTAGCGCACCGTCACATCGTGATTGCCGTCGGTCACCGTGAAGCGGATGCGCAGGTTGTCCGAGCGCTCCAGGCTGCCGGGCTTCACCAGCCCGCCGACGCGCATGCGGGTGCCGGCCGCCAGTTTCTTTTCGACGACGTCGGTCGGCGAATTGAAAAACACGATCGAGCCGCTCATGGCGTTGAGCACGAGCGCGACCGCGATCGCCAGCACGCCGCCGCCGGCGCCGATCAGGATCAACCGTCGCTGCTTGCGGGTCATCCTTGAAGTCCCACTTCCTTGATCATGTCGTCGATGCGCCGCAGCTTGTCGGGATCGCTGGCGAAGGCGCGCTTGGCGTCGAGCGCCGCGGCCCGCGCCTTGTCGCGCTCGCCGAGCACCATATAAGCGCGCACCAGCCGCTGCCATCCCTCGATGTCGTCGCCGTTCTGCTTCAAGCGCTCGGCCAGGCGCGCGACCATGCCGCGGACCATCTCGTTGCGGTCTTTCTCGCTCATGCCGGCGGCGGCGTCGACGTCGGCCGCGCTCGGTCCCGGCGAAGGCGTTGTTGCCGCTGCGGCAGGCGGCGTGCCGCCGACGCGCGCCAGCGCTTCCTTGACCATCGGCGCCCACGGCGCGTCCGCCGGCACGCCTTCCAGCATGCCGCGCCAGATCGACGCCGCCTTGGCGCGGTCGCCGTCCTGTTCGGACGCGAGACCGAGGAAGAACCGGGCCTTGAGTTCGTTGGCGTCGAGCTTAACCGCGCGCTCGAACGCGGCCTTGGCTTCCTCGGTGACGATGCCGTTGGCGGCCGCGGCCAAAGCTTCGCCCAGGTCGGATTGCCGCTCGGCGGTCTCGCCGGCGAGCGCCAAGATCTTGCGGCGCGCGTTCACGGCGTCGGCGAAGCGGCCGAGCCGCAGATAGACCGGCGCCAGCACTTCGTAACCGCGCGCGTCGCCGGGATTGCGTTCGAGATGGGCCTCGACCTGCGACACCATGCTGGTGATCGAGCGGTTCGCCGGCGCCGCCTGCAGCCGCTGCGCCAAGGGCTCGCCCGGCATCTGCGGCGAGCCAAGAAAGAGATAAAACGCCGCCGCGCCGATCGGCAGCAGCACGAGAGCGGCCAAAGCCGCGGCGCGCCGGCGCCACAGCGAACTGCCGCCGCCCGGCTGCTGTTCCCGCTCGGCCGCATCCGCCGCCGCGATCAGCCGCCGCGACACTTCGACCCGGGCGGCCTCGGCCTCGGCTTCGCCGATCAGGCCGGCGGCGCGGTCGCGCGCGACCTCGTCGAGCTGGTCCTTATAGACGGCAATGTCGCTGCCGCCGCGCGTTTCCCCACGGCGGGACAGCGGCCACAGGACGGCAAGTACCGCCGCCGCCGTCATCAGCGCGAAAACCAGCCAGAGGGTCATGGAGCCTTTCGATCAGCCTGGACCACCGGGAACACGGGCTACAGGGGCATACATCACGCGCAATCATGGCGGCAATGAGCAAGATCAAATGCCGCTGGTGGCGGCGGTTTCCGGGGGGTCAGGCGCGCGTGGCCTTGCGCTCGGCGGTCGCCGCCACTTCGGCGGCCTTGCCGAGCAGCGCGGCGTATTCCTTGCCGAACACCTTGGCGCACAGGCGCACGGCGGCATCGACCTGCGACTGGCGGAAGGCGCGGTCGGCGTCCCCGGCATGGCGCAAGCCGTCGAGCAGCGTGCGCGTGTTGGTATCGAGGAAATGCTGCAACTCGGAGAAGGCGCGCTGCGTCATTTCGTTGATGGCGAGCTCGCGCGCGAAATAGCGGCAGGAACCGACGAAATCGACGAGCGCTTCGGTCTCGGCCATGTCGTCGGCGTCGATCACGGAGTGTGCGGGGATTTCGGCGGCAGGACGTGGGCGCAGCAGGCGCCGGACGCGGCCCGGCATGGAGTCGATCTCGGAGCGTAGCAGATCGGAGATCTGCGCCCGCAGGCCGGCGAGCGCGCGGCCCCAGGTGCTGTCGACCGGCAGATCGAGCTCGGTGCGCAGTCCGCGCGCGCCATCGTGGATGGTCTTGAGCAGCGCGCCGACCGCAACCCCCTGCCCGCTGTGCAAGTCGGTGCGCAATTCGCCGACCAGCCGCTCCAGCTCAGCCAATATGATGTTGACGCTCACGCCATATGGGGTTTCGGCGACGCGCGCGGCGGTGTCGCTGCCGGCCGCTTTGATGCCGAACCGGACGACGTGCCAGGGCGCCGTCAACCGGGTCATCACCATCAGCAGCGCATAGAGGAACAGCTCGTCGCGGCGCGTGGCGGCGCTGTCGATCCAGGCCTTGCAGTCGTTGAGTTGCTCGCCGGTCAGATTGGTGATGCGCAGCGGCAGATTGGCGGCCAGCGTCTCCAGGACGTCGCGGCCTTTCAGCACGCATTTCAGCGTGGCCGCGTCGTCCTCCGGCCGCGCTGATCCAATCTGCGCCCGTAACCGGCGGCGCAGCTTCTCGTCGTCGGCGGCGCCGAAGGCGAAGTCGATCGCGGACGCGGCGCGGTCCTGAAAGGCGCGGGCCAGGTTTGCGGCGGCCTGCTCGTCGCCGGCGGCAAGCGCAGTGTTGACCGCCTCGACGAAGGTCTTGGCTTCGTCCGGCAAGAGGTCGCGCGCGATCCAGTTCCACAGCAGATCGAGCGAGGTGCGCGCCAGACGCCCGGGATGGCGGTGGTCGGGACGATCGTCGACGAGGAAGGGTTCCAACGGCTTGAAGAACAGCCGCGCGGCGTTGCTGATGCGGGGCGCGCCCTCGCGCTGCTCGCGCACGATCGCCCGCAGCTCTTGCAGGACAAGATCAGCGCCGGCGACATCGTCGCCGCGCAGCACACTGCGTTCGAGTTCGCCGATCAGCAGCGCGCGCGCTTGTGGCGTGAGTTCACGCAAGAAACGCCGCAGCCGCTCGACGGTCGTCTCAGCGCCCGCCATAACCCACCGCTCAGTCATCAAACCAGTTAGTTTGATACCGCGGAGGGGTTTAAGGACCCGTTAAGCATGTTCGGCGGGATTTAGCCGATCGGGGTCCAGGAGCCGTCGGGGTTGCGGCAGGCGGTGCCGCGGGCGGTCTGCGGCCGGCCGTCGATGTAGATGGTCTCGGTATAGGCGCGGCAGTTGCGGCCGTTGTTCATGTAGGCCGGGCCCGGCACGACCGAGCCGTAGCGGCCGCTGTCGGGGTTGCGCCAGGCCACCGGGGCGCCCGACTGGCCGCGCTCGAGCGCTTCCATCTCGGCCGCGTAGGCCCGCTTCTTGTCCTCGTCGTCGAGCGCTGCGCCGATGCGGTTGCCGATGAGCGCGCCGACGCCGGCGCCGATCAGGGCGCCCGCGATATGGCCGCTGGTGCCGCCGCCGAACTGCGAGCCGATGGCGGCGCCGCCCAGCGCCCCGACCAGCGTGCCGGTGTTCTCCTTCGGCCCGGTCCCGGTTTCCGGGTTGCCGGCACAGGCGGCAAGCGACGCCGCCAGACCCAGCACAGCAAAAACCCGCGCAGCAGACAGACGAACCGGCATGAAGGCCCCCTTGGAGGATGCTTTTCCCAATTTTCTTGAAGCCTAGCTTGATCGGACGATTTGGGCAAAACGGCGGCTGGGGGGCGGGCGCTGGCGTTACGTTCTAAGCGACGGTGGGGCGTTTTCGCCGTCTCCCGTTCGGGATGGGAATGACGGAGATCGAGTTTGGACGATTGCCTAATTGCTCGATTCCGCTTGGGCCAGTCAGCCGATCATGCCCTGTATCAACTGCTCCGATTTGCCGTGATCGGCTTTGAGCGATTGAAGGGAGCTTCGGCACAACTTATGGTAAAAAGCGAAACCCCCGGAGGGCCTTTTTAGGGGCTGTCCGGGGGCTCTATCTGTCCGAAACCGTATGCAAGCAGTGACGAGTTTCGGCTCACCATTCTTCTGTAACGCCTTTACGCGTAAAAGTTCAATAGCCGGTTAATAGGATTATGATCACTGTTGTAATTCAGACACTCTCAGCAGACCGGTTTGATACCTATCTCAAGGCTGCCGGCCATGATGCGGATCGGGCGTTGCGTCTATACATTTGGAACGCGAAAGTCGGAGCAGCGTTCCACACACCCATCCAAGCCGTAGAAGTGGCTCTGCGGAATAGTATTAATCGGGCTTTGGTGGCCAAATTTGGTGCAAATTGGTGGCAAAATCAGACCTTTACAGGCCTATTAGGCGCGGAACGCCTCGCAGATTTGGATATGGTGAAGCGCCGCATTCGAAGCAAGCGGCTTCCTGTTGTGACCGCCCAAATCGTCGCGGGCCTATCGTTTGGCTTTTGGGTAGGCTTGCTAAGCCCTAGCTTTAATCCAGCCCTTTGGAGTTCGGAACTCAGAACTGCTTTCCCCAACCTACCCGCCGGGGAAACACGCGGAACGTTATTCAAGTACGCCGGCGACGTGGCAACGCTTCGAAACCGGATTTCGCATCACGAACCGATCTTCAAAAGAGATTTGCTGCTCGATTTTAGCGAGCTCATGAAGTTGCTTGCCTGGATTTGTCCCCCAACCGAAACGTGGATTCGTCCGCACTGCGAAGTGCCGGCGCTTGTTCGCGAAAAGCCGTAACTGCCTACTTCGCAGATGCGAGTGACCCTACTTCGGCGGTACCGACCGGCCCGCGTCGCTACCCCCCCGGCAGCACCAGCTCGGCGCGCAGGCCGCCGAGCGGCGCGGTGCCGAGCGTCAGGCCGCCGCCGTACAGGCCGGCGAGTTCGACGACGATCGACAGCCCCAGCCCCGAGCCCGGCTTGGTCTCGTCCAGCCTGCGGCCGCGCTTGGCAACCTGCCCGCGCTCGGACGGCGACAGGCCGCGGCCGTCGTCGTCGACGACGATGCGCACCAGCCGCGTTTCGTTTGCCGGGTCGGGCTGGTCGCGCACGACCTCGATCGACACCCGCGACGCCGCCCATTTGCAGGCGTTGTCGACCAGGTTGCCGATCATCTCCTCGAGGTCGGCGCGCTCGCCGCGGAAGCGCGCCTGGTCGTCGGCGCGCACCTCGATGGCGACGGTCTTGTCGTGGTGGATCTTCTCCATGGTGCGCGCCAGCGCGGTCACCACCGGCGCGACTTCGGTGACCGAGCCGACCACCGTCAGGCGCGCGGCCAGCCGCGCCCGTTCGAGATGGCGCGCGACCTGGTCGCGCATGATCTCGGCCTGCTCCAGCACCTTCTCGGCGAACGGATCGCTGCCGCGCGCGGTCGCCTCGTTGACCATCACCGACAGCGGCGTCTTGAGCGCATGCGCGAGATTGCCGACATGGGTGCGCGCGCGCTCGACGATTTCTCGGTTGGCGTCGATCAGCGCGTTGGTTTCGCGCGCCAGCGGCGCGATCTCCTCGGGGAATTTGCCGGCCAGGCGCTCGGCGGTGCCGGCGCGGATGGCGGCGAGGCTGCCGGTGATGCGCTTGAGCGGCGCCAGGCCGAAGCGCACCTGGAACATCGTCGTCAGCAGCAACACCGCCGCGAGCAACGAGAACGTGACGATCAGCGCCTGATCGAACGAACGTACCTCGCCGGCGATCTCGGCGGCGTCGCCCGCGACCGCGACGAGATAATGGCCCTCGTCGCCGAGATCGATGTTGCGCTCCACCAGCCGCAGCCGCTGATCCTCGGGACCCGACACATATCCCTGGCGCGAGCCGTCGGGTCCGGCGGCAATACCGGCGTCCTGCAGATGCGGCAGCCCGCCGTCCCACAGCGAGCGCGACGCGCGCAGCTCGCTCTTGCCGGGATCGAGCCGCGTCACCTGCCAGTACCAGCCGGACAGCGGCAGCTCGAACAGCGGCTCGCCGAGCGACTGCGGAAACTTGCCGTTTGCCTCGTCCGGCGAGGCGACGTCGGCCACCAGCGTGCGCAGATAGACGCCGAGCCGGCGGTCGAAGGCGCGCTCCACGCCCTGCCGATAGAGCGAGGACAGCACGAAGCCGGTGATGACGAGAATGACGACGGCCCAGGCGGTGGCCGAGAGGAACAGCCGCAGCGCGAGGGAGTTGGCGCGCATTCGGGTCACGCCGCCATTATCCGCCGGGCGGCGTCAGCATGTAGCCGAGGCCGCGCACGGTCTGGATGATGTCGACGCCGAGCTTCTTGCGGATGCGGCCGACGAACACTTCGATGGTGTTCGAATCGCGGTCGAAGTCTTGGTCGTACAGGTGCTCGACCAGTTCGGTGCGCGACACCACCCGCCCGGCGTGATGCATCAGGTACGCGAGCAGCCGGTATTCGTGGCTGGTCAGCTTGACCGGATTGCCGTCGACCGCGACGCGGCCGGTCCGCGTGTCGAGCCGCACCGGGCCGCAGTTGAATTCGCTCTTGGCGTGCCCGGCCGAGCGGCGCAGCAGCGCGCGCAGGCGGGCGAGCACCTCCTCGAGGTGGAAGGGCTTGGCGACGTAGTCGTCGGCGCCGGCATCGAAGCCCTGCACCTTGTCGCTCCAGCGGTCGCGGGCGGTCAGCATCAGCACGGGCATGGCACGGCCGGCGCGCCGCCAGGATTCCAGCACCGAAATGCCGTCCATCTTGGGCAGGCCGATGTCCAGGATCACCGCGTCGTAGGGCTCGGATTCGCCGAGATAATGCCCTTCCTCGCCGTCATAGGCGCGGTCGACCACGTAGCCGGCTTCGGTGAGCGCGGCCGTGAGCTGGCGATTGAGGTCGGGATCGTCCTCGACAACGAGGAGGCGCAAGGCGTTCTTCTCCGGTCAACGACCGTTGATAGGCTCGCCGGTGGCGGCGTCAACGGTAGACCGGACCACTTTGCCACTGGGCGCCAGCAGAGTCAGCACGTAGACCAGCCCGTCGCCCCGGCGGCAGAGCCGCGCCCGGACGACTTCGGCCCGCTGTCCGCGCGCCCGCAGGGTCTTGATGGCCCGCGCCAAAGGCACCGCCCGCTGCGCCGCGACCGCCGCGCGCTGCTCGGATTTGCTGAGGCAGGTGCCACGGTGCGGCGTGGCGTCGGCGGCCCAGGCGGGGGCCGCCAGAGCGCCAAGCAGGACGGTAATGAGGAACAATCGGGAGACCGGCATGGTGGGAGCTATACGCGCCGCCGGTGAACGCAGCCTGAACGCCGCAGCCTCAAGCTCCTGTCCCCTCGCTTTCAAACCCCGAAAACGACGCGAAGGCGTCGAGCGGGTCGCGCGGGGAGCGCCAGGAATTGATGGCAGCGCTCTCGTCGGCATAGCCGAGCGACATGCCGGAATAGATCATGAGGTTGTCGGGCAGATCCAGGAAGGTGCGCATCGTCCGGTGCCACGACACCCAGGACTGTTGCGGGCAAGTATGCAGGCCGTGACGCCACTTGGCCAGCTCATCGCACCAGGCGGCGGAGAATTGCGGCCCGCGCAGGCTGTCGGGGTCCTCCGCCGTGAACAATTGCGCCACCGCGCCGTTCGGCCATTGCAGCCGCCGCCGCGACGAAATCCATTCCGGCCGCTCCGGCCACGGATGCACCGCCAGCAGGCCAGACACGCCCTCGACCATCACCTCGCGCGCCTCGCGCTCGGTCTCGCCGATCAGCGCGATGCGCGCCTTCGGATCGGCCTGCGCGACGGCGCGCACCCATTCGGCGCCGGCGCGCGTCTTGCCGGCGCCGCGGCCGCCGAGGATCAGCCAGGTGGTCCAGTCCTCGCCGCTGTTGGCGCGCGCCGGCGGCAGCTGGTGGTCGTGGGCGAAGGTCGTGAAGTCCGACCGGATGCCTTCAAGTGTTCCGTGGCTCTTGCTGCGTATCAGTTCCGACAGAACCGCTATTCTCTGTTCCGACGCGAGCTTCGATGAGCGCATCAAGCTCGCGCGCCAGTGCGCAGCGCAGTTCGTCAAGATCGACGGGAATTGTGTCGTCGTCGGCTTCATGGGCGGCCATCGCACCTTCGGGCTGGTTCAGCGCAGTGATCTCGCGCAGCGTGCGCGCGATGCCGGCGAGCGCGCGGGCGCAGCGGTCCGCCTCCGCCTGCCCGGACGGCCCCAGCGCGTCGAGCACGCGTTCCACGGCGTCCATTTCCCGCTCGGCGATGCGTTGAATGCGCGCGGCCAGCGCGGCGCGCGCTTCCTCGCGCTCGACCACAGGCGTCGCGGCGCGGTCGCTGGCCGGCTTTCGCGAACTCTTCCGCGGCGTGCGTTCTTGTTTGCGCACCATGGCGCTCTCCCCCCAAGGCCAGAGCAGGCACAAAAAAAGCGCCGATGAAAACCGGCGCTCGGTGAATGGCTCGATGCGTCACGGCTGGGCTTGTCCCGGCCACGCGTTTCTCAGTTCTGTGCGGCCGTCGTGCCGTTGTCGGCCGCGCCGCTCAAGACCCAGTTGTGGAGCATGCGGAAAACATACCTGACCAGCGTGACGCTGTCAACATGGTCCTAGGACTTTTTTTCAGATGTTTTGGCGGCCGTGCGCCTTCGGCCGGTGCGGGCCCGGTCAACGCTTTGGCAAAACGAGGAAAACCGCCCGCTCAGTTGACCCGGTCGGCGCGGCAGGCGCGCGCGCCGTCGTCCCAGATCCAGCCGCAGCGGGTGCAGCCGCCGAGCGCGAGCCCGACCAGGACGAGGCAGACCAGGGCGGCGAGCCGTTTCTGCATAATTTGCTTTATAGCCCGGACCAGCCGCCGGCGCGAGGGCATGCCCGGTCATTCCGGGGCGGCCGCCGCAGCCTGAAGGGCGACGGCGGGCGAAAGGTCACGGCGGCTCAAGCGGCCGCCTTGCTTCCGTTAAGCAACCGCAAGGCGTTCAGCACGACCAACAATGACGCCCCCGTGTCAGCGGCGATTGCAGCCCACAGGCTCGCCATTCCAGCAAAGGTCAGAACGACAAAGACGGCCTTGATGGCGAGAGCGAAGGTGATGTTCTGGCGGATGATTGCGAGTGTCCGCTTGGAGTGGCGTACAAGCCAAGGCAGTTTGGCAATGTCGTCCGTCATAAGGGCGACGTCGGCTGTCTCGATTGCGGCAGCCGAACCTATTGCGCCCATGGCAATGCCGAGATTCGCGCGCGCCAAGGCGGGCGCATCGTTCACGCCGTCACCCACCATTGCGACCGTGCCGTAGCGCGCGATGATCTCTTCCAGCTTCCCGACTTTGTTCTCGGGCAGCAACTCGGCATGAACCTCGTCGATGCCGACCTCGCGCGCGATGGCTTCGGCCGTGGTGCGGTTGTCACCGGTCAACATGACGACGTGCGCTATCCCAGAGGCATGAAGTTGCCGCACGATTTCACGTGCCCCTGGCCGAACAGTGTCGGCAACCGCGACAAGGCCGCAAACGTGTCGCAGGTTTCCGATGACGATGACGGTTTTGCCGTCCGCTTCCAGAGCTTCCGCCTGCCGTGCGATCTCCGGCGCGTCCTGGCCGCGCTCAACCACATACCGGTGGGAGCCGAGCCAGAAGCGCTCGCCGTCAAAGATGCCCGTCAGCCCCTTGCCCCGCTGCACTTGCACGTCCGCGGCGGGCACCGGCGCAAAGCCCCGGCGGTCGGCGTAGCGGCGAATTGCACGCGCCAGCGGGTGCGTGGAGTGCGCCTCAAGAGCCGCCGCGCGCGATATGAGCTCGGCTTCAGTGTGGTTGCCGAGGGGAACGACCTGCACCACCTCGGGCTCGCCGCTCGTGATGGTCCCCGTCTTGTCCATGGCGATCGCCTGGAGGCGCGCCGGCATTTCGATGAAGCTGCCGCCCTTGACCAACACGCCTGCGCGTGCCGCGGAGGCGAGCGAGGCGACAATAGAAACCGGCGTTGAGATCACGAGCGCGCACGGGCACGCGATCACGAGCAAAACGAGCGCGCGGTAGAACCAGTCATCCCACCTTTGGCCGAGGACGACGGGTGGCAGCAGGAATACGAGGAGCGCAAGCGCCATGACGGCCGGCGTGTAGACGCGGGCAAAGCGTTCCACCCACTGCTCGGACGGGGCGCGGTGCGCATGCGCCTCCTCGACCATGTGGATGATGCGGGCAAGGGCGGTGTCCTCCACGGTCTTCGTCGCCCGGATCGTGAGCGTGCCGTCGCCGTTGATGGTGCCGGCAAAGACTTCCGCACCGGCTTGCTTTTCCACCGGCACGCTCTCGCCGGTGATGGGGGCTTGATTGACTGCGCTGGCGCCTTCCGTGACCCGGCCGTCAAGCGGGATGCGCTCCCCTGCTGGAACGATGAACCGGGTGCCAAGCCGGACCTCATTCACGGGCACCGTTTCTTCCAACCCGTTCGGCCGGAGCACGCGGGCGGTTGGCGGGGCAAGGTCGAGAAGTGCCGCGATCGCCCGGCGCGCCCGTCCGACGCTCCAACTTTCCAGTGTCAGCGATAGTGCGAAAAGAAACGATACGGTAGCGGCCTCGAACCACTCGCCAATGGCCGTTGCGCCAATGACCGCGACGGTCATCAGCAGGTGCATGTCGGGTCGCAGGTTGCGCGCCGCAAACCATGCCTTGACCACGACGAACCGTGCGCCGAGGAGCGCCGCCGAAAGATACGCGGCAATCTCGGGCCATGGCATTGATGCGCTGGCGTGGCTGCCGAGGAGCCTCCAGGCGGGTGCGAAGCCTCCTGCCAGCACGATATGAAGGGTGAAGCCGACGAGCAACGCAATGCCGCTGGCGGTCGTGAACAACACCTGTTGGCGGTGGTGGTGGTCCGTGTCGTCTGTTTTCGCGTGGGGCGTCCACGCGACGGCGCTCATTCCCGTCGCGGCTACGGCCTTGCAGATCGCCTCGTCGGCGACTTCACGCTCGTTGGCGGCGACCGTCATACGGCCATTCAGGACGTCGAAGGCGAGCCGATCAACGCCGCCAACGAGGGGGCCGACCGCCCGCTTGAGCACCGCGACTTCTTCTGCGCAATCTAAACCGCGCACCTTGTAGGCGCGACCGGCACGGAACGCCGCCGCAGGGGCGCGCGCCTCTGTGCCGCCACCAGCCGTCGCGGCGTGCGCAGGCGTGTGTGGCTCGTCGTCATTGTGCGGCCCGCGATGGTCGTGCTCCATTGCCGGGATATAGCAACGGACGACACGGTTACACTATCACCTGGGTCGAACCTGATGGTTGCAGGAGCGCCGACCTCGTATCGCCTTTGAGCGCGCACAACACAGCCACGCAGCCATCGCGTATACTTATTTCATGGACCCCGCCCCGCCGCTCGATCTGCCGCCCGCCTTGCGCCGCCGCCTCAGCCTGCCGCTGCTGGTGCTGTACGGCGTCGGCATCACCATCGGCGCCGGCATTTATGTGCTGATCGGCGCGGTCGCCGGCCACGCCGGGCGCTTCGCGCCGTGGTCGTTCGCGCTCGCCGGCCTCGCCATGGCGCTCACCGTCGGTTCCTACGCCGAACTGTCGACGCGCTTTCCGGTCAGCGCCGGCGAAGCGGCCTACGTGCGCGCCGCCTTCCATTCGCGCTTCGCCTCGACGCTCACCGGCCTGCTGACGATCGTGATCGGCGTCGTTTCCTCCGCCACGGTCGTGTTAGGGGCCGCCGGTTACATCGGCGAGTTCGTCGATCTGCCGAAAGCCGTGGTCGTCGCCGTGGTGCTGGTCGCGCTCGGCGCCGTCGCCGCCTGGGGCATTCTGGAATCGGTGCTGCTCGCCAGCCTGTTCACGCTCATCGAAATGGGCGGCCTGATCATCATCATCGTCGCCGGCTCTTATGCCGGCGTGCCGGCCTTCGACGTGCTGACGAGCCCACCGCCGTTCGACGCCGCCGTGCTGTCCGGCATCGGCTACGCCAGCCTGCTGGCGTTCTTCGCCTTCATCGGCTTCGAGGATCTCGCCAACGTGGTCGAGGAAGCCAAGGTGCCGCATCGCGACATCCCGCGCGCCATGGTGCTGACGCTTGTGATCTCGACGGTGCTGTATCTGGCGGTCGCGGCCATCGCGGTCGCCGCCGTGCCGCCAGCCGAGCTCGCTGCTTCGCCGGCGCCGTTGAGCCTGGTGTTCCGCGCCGTCGCCGGCATCAGCCCGGCGACCATCAGCGCCATCGCCATCGTCGCGACGCTCAACACCATCCTGGCGCAGATGACAATGGCCGCGCGCGTGGTCTACGGCATGGCCCGCCAGGGCGACCTGCCGCGGCTCGCCGGCCACGTGCATCCGAAAACCGCGACGCCGCTCATTGCCACCGCGCTCATCGTCGGCGCGACGCTGGTGCTGGCGCTGCTGGTGCCGTTCGAGCGGCTGGCGGAAGGCACCTCGCTCGCCACGCTCGCGGTGTTCGCGCTGGTCAATCTGTCGCTGTTGCGGCTGCGCCACCGCAGGCACGTCAGCCACGGCCCGCACGTGCGCGTGCCGCTGTGGGTGCCGGTATTCGGTTTCGTGGCTTGCGTTGTTATGATGGCGGCGGCTGTTCTGGCATAGGAGACGCATTGAATGCGGTCGCCGCATCGCCAAGGTACGGTATTACCGGCACCCGGAAACAATCATTCCAGAAACGATCATTAAGGTCGGCCGGGCATACTGAGCACCGCCAGATGTATAGAAAGCGGCAGCGTGGACGACCAACCCGACACTCAGGAGCAGAGCCTTCCGCGACGGGGCCGTGAGACAAACCGGCTCCGGCTCTATTTTCTGTTGCCGCTGGTCTTCGCGATTCTGATCGTTGAGGTCGTGCCGATTGTCGGCGTCTATTACTTCACGCATCGCAGCGTTGGGGTCGGCGGCATCCATCTACGGCTGTCAGCCATCGATCTCTACAAGGACTCGATAGACCAGCATGCCCACGCGCTGGAGACCGTCATCGATGTTCTTGGCCACGATGACGATCTGCGCGCAGACTTGGAGCGCAAGGACCGCAAGGCGCTGCTCGAACACGCCGCTCCCATGTTCGCCAGGATGAAGCGCACCTACGGGATTTCGCACCTTTATTTCACCGGTCCGGACCGGGTGAACATCTTGCGGGTTCACGAACCGCAACGCTACGGCGACGTCATCGATCGGGTCACGACCAAGATCGCCGAGCGCACCGGCAAGACCGCTTCCGGTGTTGAGCTTGGGCCGATCGGCACCTTTACGCTTCGGGTGGTCCAGCCTTGGTTCGATGAACGCACGCAGCGCCTGCTCGGCTATGTCGAACTGGGCATGGAAACCCCCGAGGTGGTGGAACGGATTGGCAAGTCCCTCAGCGCCCATTCCTTCGTGCTGATCAGAAAGGAATTGCTGGATCGTGCGGGCTGGGAGGAAGGCATGCGGGTCTTCGGCCGCACGCCCGACTGGAACAGATTTCCTGGCTACGTCGTCAGCAGCCAGTCCCTGGAGCAAATCCCGCCGGAGCTCGCCGAGCGGTTCATGCGCGGCGAAATGGAAACGACCGCCAACGAGCCGGTCATCGAGATCGACCCCCGCTTTTACCGGCCATTGTTCGTGCCCATTCAGGACGTGGGCGGCCGCGCCGTGGCGACGGCGGTGCTGCTCGTGGACGTCTCACAGGAAATCAACACCGCCCGGCTCGCGCTTCTGCTCGGCGCCATCGCCTATCTCGCGGGCGGCATCCTGCTCTTCATTCTGTTCTATCGCCTGGTCGGCTGGGTCGGGGGCCGCATCGAGGATAACCAGCAAAGGCTCGAACAGCTTGCCATCATCGACGCGCTTACCGGTCTCTATAACAGACGAATGTACTATTCGATCCTGAGTAGTGAGATCACACGCGCGCGGCGCCATGGCCGTTCAGTGTCGGTCCTTATCGTCGACGTCGACCACTTCAAGCGCGTCAACGACAAATATGGCCACATCATCGGCGACCAGGTCCTCCAGAAGCTTGCGGTTCTACTGAAAGCAACCGTGCGCGCCGAGAACAGCGTGTGCCGTTATGGCGGCGAGGAGTTCGCCATCATCGTTCCGGAACATCCGGCGGAGTCGGCACGCGAAATCGCGGAACGGCTGCGGGAAGTCGTCGAGCAGGCCACGTTCGCCAGCGATAAGAACCATGACCTCAAGATCACCATCAGCATCGGCGTTGCCGCCTTCCCGGAAATGGCCAATTCAGCCGAGGCGTTGACCAACGCAGCGGACACGGCGCTCTATGCAGCCAAAGAGGGCGGCCGCAACCGTGTCGCTGTACAAGAAATCCGCCGCAACGCTTCCTAGCCTGACATTCCCGCGCTGAACGAAATTCGCAGCGAACGTCAATTAAGTGGCGCGTCCACTGCAAGTCGTTGCAGCATCGCCGATTGGCGCAAGATGGCGCGAGCCTTTATGCGGTTGCCGGCTGCGGCCGCGGCTTCATGTCGAAGCCGAGCACGAACACGGTGCGGCCGG
>CAYJPU010000034.1:0-19335 GCA_964372105.1 uncultured Undibacter sp.
TGCGTCGTATCCGCTGAACGGCGGACAGATCACGTCGGCCCTCTCGTCGAGCCATCCGGCGCCTTGCCCCATCTTCAGGATGCAGGCTGCCAGATGTCGCGCCACGACGGGGTTAAGCGCATCGATCTTGGGCAATCCGCGCAGTTCAAATAACTGTGCGATGCACTTCCATTCCCGCGCTCGGCCCGGCCCCAGCAGCGCCAGCCCGATCGCGGCGTCATCGGAAAACAGCGGAAGGCTTTCGATTGGCCGGAACTTCATCCGCGGTTCACCTAAGCACGGTCAATTGCCTTAGCACATTCGGCACGCGGTAGCGTCGCGCTTGCTACGGACGGATCGCTTCCTGTACGCATCGCGCTCAGGCCGCTTCGTATTCTGCAATCTTCTTAATCTGCGGCGCGAGTGCGTCTTCGGCCGTCTCAAGATCGAAGCGCGCCTGAATGTTCATCCAGAACGCGGCGCCGGTCTTAAAATACTTTCCGAGCCGCAGTGCGGTGTCGGCCGTCACCGGCTTTTCCTCGCGCGCGATACGCTCAATGCGCGTGCGCGGCACGTTCAGCGCGGCCGCGACCGCGTAGGGCGAGAGGTTCAGCGGCTTCAAAAATTCTTCCCGGAGGATTTCTCCGGGGTGAACTGGCGCAAGCTTTTTTGCCATGTGCGACCCTCCTTGGTCTGAGCATCGGACCTCCCGATGCCTTGGTTGGCAGTTGGCACCGGACCTCCCGGCACCGAAATCGGCTTAGTGGTAGTCGGTAATCTCCACTTCTTCTGGACCCACATCCGTCCACCGGAAAACGATCCGCCATTGGTCATTGATGCGGATCGAGTGCTTGCCCGCGAGGTCGCCGTGAAGGGCTTCCAAGTGGTTGCCCGGCGGCGAGCGCAGCGCTTCCAGAAACGCCGCCGCATCCACCATGACCAGCTTGCGGCGGGCGACCTTCAAAACGTCCGCCGGAAACCCCTTCGGGACAGCGCGCCCCTGAAGGATGGCCTCGGCAAATTTTCCCTTGAAGGTCCTAATCATGCTGACAACGTATCTTGACAGGATACGTCTGTCAACAATTAGTATCCCATTGAGATACTATCGAAAGTCGCGAGGGGTGTCCGCTTTAGTCTTCGTCATCAAGAAGATTGTCGATAAACGTCGGGCCTTGCTGAAGAACGATGTTCAGCAACTTGGCCGCCAGATCGCGGCGCGGAACGCCGCTTTTGCGAGCGCGATCGGTCAGAATGTTCGACGGCAGTTCTTCCAGCCGAAGGAATACGGATCGATCGTCGCGCTTGGCCGCCGCAAGACCGTCGGCACATCGCAGCTTGCAAAGACGCTGAGACCAGTCCTCTCCAGCAGAATGTACGTCCAGGACGGACAGCCCCAAATTCGGGCGTTTAACGGGTGTGCGCGAATTATATTGTAGTATCAATGCTATATCGTTCAACTTAGGCGCCGTTGACCCGGGGGAGGGACCAGTGGTCGCCGCATCGGCCGCCTCGAACGCGGCCGCGGCACATCTTAAGCCCGATGCCGGTCAATGTGGTATTGGAGGTGCCTCGGCCCTGCTCCTGCCGTTCGACAATTCGCCAAGACTTGCGCGCCTGAAAAGAACCGCCCGCCCATGAATCTTCGATCGCTCGATTTGAACCTGCTTCTGGTCTTCGACGCAATATTCAATGAGCGAAGCATCTCCAAAGCCGCCCGGAAGCTGCACCTGTCGCAGCCAACCGTGAGCAACGCCTTGGCGCGACTGCGTGAAGCCCTGCAGGACCCGCTGTTCGAACGCAACGCACAAGGCATGTTGCCGACGGCGCGCGCCAAATTGATCTCCAAGCCGATCCGGCAGGCGCTGGACGTCCTCGATCGCGGGTTGCGCGGCGAGGACGCCTTCAACTTCACGCAGTCCGCCAGAGAATTCGTGATTGCCGTCGAGGACTATGGCGAAGCCATCGTTCTTCCGCGGCTGCTGGAATGGCTCTCCAGGGTAGCCCCGAATATCCGTATCCGGATTCGCCCCGAACCGAGCGCGCAGCTGAAAGCCGCTCTGCGCGACGGCGAGGTCGATCTGGCGTTGGACTATTTCGTGATGCGAGAGCCTGGGTTTTACAGCAAGTGCGTGTTGACCGAGACGCTTCTAAGCCTATCGAGACAGAATCATCCGCAGGTTGGAGAAAAACTCAGCTTTGATTCATATCTCGCATTGCGTCACGTGGTCCTGGCGCCGCGCACCGACGCAATGCCGATGATCGATCTCGCATTGTCCAAGCGTGGTTTGCAGCGTCACATCGCGGTCATCGTTCCGCACTTCTTGTCGATGCCGTTGATCGTGCAGGGCTCGGATCTTATCTGTACGCTGCCGCGCCGCATGGCCCATCTTTACGCGGACCACTTTCACCTTAAGTCGCATGCCGTCCCGTTGCGGATTCCGCGCTTCCCGATTTACCTCATCTGGCATGAATCGGCCGAAAACGACGCGGGGCATCAGTGGTTTCGCAACTGCCTGATCGATTCCTGCGAGCGGCTTTGACGTAAAGAAAAAGGCGACCATCGCCGGCCGAAGCCAAACGATGATCGCCCTGGTTCCGCGATCAGGTCGCGTATTGCTACTTGTTCCTACTTGTTCCTATTTGGCGTTGATCAAGCCGAGGGATTCGCCGAGCGAGCGGTAGAGATCGTGCTGCTTGCGCATGAAGTCCTTCGTCTCGTCGGGCGACAGCACGTAGGGCACCGACCCGGTGCGGCCTGTGCCTGTGATCCAAGCCTCGTCCTTGGCGATCTTGCCGATCGCCGCCACCAGCTTGGCGCGGACATCGGCCGGCAAGTTCGGCGGACCGAGGATCGCGCTCCAGCCGACGATGCCTTCCATCTCGGCATAGCCGAGTTCCCGCGCCGTCGGCACATCCGGCATCGACGCGATCCGCTTGCTGGTCGTCACCATGACCGGGCGCAGGAGCCCGCCCTGCACGAAGCCGAGGAACGAGCCCAAGCTTCCGCAGGAGAAGTCCGTCTGCCCGGCCAGCAGCGATTGCGCGGCCTCGCCCGTGCCGCGGTAGGGAATTTCCGTCGGCTGCTGGTCGCCGGTGACCTTCAGGAGCTTGAACATGAGACGCGGGCCCATGTCGTTGGTGGTCAAGAGCCCGGCGGTGCCGTAGTTCAGGCCTTTGCCCTTGGTCTTGATCGCATCGGCCAGGTCCTTGAACGTCTTGTAGTTGGACTTGGCGTTGACAAGGCAGCCGTATGGATTGAGCTCGAGCGTGGCGAGAAACGTGTATTGCTCCCAGCCGTATTTCGTCTTGATCGGTTGAATGGCCGGCAGGATCGCCTGCGAGCCGGTGCGCCCCAAGAGCAGGGTGTAACCGTCCGGCGCCGCCGCGATCACCGAGGCAGAGCCGATCGTCCCGCTGCCGCCGGTCTTGTTGAGCACCACGACCGGCTGGCCGAGGATCTTCTGAGCGGCGGCCGAGAAATTACGCGCCGCGAGATCGGCGTCCCCGCCGGCGCTGTAGGGCGCGACCACGGTGATCGGCCGGTTTGGATAGCTGTCTTGTGCGGCCGCCGTGCCAGCCGTCAGGACTCCCGCGCCAAGCGCAAAGACCATCGCGATGCGAGACGATTTTACGCATCGTAGTAATTTTTCATTCTGCATGTTCGTTCCATCCCTGTTGCCGTTACGTGATCCATCCGGGGAGGTTGTTTCCTTCCCGCTTCTTGAGAACCATGACGCAGTCCACCGCGACGGGACCCGCGGCGCCGACCAGAACCGGATTGAGGTCCAGTTCAGCCAGCACGGGCTCCATCGCCGCCGCCCAGTACGAAAGCCGCGACAGCATGCGCGCGATCGCGGGCCGGTCGACGGCGCTTTGACCGCGCACGCCGTCGAGCAGCGCGGTCATCCGCAGTTCGCGCAACATGCGCTCGGCCTCGCTGACGTCGAAGGGCGCCAGCCGGAACACCACGTCCTTGAGGACCTCGACCAGAACCCCGCCGAGACCGGCCATCACGACCATGCCGAAGACCGGGTCGCGCTGGACGCCGACGACCAGCTCGATGTGGCCGCGCCCCATCGTCTGCACGATGACGCCCTGCAGGCGGGCCTTTGGCGACGTTTCGGACACCTTGCGCATCAGCGCGGCGAAGCCGGCGCGCACGGCCTGTTCGTCGTTGAGGTTGAGCAGCACGCCGCCGATGTCGGACTTGTGGGTGATGTCGGGGGATTCGATTTTCAGGGCGACCGCGGCACCGGCCGCGCGCCATAGCGTGACGGCTTCGTCGGCGTCGCGGGCGAGCGCGACCGGCGCCATTGGAATGCCGGCCTCTTGCAGCCATTGCGTGGCCTGCACCGTCGGCTGGACACCTTCCGCAACGGGTTCGGGAATGCCTGGAAAATCAACGGCCGGAACGGTGCTGGCATTCGCGGCTTGGCGGAGAAAGGCGTGATAGCGCACCAAAGCCGCCGCCGCTTCGACCGCGCGTTCGCCGGCCGGGAACACGGCAATATCTAGCTCGCGCAGGCGCTGCAGCGCCTCGGGAGGTGCGGCGACCCAGCAGACGAAGAACGGCTTGGTGGTGCGGTCGCGAATTTCGGTGAAGATGCGCACCAGCGTGTCGACGTGCGCGGTCATCAGTTGCAGCCAGACGATGCCGACGTGCACGTTCGGATCGTCCATCAAGGCGACCACGGATTCGCGCAACAGCTCGGGGCGCGCGACGAACTCGCCGGTGACGTCGACCGGATTGCCGGCGGCGCCGAAGGCCGGCATCACGGAGGCGAGCCGCGCCTGTGTCGCGGGGCTAAGCGTCGGCACCGCGAGGCCGACTTCCTCGGCGCGGTCCGCCATCATGACGCCGGCGCCACCCGACTGCGTCGCGATGCCCAGGCCATTGCCTTCGGCCGCGCGCGGACCGGCCAGCGCCTCCAGCATGTCGAGCATCTGCTCTTCGTTGCGGGCGCGCAGCACGCCGAACTGGCGGATGACCGCGTCGAACACCGTATCGGTCACCGCCAGCGCGCCGGTGTGCGACGCGGCGGCGCGCACGCCGGAGGCCATGCGGCCGACTTTGGTGAGCACCAGCGGCTTCTTCAGTTCCTGGCAGCGGCGGGCGAGCCGGACCAGCTCTTGCCCGTTTTCGAGGCTCTCGAGATAACCGGCCGCGACCCGCACGCGCGGGTCCTCGATCACGGCCATCATCAGCTCGGCAAAGGAGACGTCGGCCTCGTTGCCGGTGTTGATGAAATAGCCGAGTCCCAGGCCGCGCTGACGCACCAGCGCGGCGATAGCGGTGCCGAAGGCGCCGGACTGCGTGACGAAGGCGATGGGGCCGGCCGCCGTCGCGCCGTCCGCGTACTGGCTGAAGGTCGCGTAGACATTCTCAAAGGCGTTGATGAAGCCCAGGCAGTTGGGGCCGCACAGCACCATGCCGAGCGACTTGGCCTTCTCCGCCAGCGCCTCTTCCATCGCTTTGCCGGCCGCGCCCATTTCGCTGAAGCCGGAGGAGAAGACCACCACCGCGCGGATGCCGCGCTTGCCGAGCGCTTCGACGTTCTTCAAGACGTCGTTCGCCGGCACGGCGACGATCGCCAGATCGGCGGCCTCGGGCAGCGCTTCGATCGACGGGTAACAGGTGATGCCGGCGATCTCCGGATACTTCGGGTTAACAAGGAGAATGCGGCCGTCGTAGCCCTTGCCGATCAGGTGCTTGAGCGGCCGGCCGCTGACCTTGGTGAAGTCGGCGGAAGCGCCAATGACGGCGATGCTGCGCGGATTGACCAGCCGCGCGATGATTTCGGAACGTGAGGGAGACGATGTCGTCATGGTCACTTAGTTAAATGCCGAGATGCCGGTCTGGGCGCGGCCCAGCACCAGCGCGTGGATGTCGTGGGTGCCTTCCAGCGTGTTCACCGTCTCCATGTTCAGCATGTGGCGGATGACGTGATAGCTGTCGGCGATGCCGTTGCCGCCATGGATGTCGCGCGCCAGGCGCGCGACGTCGAGCGCCTTGCCGGCGCAATTGCGCTTGAGCAGCGACACCATCTCCGGGCTGGCGCGGCCCTCGTCGCGTAAACGGCTCAAGTGCAGACAGGCGTGCAAGCCGAGCGTGATCTCGGTCTGCATGTCGGCGAGCTTCTTCTGAATGAGTTGGTTGGCGGCGAGCGGCCGGCCGAACTGGTGCCGGTCGAGCGCGTATTGCCGCGCCGCGTGCCAGCAGAATTCCGCCGCGCCCATGGCGCCCCAGCAGATGCCGAAGCGGGCGTTGTTGAGGCAGGCGAAGGGTGCGTTGATGCCGCGCGCCTCCGGCAGGCGCTGCGCCTCCGGCACGAAGACGTCGTCCATCAGGATCTGCCCGGTAGGCGAGGCGCGCACCGAGAACTTGCCTTCGATCTTGGCCGTCGCCAGCCCCGGCATGCCGCGTTCGAGGATGAAGCCGCGGATCGCGCCGTCGTCGTCCTTGGCCCAGACGATCATGAGATGGGCGATCGGGGCGTGCGTGATCCAGGTCTTGGTGCCCGACAGTCTGTAGCCGCCGTCCACCTTGCGGGCGCGCGCCTTCATGCCGCCCGGGTCGGAGCCGTGGTCGGGCTCGGTGAGGCCGAAACAGCCGAGCAGTTCGGCGCGCGCCATGGCGGGCAAATAGCGTTCGCGCTGCTCCTGGCTGCCGAACAAATAGATCGGCATCATGCTCAGCGTGGTCTGCACGCCGAGCGCGGAGCGGAACGAGGTGTCGACGCGCTCGAACTCACGCGCGATCAGGCCGTAAGCGACATAGCTGATGCCGGGGCATTCGAAGCCGTCGATGGTGGCGCCGAGAAAGCCGAGTTCGGCCATCTCCTGCATCACGTCGATGTCGAAGGTCTCGTGGCGGTTCGACTCCAGGATGCGCGGCATCAGCCGCTCCTGCGCATAGGTGTGCGCGGTGTCCCGGATCATCACTTCTTCCGGGCTCAGCAGATCGTCGAACCGCAACGGGTCCTGCCAATCGAAGGAAACGTCGCGCATCGCCGCCTTGCGCAGGCTCAACGCGTCGGGCGTTTCGTATTTTGCGCTCATGGCTGTTTCCGGCGTTGTCTCACTGGACGGGGCGGAACCTGGGGATGCCCGCCTCGGCGCTGATGTCTTCGAAAAAGGCTTTGACCCGCATGCCGATTTTCATGTCTTCAGGCTTGCAGCCTTTGACCTGCCCATAGAGCCGCACGCCGTCATCCAGGTCGATGAGGCACATCAACACGGGCAATTCGGCTTCCCAACCCGGGAAATTCATGGCGACCGAGCGGGAGACGGTGAACGAATACACGGTGCCGTACGGCTTGGCGTCGGTCCAGTTGAGATCGCGGCTGCCGCACTCGATGCACCAGGGCTTCGGGAAGAAGTTGAAGGTCGAGCACTTGCCGCACTTCTGCAGCACCAGTTTGCCGTTCTTGGCCGCGGTCCAGAACGGGCGGGTCAGGTCGGTGATCTGGGGCAGCGGCTTGCCCGCGTTTGCGCTCGTCATGGTCAGGCCTCGTTTCCGAAAATCATCGCGATGCAGGTGCGGCCGGGACGGCCGTAGGGGATGCCGCCGAAGCCGCAGGCCATACCGATGCTCGGGTCCTTGACCTGCCGCGCGCCGGCTTCGCCGCGCAGTTGCGTGACGGCCTCGATCAGCGGCGCGAAGCCGCCGATGGCGCCGCCGGGCTGGCCGCCGGACATCTGGCCGCCGTCGGTCAGCAGCGGGAAGTCGCCGTCGAAGCGCAGGTTGTGCTCTTCGATGAAGCGGCCGCCTTCGCCTTTCTTGCAGAAGCCGAGGTCCTCGATCGTCATCGACACGATGAAGGGGTAGTCGTCGTACGGCTCGAGAAAGTCGATCTGCTTGTGCGTGACGCCGGCGTTCTTGAAGGCGCGCGGGCCGGACTCGCTGAAGCCGGTATAGGTGACGTCCGGCAGCGAGCGCGAACCGCGGTAGTAGTTGTTGGCCTCGCCGGCGCCGAGCAGGTAGACCGGCTTGTCGGTGATCTTGCGTGCGGTCTCTGCCGACGTGACGATGTAGGCGAGGCCGCCGTTGACGATCGGCACGCAGTCGTAGAGCCGGATCGGATCGGTCAGCACGCGGCAGTTCAGATAGTCTTCGAGCGTATAAGGCGTGCGGTAGATCGCGGCCGGATTGAGCGATGCGTGATAGCGGGTCGTCACCGCCACCTTGCCCAACTGTTCGAGCGTGATCGGGTATTCATGCATGTAGCGCTGCTGGATCAGGGCGAATTGCGCGCTGGCGCCCATGACGCCGAACGGACCCTGGAAATCCCAGAACACGCCGCGCGTGCGCTCCGGCGACAGCGGAAGCCCCGGCGCGACCGACGGCATGCTCAGGGGCGTGTCGGCGCCGACCACCAGCACGCGATCGACGATGCCGGCTTTGATCATGGCGGAGGCGCGGATCAGCAGCGAGCCGGCCGAGCAACCGCCCTGGTCGGCGCGCAGCAGCGATTGCGGGCTGATGCCGAGCATTTCGGCGACCGCGGCCGACCAATTGACGGTGTGCGCCACTTCGGCGTGCGCGACGCCGAGCCCCTGGCCGTCGAAATCGTTCTTCGACATGCCGGCGCTGGTCAGCGCCAGCTCGGCGGCCCAGGCGATATACTCGTCGATGGTCAGGCTCCGCTCGCCGGGTTTGTTGCGGCTGTACGGCGTTCTCCCGTAACCAACAATAGCGACATCGGTAGACATTCAGACGTTTCCTTGCATGCGACGTTGAAAACGGCGGCTGGCGCGGCAGCTCATGGCGCTCCGAACTTGGGGGGACGGCGCTCGGCGAAGGCCCGCATGCCTTCCTTCTGATCGGCGGTGTCGAACAGCAGCTCGAAGGAGCGGCGCTCCAGCATCAGCCCGGTGTCGAGCGGAGCGTCGGCGCCGGCGAGCGCGACCTGCTTGATCAGTTGCGCCGCCAGAGGCGGCAGCGTCGCGATCTGCTTGGCCATGTCGACGGCGCGGGCGTCGAGGTCGTCGTCGGCGACGACCTCGCTGACCATGCCCATCGCGAAAGCGTCGTCGGCGGTCACCGGTTCGCCGGTGAGCATCAGCTTCATGGCGCGGTACTTGCCGATGGCGCGCATCAGGCGTTGGGTGGCGCCGCCGCCCGGCATGATGCCGACGCGGATTTCAGGCTGTCCGAAGCGCGCGTTGCGCGCCGCGATGATGATGTCGGCATGCAGCGCCAACTCGCAGCCGCCGCCCAGCGCCGGCCCTGCGACGGCCGCGATCAGCGGCTTGGAAAAGCCGGCAATCACCTTCCAGAAACGCGGCACGCCGAGCCGCCAGACACCGGCCGGCCCGAGATCGACGATTTCCTTGAGATCCGCGCCGGCGGCAAAGCTCGAACCGTTGCCGCTCACGATCACGCAGCGCGTGCCGTCATCGTCGTCGGCGGCGCGAAAGGCATCCGCCAGCGCCTTGCGCAATGGCGTGTTGAGCGCGTTGCGCGCCTCGGGACGATTAAGCCGAAGCCGTGTCACCCCCTCCGCGGGGTGATCGACCAGCACCAGTGTCGGTCCCTCTGCCATGCGCGCCTCCCGGACGGCGTCTCTTTTTGCTTTTTTGATCCGGGAGCAGTTTCGGGGCCCGAGCAATATTCAGCAACTTTCATTTTTCAATAGCTATTATTCAAATCACAAATAGTGGGGGCCCTGCGCGAACCGCCTCACAAAGCAGGCAGCTCGCAGCAAGCGGAACGGCGCCGGCGCGCCCGGCGGCCTGGGAATTCAATATGTAACGTCAATAGGGTAAGGGGCGGCACCTTGCTCCAGCCGGAATGCGCTTCGACGGCTCATTCAAACCAGTTGATTTCTTGATCGCCTGTCCAGGCCGCGGCAATCGCCGCCAGGTCTTCAACCGGGACGTCCGCGCTCGGCGGTGCTTTGTCGGCCAGCGCGATCAGGCCCTCAGTCGCGTCATCCGGGCTCGGCGGCGCCTTGTCGGCGAGTTGCCGGGACGCCAGCGTGCTGTTGAAGAACGCCAGCATGTGCGCGCGGCTGTCCTCGGTCGCGGGCTGGTCGTAGCCGATCAGCTTGCCGAGATAACGCTGCGGCGGAATTTGCAGATCGAAGGAATGCGCGGCGCTTGCGTATTCGATCGCTTTCAGCTTCGCGCCGACCGCGTGCTTGTTGCGGCATTGCCAGGCCGGCACCCAGTCGTCGCGGCCGCCGCTGAAGATGATGAGCGGCGACGTCAACTTCACCTTGGAGCCGCCGAGCGAGCCGCACCACGGATAATAGGCCGCCACCGCGCGGAAGCCGTCGCGGCCGGCCGTCTTGGCGGCGTTGATCGCGACGCTGCCGCCGTTGCTCTGTCCCATCAGGAAGACGCTGCGCGAATCCACATAGGGCAATGTCCGCATGTAACGCAGCGCGTCGAGGGCGTCGTGGGTCCGGTAGTCGAGCGCGCGCACCAGCCGTGCGGTGCTTTCACACACGGTGCCGCCGGACGTGCCGCGCGTGCCGAAGCTGTCGAGGTTCAGCACCGCATAACCGCGGTCGAGGAAATACGTCGCGTGTGAATGCAGGCCGCCGAGAACCGAGGGCTGCCAGCCGCCGCAGCCGTGCATCAGCACGACCGCGGGAAACGGACCGTCGCCCTTCGGCTTGAACAGCTCGGCTTGCAGAACGGCGCCCTTCGCGCCGGCCGGCCGTGTCGCCTTGATCGAGACGAACTCGTAGGCGCCGGCGGGCGTGCCGAGTCCCATCGCCGTGATCATGACGGCGAGCGCCAGCCGCCGCGTGGTCTTGCCGCTCATTCCGGCCTCCCGGTCGCTCAGCGTGCGGTTCGGCGTCAGCGACGTTCATGACCGGCGGGCATGCGGGAGCGTTTGCGCGCAACCTCGTGCGAGGCCGCGGACATTGCTGATGCCGAGGTCGTTCGTCTGTCGCTTGAGGCCGCGCTTTGTCAGGCGCCGCACTCAACCGGCCGCGACCGTCCGATCGACGATTGCGGCCGCGTGCCTTGCGTTGCGCGATAACGATCGGCGCAACGTTCGCTTCGGCTCGGGTGCTGTTCGGTGAACTTAACGATAGTCCGAATTAGCGCCGCGATGCGTCAGAACCGTACCACCGCGCGTCTAAAGGCCTGTTTATGTTGAAAGTTAAGATGTGAAACATGATGGCAACATGAAAAACCGGAAAGAGGTGAGGGCCGGCTGTAGCGTTCCGGCCCCCAAGTTTCGTTTTTATGGCGATCAGTTCGTGCTCGACACGGTTTCCGGCAATTTCTATCGCGTTACGCCTACGGCAGGCTTCATTCTGCGTGCTCTCATAAGCGGCAAGGGCCGCGCCGAGATTGTTAATGTCGTGCAGCAGCGCTTCGGAATAGATCGTGCGCGAGCGTTAAGGGACTTTGAAATGTTCGCATCCGAGCTGCAATCGCTCGGAATTGTCGAAAATTTGAGTCAATGAACGATGGGTGGTCCGGTCACAATCGCGGTCACGGGATTGCACAGGGGCGACAATCCGCAGCCGGGCGCATCCGTCATTCGCAGCCTGCGTCGCGCCTATCCTGACCTCCGCGTTGTCGGCCTTTCATACGATCCGCTCGAGAGCGGGCTCTATAGCCGCGACATCGACCGTGTCGATTCGATCTATCTGCTGCCGTTTCCGATGAAGGGGCCGGAAGTTCTGCTCGAGCGGATGCTGTACATCCACAGCAAGGAAAAATTCCAGTTTCTGATTCCCTGTCTCGATTCCGAGCTGTCCAACTTCATGACGATCTACCCGGGTCTGCAGCGCCGGGGTATCTCCGCCATCCTGCCGTCGCGGCAGGCGTTCGATTGGCGCGCCAAGGAGCAACTCGCGGAGTTCTGCCGGCGCAACAATTTCGAAGGTCCGGTCACCTACGCGGCCGACGATGTCGCCGCGCTGGCGCGCTACGCCGCCGAGATCGGCTATCCGGTCTACGTGAAAGGCAAGTACTACGAAGCCTTTCTGGTCTACGACGCGGTCGATCTCGCCGAGAAGTTCGACGCCATCGCCCGGATTTGGGGTCTGCCGATCCTGGTGCAGGAGGCGCTGTTCGGCGATGAGTATGATTTCGTCGGCGTGGCCGACGCGGACAGCGAGATCGCCGGCTTCTGTGCGATCCGCAAGCTGCTCCGCACCAACAACGGCAAAGGCTTCGGCGGCATCGTCGTCAACGACCCGGACATCGAGCGCACCGCGCGAAGCATCATCAAGACCTTGCGTTGGACGGGTCCGTTCGAGATCGAGTTCCTCAAGATGCCGAAGCGCCGGCATCTGCTGTTCGAGATCAACCCGCGCTTTCCGGCTTGGGTCGATTTCCCCGCGCAGATCGGATGCAACCTTCCGGTACGCCTGTTGGAGATGCTGCTCGGGACGGCTCCCACGAAACTGGAGCCGTGCGGCGCCGGCCAGATGTTCGTCCGTCACAGCCTCGATCTGGTGGGCGATATCGCCGAGCTCGCGAAGCTGTCGTGTGACGGGGAGTACGTTGCCGGTCCGCTCGCGCAAATTCCGGAGGCGGTCAAGTGACGCCAAGTTACGAGTTGCCCACGATCTCCAGCGAGCTCGGCCGTTCGCCCGAAGCGGCGATCGACCGCAACTACTATTCGCGCGGCGGCTTCGTGCCGCCGTTTCCCGCCATTGACGGTATCGAGGTCGGACGGCTGGTGCACGAATTCGGGTCGCCGTTGTTCGTGTTCTCGGAGCACGACATGCGGACCAAGGCCCGCCGCGCCAAGGAAGCCTTCGGCAACCGATACAAGAACGTAAGTTTCGCCTGGTCGTACAAGACGAACTATCTAAACGCCGTGTGCCAGATATTCCACAGCGAAGGCTGGCTGGCCGAAGTGGTGTCGCAGTTCGAGTACGAGAAGGCGCGCGCGCTCGGCATTCCCGGTAAGGACGTCGTCTTCAACGGCCCGCACAAGCCGCGCGAGGTTCTGGAGCGCGCGCTGAGCGAAGGCGCCATCGTCCAGGTCGACAATTGGGACGAACTGAACTTGATCGAGAAGATTGTCGAGAAGTTCAAGAAGCCGGCGCGGGTCGGCGTTCGGGTCTGGTTCGATTGCGGCATCCGCCCGATCTGGACGAAGTTCGGCTTTGCGCTGGCAAACGGGGAGGCGGCGCACGCCGCCGCGCGCCTCGCCAAGAATCCCAAGCTCAACTTGCATACGATCCATACGCACATCGGTACCTACATCCTGGTACCGGAGGCGTACCGGGTCGCGACGCAGAATCTGGTGGCTTTGCGGGAGCAGGTGTACCTCGAGACCGATACGCTCGTGCCGTGTCTCAATCTCGGCGGCGGCGTTCCCTCCAACAGCCTGCTGCACGGCATGGCGCGGCCGGCGGACCATGTGATCCGCCCGATTGAGGAATACGCCGAGGCGATCGCCAGCGTCCTCAACACGCTGCCCGAAAAGAAACGCCCGTTGCTGCGCATGGAGATGGGCCGGCATCTGGTGGACGAGGCCGGCTATCTGCTGACCACCGTGGTCGCCATGAAAGGGCACGACCGCCCGACGCCCCTCACCACGCCGCTGTCGGCGCGCGCGGCGAAGGAATGGCAGTTGATGCAGGAGGATTCCAAGCGCGGCCTGCTGGTCGATGCCGGCATCAATTTCCTCTACACGGCCGCCTGGTTCGAGATCGGCGTATGGCCGGCGAAGCTGTCCAACACCCAGACCACGCCGACGCGCCTCTACGGCAACCTGTGCATGGCGATCGACGTCATCCGCGAAACCGTCGACCTGCCGATCCTCGACGTCGGCGACATTCTCACGCTGCACCCGGTCGGCGCCTACAATCTCGCGCAGTCGATGCAGTTCATCGATTACCGGCCGGCGGTTGTTCTGATCGACGAGGACGGCAAACCGCAGCTCATTCGGCGACGCGAAACGCTGGAAGACATCAACGGTCCGGAACTGCTGCCCGCACACTTGGCGCGCTAGTGTTGGGGACCCCCGGATCGAAGCCGCGACCGCGTTGGCGACATTGGGTCGTCACGCTTCGGAGCCTTCCGTCTATGGTTCGCTTGAGTTTCATCAGTCTGGCGCTCGGCCGCACGTTCCTGGTGAAGTCGCCATGGATCTCGGCGTTCTTCTGGATCGCGATCGTGCGCGACGTTCGCTTTCCGATTTTCGCCATCGTCGGCCTGGTGATCGCCGACGGCGTGGCCTGGGCGCTGCGGATCGGCGAGCCGGTCAAGCGCTCCGGCGCGCTGCGCAACAACGCCATCCTTGTCTCCATCGCGGTGGCCTGGCTCACGACCGCGAGCGGCCGGCCGCTGGAGGCGCAGCTCGCGGTCGAGGTCGGTGCCGCGCTGGCCGCGTCACTGATCGCGGCCGCCTTCGTGCGGGGGCTGCGCGATTCGATCCTGCCGCCGTTGGGGTGGGGGTTCTATCTCGTCGCCGGCGTTCTGTTCACGCTGTTCCCGACGTGGACGAAAAGCGCGCTCGAAGCCACGGTCATTTGGCCGCGGCCGGTCGATGCCTTGGGCTGGCTGGAATCATTCTTTCAATCGCTGGGCATGATGCTGTTCTTGCCCAAGGTCGAGGTCGGCATCCTCGTCGCTGTCGCGATCGTGCTGTGGTCGCGCGTGATGTTCCTGTGCGGCCTCGTCGGCTGGATCTGCGGCGTCGGCGTTGGTCTGGTGCTGGAGCAGATGGGCCTGACCTATCTGTGGCTGCTCGCCGCCCATAACTATTTCCTGGCGGCGATGCTGCTGGGCTCGGTGCTGTTCCTGCCGAACCGCGGCACGGTCTTCATTGCGGTTGCGGCCGGCGTCGCGGCAGCCTTTCTCACCGCGTATTTTCAGTCGCTGTTTCCGGGATCGGCCTTCGCCTTCCTGCCGGTGCCGGCCGCACTCACGGTCTGGCTTGGCGTTGGCGCGCTGCTGTTGAGCACCGACAGCAAGTCGGCGCGGCAGAATTTCGCATCGGGTCTTCCGCCTGAACTTGCCGGCTGGAACGCAGCCTACACGACCGAACGGTTCGGCCACGGCGAACTGTTGTTCACGGTGCCGGTGGCAGGACCGGTTCAAATCACGCAGGGTTTCGACGGTCAGCTCAGCCATATCGGCCGCTGGCGGCATGCGCTCGATTTCCAGCGCCCGATGCCCGCCGCCGCCGGTGTCGCCGGACCGTCGATCTGGGAAGCGCCGGTCTATTCGCCGGCCGCCGGCATCGTCGAGTCGGTGCGGAACGACGTTCCCGACAATCCGCTGGGCATATCCAATTTCGCCGAGATGTGGGGCAACCATGTCATCGTGCGGCTCGACGCCGGCGGCTGGGCCATGCTCGCGCATCTGCGCCAGGGTTCGGTGGTGGTTTTGCCCGGTATGCGAGTCGAATTCGGGACGTATCTGGGGCAGGTCGGCAATTCGGGCCGGTCGCCGACCCCGCACTTGCACCTGCATGCGCAGGTCGAGCCCGCGATCAGTGCATCGACGCGGCCGTTCCGGCTGGCGAATTTTTTGTCCGCCAGCGACACGTCGCCGCCAACCGATTTGCTGCGGTGGAACGCCGCCGCCGTGCCGGCGGTCGGCGCGGTCATCGCCGGGGCTCTGCCCAATCCGCGCACCCATGCGGCGGTCACCACCATGGCGCCCGGCACCACGGTCTGGCAGGTCGAATCGACCGGCCGGGTCCCGCGCGCCTTTGCCCGCTACCAGACCGGTTCGGTCGTGCGCGTCCGGATTTTTCTCGACGAGTTCGGCCGGCATCTCTTCAAGTCCTATGACGACGGGCTGCTGGTGACATACAACGACCCCGACGCTTGGCGTCTGATCGAGGTGCAGGACGCCGACTGCCCCTTGCTCAAGCTGATGGCGCTCGGGGCGCCTTGCATCCCTTATGCCGCCACCAAGGGAATGAGCTGGCTTGAGCCGGTGCCGTTGCCGCCCACCGGCCTGCGCGGCTGGCTGAAGCTTCTGGCGTTGCCTTATCGCAGGCGGCCGTTCTCGTATCTGTTGAGCGTCTGCACGGCGGCGCCCGATGAGTTCAGCAATGTTGTGACGGTCGAGACCAAGCCGCTGATGCCGCGCCATGCCATGCCGACCAAAGTGATTTGTCACGTCGAGAGGTTGCGCGGGCCGGTGAAGATCGAGGCGTATTTCGAAAACGAAAAGATAACGTTCAGCCTGTTCTCGTTCGAGCCCGGACTGCCGTTCGAGCGGCGCGAAAAGTCGCGCGGTTGAGGCATCGCATCGCGCGGTGCGGCAGCGTTTGCATTCGAATCATTCATCGCGAGCGCACTCTGAACGTTGCGTGCAGGACTGCGCGCGCGCTCGAAGAAGTTACATTCATGTGCATAACAGTCGAGTACTGCCGCGGTATCAGAATTGTACCGTTACGCGCTTTGGTCTGCTGTTAGCAATTTTCATCACGCCTGATTTGTGATTCGCGTGCGTCGGAAAATCAACCGGTGTTCGGTTAGAAAGCACGAGCCGAATCAATGGCATATTGTCGCTACAGCGCTTTCGCGCATGGCCTCGTCGTGTCCGCAATTCGAGTCGGCATAGGAGTTGGATGCACGCTCGGCATCTGTCTCCCCGACATCGCCAAGGCCGCGGATGTCGCTCCTCCCGCGGCGCGGGTTCAGCCGCTCAAGACATACAGCGCCGTGCTGTTCGGCGGTTTCGACATCCGCACGCACAGCTATTACGGCTATGCCGGCGGCGTCGTCGCGCTGAACGGCAATATCGCAACGGACGGTTTTCTGCTGCGCGGGTTGGTGCTCTATAATCCCTACGACTACACCTCGACCGTTGTGGCGGGCGGCGTGGTCGACGGCAAGATGACGTCGGCCAATGCGATGATCGGCTATCAGAAATATCTTCAGGGTTTCGTGGCGCGCTTCTACGCGGGCGCTGAGTACGAGGGGCACCGGCTGTCGCCCAGCAACCCGCTCGATTCCAACGAGGGCGATCATTACGGCGTCCACCTGCGCGGCGATCTCGAGACAGCCTATCTCTCGCCGGTCTACGGCAGCCTGCTGGCGAGCTACGGCTCGGCGACTCAGCGCTGGTGGGTTCGCGGCCGCGGCGGCTACAATTTCAACGGCTTCATCATTGGCCCCGAAGGCATACTGACCGGCAACCGCGTGACCAACGAGCAGCGCGTCGGCGGCTTCGTGACCTTGCGCAGCCTGGCGCCGTTCGAACTGTCGGTTGCCGGCGGTTATTCGCACACCGACGATACGCGCGGCGGCGCCAGCGCCTACGGGACCTTGGAACTCTCAATCGCGTTTTGAGTGCGTTGCCGCACAACACAGGGCGCGGAGGGCAGTTCAATGCAGTACCGTTTCAGTCTGAAGGCCATCGGGCTTCTGGCTGCTTTGGCGGCCGGTCTGGCGCCGTCCGCAGCCGTGGCGCAAGCGCCCGCGGCGCAGCCAGCGAAACCCGCGGCGCAAGGCAAGTCCGTCCTGCGGGTCGTGCCGCACGCCAACCTGACCTTGCTCGATCCGACCTGGACCTCGATCTACATCACCCGCAACCACGGCTACATGATCTACGACACGCTGTTTGCGACGGATGCCGAAGGCAAGATCCGACCGCAGATGGTCGATACCTTCGCCACGTCGCCGGATGGCCTGACCTGGACCTTCACGTTGCGCAACGGGCTGAAATGGCACGACGGCAAGGACGTCACCGCCGAGGACTGCGTCGCTTCGCTCAAGCGCTGGGGAAACCGCTCGGGCCTCGGCCAGCAAATGTTCGACTTTGTCGCCGAGCTGTCCGCGACCGACGCCAAGACCTTCGTCATGAAGATGAAGGCGCCGTACGGTTATGTGCTCGACGCGCTTGGCCAGCTTTCGTCCTACGTGCCGTTCATGCTGCCCAAGCGTCTGGCCGAAACGGACCCGGCCAAGCCGGTGACGGAATATATCGGTTCCGGGCCGTTCATCTTCAAACAGGACGAGTTCGTCCCGGGTGTGAAAGCGGTCTATCTGAAGAATTATGCCTATGTGCCGCGCTCCGAGCCGGCGTCATGGGCGGCCGGCGGCAAGCTGGCCAAATTCGACCGTGTCGAGTGGACCAAGGTCGCCAACCAGGCAGCCGCGGTGGATGCGCTGCTCACCAACAAGGTCGATTACCTGGAAGAGGTCAATCCGCGCTTCGTGGAACGCCTGGAAAGGAGCAGGGACGTCGTCGTCGGAAAGACGGGTCCTGCCCCCTTCGTCGGCATGGCGCGGTTCAATCACCTGGTGCCGCCGTTCGACAAGTCGGAGGTGCGCCGCGCCGTCATGATGGCGATGAACCAGACCGACTACATGAAGGCGGCGATCGGCAACCCGAAATACTGGAACACCTGCTATTCCGTCTTCCCGTGCAAGTCGCCGCTGGCGAGCGAGACCGGCAGCGATTTCATCAAGAAGGGCACGATGGACGCCGCCAAGAAGGCGCTGGCCGCCGGCGGCTATGACGACACGCCCGTGGTCATGCTCAATGCCGTCGATATTCCGGTTATCGCCGCTTTTAATCGCGTCACGGCCGAAAAGCTGCGGGCGCTCGGGATCACAGTCGTGCTTCGGAATACGACGTGGGCCGAGATGACGGTCAAGCGTGCCAGTCGCAGCGGCTGGAATCTGTTCCACACGTTCTGGTCGGGCGTCGACCTGAACTCGCCGAGCCACATTGCCTTCTCAGGCGATCCGGTGAACGGCTGGTTCGGCTGGGCCGCCGACAAGAACCTGGAGGATCTCCGCGACAAGTTTGCGCGGGAGATGAATCCGGACGAGCAGAAGAAGCTCGCCGTGCAGATCCAGGAGCGCATGTGGGCGATCGGCGCCGAGGCCTTTCTCGGCGAGTTCTATCTGCCGATTGCCTACCGCAAGAACGTCGAAGGCGCGATCGTGGCACCGGTGCAGTTCTACTGGAACATGTCGAAGAAGTAGCCGCGCTCTGGCGGAGTCATTTCCTGCCGCTTGCTCAGGCCGTGACCTGAAACAAAACCGCCGGCCAAGCCCTGTCAGGGTTGCGGCCGGCGGACTTGTATTCAGCGTTTAGTCTGACGCTGTCAGGTGACGGCTTCGAGTGCGGCTTCGCCGGGCACCGACGGCGGGGCCTGCACCGTCGCCTCCAAGGCGGCGGCGACGGCTTCCTCGACGCGTTCGAGCCAGACGAACTCGAGCTGCTGACGCACTTCGTCGGGAATGTCGTCGAAGTCCCGGCGATTGCGCGCCGGCAGCATCACGCGCTTCAAGCCGGCGGCGGCGGCCGCGATCACCTTCTCCTTGATGCCGCCGACCGGCAGCACCAGGCCGCGCAGGCTGATCTCGCCGGTCATGGCGGTATCGCTGCGCACGGTGCGGTCGGTCATCAGCGACACCAGCGCCATGAACATCGCGACGCCCGCGCTCGGCCCGT
>CAYJPU010000035.1:0-5563 GCA_964372105.1 uncultured Undibacter sp.
TGCACACGCACATGACCAACACGCGGCTGACCGATCCGGAGGTGCTGGAATTCCGTTATCCCGTGGTGCTGGAGGATTTCCACATTCGCAAGGGCTCCGGCGGCCGCGGCCAATGGAACGCCGGCGACGGCATCCGCCGCACCATCCGGTTCCTGGAAAAGATGGAGTGCACCATTTTGTCCGGCCACCGGCGTGTACGGCCGTTCGGCCTGGCGGGCGGCGAAGCCGGCCAGGTCGGCGAGAACTGGGCGCGGCGCAAGGACGGCACGATGGAGCGGCTGAAAGGCTGCGACGACACGGTCATCGACGCCGGCGAAGCGGTCATCATCCAGACGCCGACGGCGGGCGGCTACGGCAAGGCGTGAGCCACCAGAATTAAATCAAGAGACCTCAGTGGAATGCTGCGCCATTAAACACTATATTTGAAACAGCGAATTTTCAGACGGAGCTTCCGATGGCTTTGCCTCCCAATTCTTCGTCTGCGTCACCGGCGCGGCCGGCGCCTAACGCGCAAGCGCCGACGCGCCCGCCTGCGCCCGCACAAGCGCCGAATCCTACTCCCCCGCCTGACGTTGGCAGCGTCGTTCAGAAGACGACCTAAAGAGCAAGCAACATCAATAAGAATACAATCGCCGCTGCGGGACCGGAAAAGATACCGGCGCCAATGAAGCGGGCCTTTCGCTCGTTACTCTTTTCAGAGAGCCTAATTCTTTCGCTGTGATGGAACGTAATGTAAGCTAGCATTGCCGGCAAAGCATTATCCCCGCCGTCAATCGTTCCACGATTCAACCACATCTCCGGCGTGCTTCCGACGGCTGCGTATCGGCCGGTCTTAAGCGCTGCGACAAAGAACCACGCGCCAACAATGAATGCTGTTCCGGCCCCGAAGAATGGCCAGACCTTTGGGCCGATACCTGAGTCCTTAAAGATCGCGCCGCCGATGCCGAACAAGGCTACCGAGATTGTAATGTAGGCGCCTAAGAGCGTGGCTGCCTTTTGCTCAAACGATTTCTTCACATCAAGTAAATCTGACAAGTGGCGGTCGGCGTGAACGTACGCTTCGCGAGCGACATCCGGATTGATTATCGATGATTGTAGTTCGGACAGCGTCAGCATTGTTGCCCCCGATGAAATCTTAGCTAGAAAGATGGACCGGACGCAACCGCTCTGAAGAGGGGGTCAACGCTCCGACTCAAGCACTGGCGGGCAGACAGAAAGGGAGGTCAGATCGCGTTGGTGTCGATCTTCTGGGCGACGGGAATCGTGCTGCGGAAGGAGTCGCGCGTCGAGATCGCGTCAAACCACCGCGCCAGCGCGGGATGGCGCGGCCGCCAGTCGAAATCCGCCAGCCGCAGCGAGATGTAGCCGAGCGCCGAGCCGGCCGCGATGTCGGCCAGCGTGAAGCGGCCGGCGACATAATAATCGTTGCCGCCGAGCAGCCGCTCCAGTTCGGCGACGCCGCGCTCGATCTTGCGGCGCTGGCGCGCCAGCCATTCGGCGCTCTGCGCCGGCGCCGGACGCGCGCGCTCGAAGAACGTCAGCACCACCGAGTCGCAGATGCCGTTCTGCAAGACCTCGATGGTCTTGGCGGCGAAGCGCAACTTGGGCTCGGCCGGCAGCAGCGGCGGCTCGGGCCACGTCATTTCGATGTAGTCGAGGATCAGCGAGGAGTCGTAGATCGGGCCGTCATCGTCGGTGACGAGGATCGGCAGCTTCTCCAGCGGATTGAACCGGCCGACCACGGTGTCGTCGTTCCACGGCACGTCGGTGACCAGGTCGAACGGTATCCCCTTTTCGATGAGCGCAATGCGCACCTTGCGCGCATAGGGACTCGGCGTCGCGCTGATCACGGCGAGCATGGCGTTTCCATCTTGGGACCGCGCGGCGCCCCCCTTCGGCGGCGCCGAACACGCATTGACTTTAGTCAATTCTAACGACGGCGCGCCGTCCTAAACAACACCCATGCGAGCGCCCCGCCCTTCCCCATCGCCGCTTAAGTCCCTGCTGCAGCACGTTCCCGCTCTGCTGTTGACCCCGGTGCCCCTGGCGCTGCTGCAACCTATTCTCACCCGTATCGCGACCCATGTGGCGCAGTCGCGCCCCGAACTGTTCAACCGGCTCGGTCCTCACGCCGGCAAGCGGTTCCTGATCGACCCCACCGACCTGCCCTTCGTGCTGGTGCTGACGCCCGAGCGCGATCTGCCGCGCCTGACCGCGCATCGCCGCGTTGAGCGGCCCGCGCACGACGCCGCGATTGGCGGCACGTTCTTTACCTTGCTCGACATGATCGACGGCACGCTCGACGGCGACGCGATGTTCTTTTCGCGCGACCTCAAGGTGAGCGGCGACACCGAAGCAATTGTGGCCTTGCGCAACGCGCTCGACGACTTCGAGGGCAGCGCGCTCGACAGCGTGGTCGGCAGCTTCGGCGCGCTGTCGGGCCCGGCGACGCTGGCTTTGTCGGGGTTACGCGCGGTGCGGGGAAAATAGGCCATGAACGAAGCCAGCAGCTTTCAGCGCCCGGAACTGGTGTGCCCCGCCGGCACGCCCGCCGCGCTGCGCACCGCCGTCGACGCCGGCGCCGACGCCGTCTATTGCGGCCTGCAGAACGCGACCAACGCGCGCAACTTTCCGGGCCTGAATTTTACACCCGGCGAGCTCGAACAGTCGCTCAACTATGCACGCGCCCGAAAGGCCAAGGTGCTGCTCGCCGTCAACAGCTTTCCGCCAGCCGGCCGCTTCGATCTGTGGCGCGAGGCGATCGACCTGGCGGCGCGCGTGGGCGTCGATGCGGTCATCGTCGCCGATATGGGCGTGGCCGATTACGCCGCGCGCACCTATCCGAGCCTGCGCCTGCATCTGTCGGTGCAGGCCGGCGCCTCCTCGCCCGAGGCGATCCGGTTCTATTGCGAGGAATTCGGCGTCAAGCGCGTGGTGCTGCCGCGCATGCTGACCGTCGCCGAGATCGCGGAGCTGCATCGGCAGATCCCGTGCGAAATCGAAGCCTTCATCTTCGGCAATATCGGCATGATGGCGGAGGGGCGGTGCAGCCTCTCGAACTACGTCACCGGCCTTTCCACCAACATGGACGGCGTCTGCTCGCCGGCGGCGGATGTCCATTACGATGAAGACGCCGCGCACAATCTGACCACGCGGCTCGGCGACGTCGTGATCGACCGCTTCGCCTGCGGCGAAAGCGCCGGCTATCCGACCATCTGCAAGGGCCGCTACCTGTGCGGCGCGCAGGCCGAGGGCTATTACGCCTTCGAGGAGCCGGTCAGCCTCAACCTGTCGGCGCTGCTGCCCGACCTCATGCGCGCCGGCGTGACCGCCCTCAAGATCGAGGGCCGCCAGCGCAGCCGCGCCTACGTGAAGGGCGTGGTGTCCGCCTTCCGCAAGGCGGTGGACGACCTCATGGCCGGCCGCGAGGCCGCGTTCGCCAGCCTGCTGGCGCTCACCGAAGGCCGCCGCGAGACCGAAGGCGCCTTCCCGAGCAAGCGATGGAGATAGCGGTGCAGCAGCACGCAAGCGAGGTCACACTCGGGCCGGTCCTGTTCAACTGGGCGCCCGAGCGCTGGCGCGATTTCTATTTCCGCGTCGCCGACGAAGCGCCGGTCACGATCGTCTACCTCGGCGAGGTCATCTGCTTCAAGCGCGCGCCGCTGTTCGAGCCGCAGTTCGAGGCGGTCGCCACGCGGCTGACGGCGGCCGGCAAGACCGTCGTATTCTCCACGCTGACCGAAGTGATGTCCAAGCAGGACCGCAAGCTGGTCGACAGCGTCTGCGCCGAACAGACGGCGATGGTGGAAGCCAACGACGCCTCCGCGCTGCCGTATCTGCGCGGGCGGCCGCATCACATCGGGCCGTTCATGAACGTCTACAATGAGCGGACGCTGGCCGTGCTGGCCCGCGGCGGCGCCTGCAACGTCTGCCTGCCGGCGGAAATGCCGGCGACCGCGATCCGTGCGCTCTGTGCTGAGGCGAGCAAGCTCGACGTCGCGGTGGAGGCACAGGTCTTTGGGCGCCTGCCGCTGGCGTTGTCGGCGCGCTGCTATCACGCGCGCGCCCACGGCCGCACCAAGGACAGCTGCCAGTTCGTCTGCGAGGACGATCCCGACGGCATGGCGCTGCGCACGCTCGACGACAAGCCGTTCCTGACGGTGAACGGCATTCAGACGTTGTCGCACGACTATCTCAACCTGATCGGTGAACTGGCGGACCTCGCGGCGATGGGCGTCAACCGCTTTCGCCTGTCGCCGCACACCTGCGACATGGTGGCGGTGGCCGCGCTCTTCCGCGCCGTGCTCGACCGGCGCCTCGATGCGCAGGAAGCCTCGAGCCAGCTCGACGCCCTCAAGCTCAACGCGCCGTTTTCCAACGGCTTCTATCACGGCAAGCCCGGCTATCGCTGGAGCCAGACCGGCCGCCACTGACGCCGGCTGGCCTGCGCGGTTTGCCGCTTGTTAAGGATGCAGCCGGCCGGCCCTTGTAATTATGGCCGGCGGTGCGAGGCTCTGGTCATGATCGTCAGGGTTGCCGCCATCCTGCTCGCACTCGGTCTCGCCGCGCCGGCGCTGGCCGACGACTATCCCGTGTCCGGCCGGTGGGGCCAGGTCGCCAGCACCTCAAAGGGCCCGGTCAACTGCACCGGCAAACGCGTCATCGCGTTCAGCGGCAACCAGCGCACCGACAGCAAAGGCGGCGTGCCGGCCTATCGCAACAAATCGGTGACCGGCGACGGCGTGTCGCGCTGGCGGGTGATCGACATCTTCACCACCGGGCAGATCAGAAATGGCGCGATGAGTTACACACTGGTGCAGACCGATGCGGACCACCTTGAGATGGTCCAGCAAAAAGGCGGCACCATCAAGCTGCAGCGCTGTCAGTAGAGCGCCTTATCCTGAGGAGCATCGCGAAGCGATACGTCTCGAAGGATGAGACGACCTCATGCTTCGAGACGCGCTCCTTTGGAGCGCTCCTCAGCATGAGGTCAACTTAATTTCTGGCGATGATCTCGCGCTCGTCGCGGTGGATGCGCGTCGTGCCGTTGAGCCGGCTGGGCGCGCGGCGCATCAGGATCGAGGGCCGGCGGCGCTTCAGGCTGCTGCGCCGGCGGCGGCGCGGCCGGGGCCGCGCGATGCGCACGCCACCCATGCGGGCGAAGGGTTCGCGCAGACCGTCGCCGTCATCGACCAAGAGCGGCAAGCCCAGCACCTGGCCCCACGAGCGCCATTCGGCCATCGCCTCGTCGGCCTCGCGCGTGACGAACAGCGGCAGCACCAGGCCGGGGTCCTTGTGCATCAGCACGACCTGGACCACCGCGCCACCTTCGTCGGTCGTCACCCGCAGGGCGACGCCGGTGAAGGCCGTGAGCGGCATGTTGAGCGCCATGTGCATGCCGGACAGAGACCGGCGCAGCACCACGCGCTCGCGGTGAACTTCGATATCGCGTACCCGGCCGTCGGCGGCGGCATCGCTCGCCGCGTAACGCACGGGTAGGCAAAACGGGTCGAGCCGCACCCCGCGGCTCGACCCGGCGGGGCAACCGCCAATTAGCAAATGA
>CAYJPU010000035.1:5573-19292 GCA_964372105.1 uncultured Undibacter sp.
GCCCCCGCGCGCCCCCCCCCCCCCCGGCCCCCCCGCCCCCGCCGCCCCCCCCCCCCCCCCCCCCCCCCGGCGGGGCATCCGCCATTTCGCATCTGACGCCTCAAACTCTCCCGCGCCAGGCTTATGTGCCCGGTCGCACGAGGATCATGGCAGAAAGGCGTCCGAAACCGCTTAATGGACGGGGTTAACCAGCGGTAGCGCGGCCTGCTTCGCGATGCATGATTGACGGCGCGTTGCGAAGCATGATTGACGAGGTGTTGCCGCGGCCGCGCAATTTGTTCCGATCCGCCGGTTGCACCTAGCCGGTTGCGGCGCCATCTGAGATGAAACGAAAGTCATTCCCATCATGCTCGCACCCGCAGATTCCCTGTTCGACCAGAGCGCCCTCCTTGAGCGTGCCGAGCGGCTCGTCAAAGCCGCGCGCGCCGCCGGCGCCGATACCGCCGACGCGGTGGCGCTGCGCTCATTGTCGCTCGGCATCGAGGTACGCGACGGCGCGGTGGAAGAATCCGAAAGCGCGGAAGGCGACGATCTCGGCCTGCGCGTGCTGGTCGGCAAACGCCAGGCGGTCGTCTCCACCAACGACCTGTCGGACGCCGGCACCGCGGCGTTGGCCACGCGCGCCGTGGCGATGGCGAAGGCCGCGCCCGAGGACGCCTATGCCGGGCTCGCCGACGAGAGCCAATTGGCGCACTTCTTTCCCGACCTCGATCTGATCGACCGTCATCTGCCGACCGTGGCCGAGCTGGAGAAGCTGGCGCGCGCGGCCGAAGCCGCCGGCCTCGCCGTCACAGGCGTCGCCAAGTCGGGCGGCGCCTCGGCCTCGGCCGGCATCGGCGGCATGGTGCTGGTCACCAGCCACGGGTTTCGCGGCGCCTATCTCGGCTCCAGCCACGGCATCTCGATGACCGCGATCGCCGGCGAAGGCACCGGCATGGAGCGCGACTACGATTATTCGAGCGTGCGGCATGCCTCGGACCTCGACAGCCCGGACAAGATCGGCCGCACCGCCGGCGAGCGCGCCGTCGCGCGGCTCAATCCGCGCAAGGTGACGACGCGCAAGGTGCCGGTGGTGTTCGACCGCCGCGTCGCCAACACGCTGGTGTCGCATCTCGCCAGCGCGGTGAACGGATCGTCTGTGGCGCGCAAGACCAGCTTCCTGCGCGAGAAGATGGGCGCCAAGCTGTTCGCCGACGGCGTCCGCATCGTCGACGACCCGTTGCGCAAGCGCGGCCTGCGCTCGCATCCGTTCGACGGCGAAGGCGTCGCCGGCAAGAGACTGGCGCTGATCGACGACGGCACTCTGCGCTCATGGATCCTGGATTGCGCCACCGCGCGCGAACTCGGCCTGACCACCACCGGCCACGCCCAACGCGGCGTGTCGTCGGTGCCCTCGCCCGCGCCGAGCAACCTGCACATGGAAGCGGGCAGCCTCACGCCCGATGAACTGATCGCCGACATCAAGGACGGCTTCTACGTCACCGACCTGATCGGCATGGGCGTCAACATGGTGACCGGCGACTACAGCCGCGGCGCCTCCGGTTTCTGGATCGAGAACGGCAAGCGCACGTATGCGGTGAGCGAAGTCACCATCGCCGGCCACCTGTTCGACATCTTCCGCTCGCTGACGCCGGCCAACGACCTCGAATTCCGCCAGGGCACCAACGCGCCGACCGTGCGGCTGGAGGGGCTGACCGTTGCCGGGCAGTGACCTCCTCGCGCTGCGCGACGCCCTCGAAGCCGTCATGCGCGAGGCGGGCGAGCTTGCGCGCGTCACGGCGCGCGGGCCGTTCAAGCGCTGGACCAAGGGCCACGACCAGTCGCCGGTGAGCGAGGGCGACATCGCCGTCAACGATCTGCTGCGGGCGCGGCTGCCGGCGCTCGCGCCCGGCGCCGGCTGGCTGTCGGAAGAGACCGAGGACGACACCGCCGCCCACACCGTGGCGCGGGCCTGGATCGTCGATCCGATCGACGGCACCCGCGCCTATATTTCCGGCCGTGCCGACTGGACCATCTCGGTGGCGCTGGTCGAGAACGGCCGCCCGGCCGTGGCCGCTCTTTATGCGCCGGTTACGGAGGAGATGTTCTTAGGCGTGCGCGGCCAGGGCGCCACCCTCAACGGTAGCCCCATGCGCGCCACCGATGCCGGGACGCTGACCGGCGCCCGGCTGGCCGGCCCGAAGCGCTATCTCGACCGGCTCGCGCGGCTGTCCCCCGCGATGCTGCCGCAGCCCAAGGTGCATTCGCTGGCTTTGCGCCTGACCCGGGTCGGCCAGGGCGCGCTCGACGTCGCCTTCTCCTCCGGTGGAAGCCACGACTGGGACCTTGCGGCGGCCGACCTTTTGGTGCACGAAGCCGGCGGCGTCATGACCGATTTCGCCGGTCGTCCGCTCAGCTATAATCGCCCGCACGTGGTGCATGCCGCGCTGATCGCCGCCGGTCCCGCCCGCCATGGCACGCTGATCGAGCTGGTACGCGACCGGGAAGCCGAGTTCGCGTAGAAACGGTCACGAAGGCTTGGAAACCGTTCCAAGCCCGTCCATCCTGAGTTGTAACCTCCGCTGCCGGGGCTCTCTCGCAAAGGTCCAGTCATGTCCTCACCCGGAACTCCCAAACCGCAACTTCTCCATCTCGTCCTCGGCGGCGAGCTCAAAGAGCTCGGCGGCACCGAATTCAAAGACCTCGACAAGGTCGACATCGTCGGCGTGTTTCCGAGCTACGCCGCCGCGCACGCCGCCTGGAAAGCCAAGGCGCAGCAGACCGTGGACAACGCACACATGCGCTATTTCATTGTCCACCTGCATCGGCTGCTCGATCCCGACGCCCCCGTCCGGACGGCGCGTTGAAGCCGCCGATGCCCTCGCTGAAGCGGATCGTCGCATCGTCTGCGTTCCAGGAGACCGTGGGAACGCTGGGCGCGTGGTACTTGCGGCTGGTGTGGCACACCAGCCGGCATACCATCGAACCGGCGAACATCTACGACATCGTCGAGACGCCGGCGATCATCGCCATGTGGCACGGCCAGCACTTCCTCGCGCCCTTCATCAAGAAGGACCAGGGCGGCCATCGCGCCAAGGTTTTGATTTCGCGGCACCGCGACGGCGAGATCAACGCGCGCGCGGCCGAGCACCTCGGCGTCGGCACCATCCGCGGCTCCGGCGCGCATAACGGCGAATTCCACCGCAAGGGCGGCGCCGCGGCCTTCACCGAAATGCTCGAAGCTCTGAAAGAGGGCTACAACATCGCGATGACCGCCGACGTGCCGAAGATCGCGCGCGTCGCCGGCATGGGCGTGGTCAAGCTCGCACAGCACTCCGGCCGCCCGATCTATTGCGTGGCGATTGCCTCCAGCCGCCGCAAAGAGCTAAACAACTGGGATCGGACTGCGGTCAATTTGCCGTTCAGCCGGGTAGCGATGGTGGCGAACGAGGGGTTCTACGTGCCGCGCGATGCCGACGCCGCAACGCTCGAGAACGCGCGGCAAACGGTGGAGCGCGAGCTCAACCGCCTGACCGTGCGCGCCTACGATCTCGTCGACCGCACCGGGAGCGCCGCCCCGTGAGTGACAGCCTGCCGGTGGCGCTGCGTCTGTACCGGCTGTTTTCGGCGGCCGCGACACCGTTCACGCCGCTGCTGCTGGCGCAGCGCCTGAAAAAGGGCAAGGAGCATCGCCTTCGTTTCGGCGAACGGCGCGGCGAAGCGCGCATGGAGCGCCCGCCCGGACCGCTGGTGTGGCTGCATGGCGCCAGCGTCGGCGAGCTCGCAAGCGTGCTGCCGCTGATCGAGCGCATCAGCGCGCGCGACGTCAACATGCTGGTGACGACCGGCACGGTCACCTCCGGGGGCCTCGCCGAGCAGCGGCTGCCGCGCGGCGTGGCGCATCAGTTCGTGCCGCTCGACGTGCCGCGCTTCGTGCGCCGCTTCCTCGACCATTGGCAGCCGGACCTCGCGCTGTTCGTCGAGTCCGATCTGTGGCCTAACATGGTGGTCGAGACCTCGCGGCGCGGCGTGCCGATGATCCTGGTCAACGGCCGGCTGTCGGAGAACTCGTTCAACCGCTGGAACAACCTGCCGTCGACGATCGTCAACTTGTTGCAGCGCTTCGATCTCTGTCTCGCGCGCACGCCGGCCGACGCCGAGCGCTTCGGCGAACTGGGCGCGCCCAACATCGTCATCACCGGCAACCTCAAACTCGACGTGCCGGCGCCGTCCGCCGACGTCGAAAGGCTCAAGGACATGCAGATGGCGATCGGCCGCCGCCCGGTGATGGCGGCCGCCTCGACGCACGCCGGCGAAGAGGAATTGATCATCGCCGCGCATCAGCGGCTGCGGGCGACCTTCCCCGGACTGCTGACGATGATCGCGCCACGCCATCCCGAGCGCGGCCGGACAATCGCCGAACGCATCAAGGCCGCCGGCCTGCACGCCGTGCTGCGTTCGCAAGGCGAGTTGCCCAAGCGCTCGACCGATATCTACGTCGCCGACACCATGGGCGAGCTCGGCCTGCTCTACCGGCTGGCGCCGGTGGTGTTCATCGGCGGCTCGCTGATCGAGCACGGCGGCCAGAACCCGATCGAGGCGGCCAAGTTAGGGGCGGCCATCGTGCACGGGCCGCATGTGTGGAATTTCGCCGAGATCTATGCCGCGCTCGGCGAGGCGCACGGCGCCGAACTGGTGACCGACGGCGAGCGGCTGACGGCGGCGATGGCGGCGCTGATGGCGCAACCGGCGGTGCGCACGCGCATCGCGGGCGCCGGCAAGACCACGGTCGAAGGCTTGAGCGGCGCGCTGGAGCGCACGCTGCACGCGCTCGATCCTTATCTGATGCAGCTTCAACTGCGGCAGCGGGCCGATCATGCGTGAGCCGGCCTTCTGGTGGCGCGCGGCCGGGCTTGCGGCGGCCCTGCTGGCGCCGCTGGCGGCGGGCTACGGCGCGGTCGCGGCCAGGCGCATGGCGCGCGAGGGTGCGCGCGCCGCCATACCGGTACTGTGCGTCGGCAATTTCACGCTCGGCGGCGCCGGCAAGACACCCACCGCCATCGCGCTGGCGCAGATGCTTGCCGCCGCCGGCCGGCGGCCCTGCTTCCTGACGCGCGGCTACAAAGGCCGCGTCGCCGGCCCGCACGTCGTCGATGCCCTTCATGACGGAGCGTCAGGTGTCGGGGACGAAGCGCTGCTGCTGGCGCGCGTCGCGCCGACCGTGGTGGCGCGCGACCGCGTCGCCGGCGCGGCCTTGGCGCATGCGCAAGGCGCCGACGCCGTGCTGATGGACGACGGCCTGCAGAACGGATCGCTCAAGAAGGATTTCACGCTGGCCGTGGTCGACGGCCGGCGCGGCATCGGCAATGCGCGCGTGTTTCCGGCCGGACCGTTGCGCGCGCCGCTCGCAGCGCAGTTCAACCAGACCAATGCGCTGCTGGTGGTCGGCGACGGCGATGGCGCGAACAATGTCATCAAGGCGGCCAAGGCGCGCGGCCTACCGGTGTTCCACGCCCGGCTCGTGTCCGATCACGCGGCCATCGCCGACCTGAAGGCGCGCCAGGTTTTGGCATTTGCCGGCATCGGCGATCCGGACAAGTTTTTCGCCAGCGCCGCCGAGGCCGGGCTGACGATCGCGCGGCGCCGGGCCTTCCCGGACCATCACCGCTTCACCGCCGAAGAGGCGGCCGAACTGACGATGGCGGCCGAGCACGACGGACTGGCGCTTCTCACCACCGAGAAGGATCGCGCGCGCATGGTCGGCGAGCCGCTGCTCGCGGCGCTGGCGGCGCGCGTCCATGTGCTGCCGGTGCGGATGATGGTGCAGGAAGCCGACGCGTTACGGCAGACGATGCTGGCCGCGCTCAAGCGCTGACGTCAGGCCTAGCCTTCCTTGAACCGCTGCAGCGCGGCCTCCGGCGTGGCATAGGCCTCCTGCCGGTCGACGCTCCAATACTTGAGCTCCTCGAGCGGAATGGCGACGCTGGTCACGGCGCAGCGGACGAAGGCGCCCGGCCGCACCACGCGGAAATCGCCGTCGAGGTATTTGACCTCGGCCTCGCCGTTCATCGGCGAGGAGCGGTCGTAGCGGTTGAGCAAGGCGGCCTCCGTGACGCAGGTGTTCGAAACCCAAGATAATGGCATGGGCGGACAAGCGAAACCCTCGGGCCATTGACTCACCCGCCACGTTCCGTAATGTTATATTATAACACTTAGAGCGGCAGGGCGATGGGCTGGGCGCGGGCACGGCGGAGGCTGACGGGGTGGCTGGCGCTGGTCGCGCTGGCGCTGCAGCTCGGCCTTGCGTTCGGCCACAGCCACGCCGACGACGTCGCCCCGGCCGTTGCGGGCGCGGCATCGGTTCAGACCGGCGGCGCCCCGGCCGCACCCGAGGCGCCCGCCGACACCGACCACGCCGACTGCACCATCTGCGCCGTCCTGCATCTCGCCGGTGCGCTGCTGGCGCCGGCACCGCCCGCGCTGGTCCCGCCTGCGACCTTCGCCCTGGCACGGCTTGATGCCACCGCGCCGCAAGCATTGCCCACAACCGCCGCGGCCTCGTTCCACGCCCGCGCGCCACCGCAAGCCTGACGCCTCTCCCGTTCCTTTGCCCTGCGGTCCGCCTCAGCGCGGCCGCGGCCGTCACGCTTTTGCGAGGTTGTCATGTCGTTTCGCTTTCGCCGCCGCTGGCTCGCGGCCGTTTCTCCCGTCGTTTTGCTCGCCACACCGTCATGGGCGCAAGTCGTGTTGCCCGAGGTCGTCGTCAGCGCGCCGAGCCCGATCCAGCGCTCGAGCGGCACCACGACCCCGGCCACCGAAACGCCGCAAGCAACGCTGCAAGGCACGCTGCCGATCGTCACCGATCAGTTCGCCACCGTCACCGTCATCCCCGACGAGCAGATCCGCCGCAACGGCGGCGCCACGCTGGGCGATCTCCTGTTCGACAAACCCGGCATCACCGGCTCGAGCTTCGCGCCCGGCGCATCGTCGCGGCCGATCATCCGCGGCCTCGACGCCAACCGCGTGCGCATGCAGGAAGGCGGCATCGGCGCCAACGGCGCGTCCGACCTGGGCGAGGATCATTTCGTGCCGATCGATCCGCTCACCGTCGACCGCATCGAGGTGATCCGCGGACCGGCGACCTTGCGTTACGGCTCGCAGGCGATCGGCGGCGTGGTCGAAACCTTCAACAACCGCATTCCGACGGCAATCCCGTCGCGCGGACTCAGCGCCGAAGTGCGCGGCGGCGTCTCGACCACCGACAACGCGGTCGACGGCGCACTGCTGCTCGATGCCGGCGCAGGCAACGTCGCGTTGCACGCCGACGCCTTCGGCCGCACGAGCCAAGACTATCGCGTGCCGCATTATCCGTATCTCAGCGCGCCCGACGCCACTGCCTTGCCGAACGCGACGCAGCCCGGCGCGTTCGACGGACGGCAGCCGAACTCGAAAGCGCGCAGCGACGGCCAGGCGGCCGGCGCGTCCTACATCTTCAACGAAGGCTATCTCGGGCTCGCCGTCATCCAGAACAATGCGCTCTACCACATTCCCGGCGCCGAGGGCGAAAGCAACCGGACGCGCATCGACGCGCGCCAAACCAAGCTGATGGCGAAGGGTGAATGGCGCGCGCCGAACGACGCGATCGACGCGCTGCGGTTCTGGGGCGGCGCGACCGACTACAAGCACAACGAAATCGGTCTGGCCGATCCGGCCGACCTGACCAGCGCCGGCGTGCGGCAAACCTTTACCAACAAGGAGCAGGAAGGCCGCGTCGAAGCGCAACTGACGCCGTTCGACCTGCGCTTCGCGGCGCTGACCACCGCGCTCGGCGTCCAGGGCGGACATCAGGAACTGACCGCACCGAGCCCGGACGGCAACGGCCTGTTCGACCCGAACAAGAACAGCCGCCTCGCCGGCTACATGTTCAACGAGCTCAAGTTCAGCGCGACCACCAAAGCGCAACTGGCGGGCCGCATCGAGCGCGTCACACTCGACGGCAGCGCGCGCGATTTTCCAACACCGGGCGTGCTGACATCGACGCCGACCTCGCTCGCCTACACGCCGAAGAGCGCGAGCATCGGGCTGATCCAGCAATTGCCGTTTGACCTGACCGGCAGCGTCACCGCGCAATATGTCGAGCGCGCGCCGAAGCCGGCGGAACTGTTCTCCAGCGGCGGCCACGACGCGACCGTGACCTTCGACAAGGGCAACCCCAACCTCGGCATCGAAGCGGCGCAATCACTTGAACTCGGGCTGCGGCGCACCAAGGGGCCGTTCCGCTTCGAGGCCACCGCCTACGTCACCAAGTTCAAGGGCTTCATCTACCGCCGGCTCACCGGCAACACCTGCGACGAGGCCGGCGACTGCTCGGCGCCGGGCGCGGAATTGAACGAGGCGATCTATTCACAGGCCGACGCGACGTTCCGCGGCGGCGAATTCCAGAGCCAGTGGGACTTGGCGCCGCTCGGCACCGGCATGTTCGGCGTCGAGAACCAGTTCGACGTCGTGCGCGCGACCTTCGCGGACGGCAGCAACGTGCCGCGCATTCCGCCCGTCCGGCTGGGCGGCGGCGTGTACTGGCGCGACGCCAACTGGTTCGCGCGCGTCAAGCTGCTGCATGCCTTCGCGCAGAACAACGTCGCGACCATCGCCGAGACCACGACTGAGGGCTACGACGATCTGCGCGCCGAGGTCAGCTACACCTGGAAGAAGGACAAGCCGCACCGCGACCAACTGAGCGAAATGACGTTCGGCGTCAGCGGCAGCAATCTGCTCAACCGCGACATCCGCAACAGCGCGTCCTATTCGAAGGACGAGGTGTTGATGCCGGGCGCGAGCGTGCGGCTGTTTGCACGGCTGAAGTATTGAGAGCTGTCATTCCAGGGCGCGAGCGCAAGCGAGCGAACCCGGAATCCAGAAACGAGTACTGTACATGTTCTCTGGATTCCGGGTTCCGGTCTCCGGCCGGCCCCGGAACGACTTACCCAAACAAACTGCCCTGCCCGCCGGTGCCCTCGCCGCCAAGCGGGCGGAGCTTAGGCCGCGACGGCGCGGCCGGCGCAGATGCAGGCGCGGGCGCAAGCCCGGGCGTCGGCTTGCCCGCGCCGTCCGCCACCGCCGCCACGCGGCCGTCGGCGAACTCGATGTCGAGCCGCGCGCCGCTCGCCACGGCGGCCGCGCTGCGCAGCGGCTGGCCGGCATCGTCCCGCACCAGCGCGAAGCCGCGCTTGAGCACTTCGCGATAGGAGAACGCCGCCAGCAGCCGCTCGGCGCGTTCGACCCGCGCGCTGCGCTGCGCGAGCAGCGCCAGCATGGCGCGGTGCGACCTGTCACTAAAGCCAACGACGCGGTCGCGGTGGCGCGCGATACGCACGCGGTGCGCCTGCGCATTGGCGACCAGGCTCGCCTTCAGGCGCCGGTTCAGGCTGTCGTAGCGCTCACGCCTGCGCTCGACATTGTTGCGCAACAGCTGCGGCGCCAGCCGCGACGCCACGCGCGAATATTGCGTCTGGTGGATCTGCGCATTGGCGCGCAAGGCGCGCGGCAGCCGTTCGGCGAGAGAGTCGAGCTGCTGGCGCGGCTGCGCCAGAATATCCTTCGGCAGCGCGCGCGTCAGCAGGGTCAGTTCCTTGCGGCGCTGTTCGATGCCGCGCTGCCAGCAGGCGAGCTTGCGCGCCATCAGCGCGGCGATGCGCGCCAGCAGTTCGGAGCGCACCGGCACCGCCATCTCGGCGGCCGCGGTCGGCGTCGGCGCGCGCCGGTCAGAGGCGAAATCGATCAGCGTGACGTCGGTCTCGTGGCCGACCGCCGAGATCAGCGGGATCATGCTGTCGGCCGCCGCGCGCACCACGATCTCTTCGTTGAAAGACCACAGGTCTTCGAGAGAACCACCACCACGGGCAACAATGATCAGATCAGGGCGCGGAGTTGCGCCACCTTCCTTGAGGGCGTTGAAGCCGCGGATGGCGGCGGCGACTTCCGCCGCGGAGGTCTCGCCCTGCACGCGCACCGGCCACACCAGCACCCGGCGCGGGAAACGGTCGGCCAGCCGGTGCAGAATGTCGCGGATGACGGCGCCGGTCGGCGAGGTCACCACGCCGATCACCTCGGGCAGGAACGGCAACAGCTGCTTGCGCGCCTCGTCGAACAGGCCCTCGGCGGCGAGCTTCTTCTTGCGCTCCTCCAGGAGCTTCATCAGCGCGCCGATGCCGGCGGGCTCGAGACTGTCGATGACGATCTGGTACTTGGACGAGCCGGGGAAGGTGGTCAGCCGGCCGGTGGCGATGACGTCGAGGCCCTCCTCCGGCTTGACGCGCATGCGGCCGTAGGTGCCCTTCCAGATGACACCTTCCAGCACCGCCTTGTCGTCCTTGAGGCGGAAATAGCAGTGGCCGGAGGGCGAGGCGCCCTTGAAGCCGGAAACCTCGCCGCGCACCCGGACGTAGCCGTAGGCGTCCTCGACCGTGCGCTTGAGCGCCGCCGAGAGCTCGGAAACGGACCATTCCTGCAGGTTGCCGCGGGGGCCGCCGGCCTCTAGGCCGGCTTCGGTTTCGGTAGTGATTCTGCGGCTCGCCATCGGCATAGCGTATACGCCCTCACCGTCCGGCGTGAAATACCGCCCTTCCCGGCAAGGTCTCCTCAACCCTTTTGACCCATGCTGAAAGGCGAAAGGGCGATCATCATGATGAACCCGCACACCCACGAACTCGAGAACCGCAAGGTCAAGGTCCGCTGCGGCGACTGCCGGACCACGTTCCACGAGCGGCTGAACCGGATCATCCACGGCGACCGCGTGACCTGCCCGACCTGCCGCAACGAGATGCATTTCCACGGCATCGGCCAGATCCACGAGCACGAGACCGTGGAGGCCTTCATCCGCCACGTCGAAGAGCGGACCTGCCATCCGCATTTCTCGCTGTCGCGCGACCGCGACTGAGCGCAGGACGCGCCGGACGCGCCTGTCGACAAGGGTCTTTTCCCTCTTGTCCCCGTTACCTCCGCCCGCTAACCCCACGGGGATACGGACGGGAACTTGAATGAACATCCTCATCCTCGGCGCCGGCGGGCGCGAGCACGCGCTGGCCTGGAAGATCGCCGGCAGCCCCCTCACCGACAAACTGTATTGCGCGCCCGGCAACGCCGGCATCGCGCGCGCAGCCGAGTGCGTGGCGCTCGACATCACCGACCACCGGGCGGTGATCGCCTTCTGCCAGGCGAAGAAGATCGACTTCGTCGTGGTCGGGCCCGAGGCGCCGCTGTGCGCCGGCATCGCCGACGATCTGGAAGCGGCCCACATCAAGACCTTCGGTCCCGGCAAATGGGCGGCGCGGCTGGAAGGCTCCAAGGGCTTCACCAAGGACCTGTGCAAGGCCAACGCCATTCCGACCGCGGCCTATCAGCGCTTCAAGGGCGCGGCCGCCGCCAAGGACTACGTGCGCGCGCACGGCGCGCCGATCGTGGTGAAGGCCGACGGCCTCGCCGCCGGCAAAGGCGTGGTGGTCGCCGGCACGGTTGAAGAAGCCGAAGCCGCCATCGACACGATGTTCGGCGGCGGCCTGGGCGAACCCGCCTGGGAGATCGTGATCGAAGACTGCATGGTCGGCGAGGAAGCCTCGTTCTTCGCGCTGTGCGACGGCGAGACCGCGATTCCCTTGGCGTCGGCGCAGGACCACAAGCGTGCGTTCGACGGCGACAAGGGCCCGAACACCGGCGGCATGGGCGCCTATTCGCCGGCGCCGATCATGACGCCCGAGATGAACAAACGGGTGATGGACGAGATCATCCTGCCGACGGTGCGCGCGCTCAAGGCGATGGGCGCGCCGTACAAGGGCGTGCTGTTCGCCGGACTGATGATCACCAAGCAAGGCCCGCAGCTGATCGAATACAACGTGCGCTTCGGCGATCCGGAAACGCAGGTGCTGATGCTGCGGCTGACGTCCGACCTGGTGCCGGCGCTGCTGGCCGCACGCGACGGCCAGCTCAAGCACTTCGACATGCGCTGGTCGCCGGACGCCGCGCTCACCGTGGTGATGGCGGCGAAGGGCTATCCGGGCGCCTACGACAAGGGTTCCGAGATCCGCGGGCTCGACGAGGCCGCGCAGGTCGAAGGCGTCGAGATCTTCCACGCCGGCACCAAGGCCGACGGCGCGCGCATTCTCAGCAATGGCGGCCGCGTGCTGAACGTGTCGGCGCGCGGCAAGACGGTGGCGGAGGCGCAACGCCGCGCTTACGCCGCGGTCGACCGCATCGACTGGCCGCAGGGCTTCTGCCGCCGCGACATCGGCTGGCAGGCCATCGCCCGCGAACAATAGGCAAGAAATAAATCGCAATGCCGCGCGCATCGTGACCGTGCGTGCATCACGCTTGACGAAAGCGTGGCGGTGTCGTGCCGACACTGTGTCTGCGACTATCGGATTACGCGCAGGATGTCATAGGTGCCATGCGTGAGCATTTCCCGCACTGCGGCGTTGGGCTTCATTGGGAAGGGGCAATAGCAACGGAACCAGGAGAAGCAACGCATGACGACATTCACAACCAAGATCACGATGGCCGCGATGGCCGTTGCCGCGCTGGCCACCACCCCGGCGATGGCGAACTCCTACCGCACGTCGAACATGCAGGCCGCGCCGATGGCGAGCGAGCCTTATGCGGCCGGCGACGCCGGCTATGGCGCTTACGCCGCTGCCGAGCCGGAAGGCGTGGTCGCTGCGCCAGGCGTGATCTCCTACGACCGCTACGCCGGTTGGGACCCGGATCCGACGATCCGCTTGATGCTCAAGCGCGACGCTATCGGTAAAGACTCGCCGTAAGCTTTACGCCGCCAGCCTCGCGGCACCCTGGCAAGGCCCAGCGCCACACGCGCCGGGCTTTGCTGCGTCTTGACGTCCCGCCCCCGCGACAAACGATGCGCAGCCTAGTAGTTTACCGGCCCGCGCCCGACCGGCGCGCAAGTCCGGAGACAAGTCCCGTATGCATCCCGTCCTTCGCCTTTATTCCGACGTGCTCTCGAGCGCCGAGAACGTCGAATTCCGCCTGCCGCCGCTGCCGCGCTTCGTGTTCGTGGTGCACGGCTCGGCCACCATCAAGGACAAGACGCTTACCGAAGGCGAGGCCTGGCAGGGCGAGGAGGCGATCACCATCAAGCCGGGCCCGGCCGGCGTCACCTGCTGGCGCTGGGAACTGGCGCGCGGCGACCAGGGCAGCACCACCGCCAATGCGCCCGGCCAGTTCACGCACGAGAAGTTCTCGGCCTATCTCGAGACCATGCCGAAAGGCGAGCTGCTGATGCGCGGCGACAGCGTGGCGTTTCCGCCCGGCGGCTGCGCCTATCAGCATTGCCATCAGGGCCCCGGCATCCGCTGCCTGATCGAAGGCGGAATCCGCATCGACACCCACGGCCGCTCGACCTCCTACGGCCCCGGCGGCGCCTGGTACGAATCCGGCCCCGACCCGGTGTTCGCGCAAGCGCACCCCGACAGACCGAGCCGCTTCATCCGCGTGATGATCCTGCCGCGCGAGCTCATCGGCAAAAGCTCGATCCAGTACGTCAACGAAGACGACAAGGCCAAGCCGAAGACGCAGTCGTACAAGATCTACGCCGACGCGCCGATCTCGTTCGGAGTGAAGAAGTGATGTTTCCCTCTCCCCGCTTGCGGGGAGGGTGGTGAGCATTGAGCGAAGCGAAATGCGAGCCGGGTGAGGGGGCGCTTCCATCATACTCAGAATCGTGGGAAGGGGGGG
>CAYJPU010000036.1:0-19262 GCA_964372105.1 uncultured Undibacter sp.
TGCGCGATCCGGCCGATCACGTCCGGCTCGACCAGCAGCGGCGTGTGGCCCTGGTCGGCGACTTCCAGCGTTTCCAGGTTGGGATGGTGCGCCACCATCGCTTCGAGCGTGGCGGGCGACAGGATGTCGGAATTGGCGCCGCGGATCGCCATCACCGGCACCTTGGCGAGGGCGTCGAACTCCTTCCACAGCGCCGGCAGGGGCCGTTCGAAATCGACGCCTTCCATGGTCTTGGCGAGGTTGACGTCGTAGGTCGGCACCAGCCGGCCGTCCTCGTCCTTGAAGGCGCGCCGGGCCGCCGCGAGCCAGTCGCCGCGCGTCAATTTCGGGAACTGCGCGTCGAACAAGCGGCGCAGGATCTCGGCGCCTTCCTCAAACGTGCGCGGCTGCGGCAGCTTGCCGACATAGCCCTTGATGCGCATCAGGCCCTTCGGCTCGACCACGGGGCCGATGTCGTTGAGCACCACGCCGGCGATCGCCGTCGGGCGCAGCGCGGCGAGCAGCATGGTCAGGATGCCGCCGCGCGAGGTGCCGATGAAAACCGCCGGCAGGCCGTCGAGCGCGGTCAGCACCGCCAGCACGTCGGCGAGCTCGACGTGGAAGGCGTAGTTGGCGGGATTGCGGTCGTAGTCGGACCGGCCGCGGCCGCGATAGTCGAGCGCCAGCACCCGGCGCGGCTTGGTTGGATCACCGGCGAGCGCCGTCGCCAGGGTGTCGAAGTCGTCGGCGGTGCGCGCCAGCCCGGGCAGGCACACCACGGTCAGGGCGTTGGAGATGTGCGGGCCGTAGCAGCGCGCATGCAGGCGCAAGCCGTCGGGGGCGCCGATGTAGAAGGAACGACCTAATGAGTTCATGCGTGCGAGGCTAGGCGGCTTGTCGATGTTCCTCAAGGCCTTGTAGTTTCGCTGGAACGGAGCGTCTGGTGGCAGCGAGCGGAGAAATGGGTGTGACCTCGGCTGTGGACGAAGCATTTAAGAGGGGCTTGGCGGCGCTTCAAGCCGGAAAAGTCGAGGATGCACAGCGGGCGTTCGAGCGCGTCCTGAAAGCGGAGCCAACACACGCCGCCGCGCTCAATTTGCTTGGTATTTTGTTGACCCGCGTCGGTCGGTTTCAGGCTGCCGAGCACTATCTGAAGCGAGCCTTGCGCGTAACGCCGAGATCCGATGCGACTCTCTACAACTATGCAATCGTCCTCAAAGCATTAAAACGACCGCTTGAAGCGCTTGAATGTCTCGGTCAGGCCCTGGCTATAAATTCTGCAGTTCCAGAAACATGGAATAATCGAGGCACAATCCTCAATGAGTTGCATCGTTACAATGATGCCATAGCCGATTTTGATCGGGCCCTTTCGATCGCGCCCAATTATGCCGAGGCTTACTCCAACAAGGGAAAGGCCTATGCCGGCCTTAAGCTTTATCCAGAGGCGCAACGCGTTTTTGATAAGGCAGTGGCAACGAATCCGAACCTAAGCGGGGCATGGCTCGGCCTTGGGCTCGTGTTGGTTCGTTTGAATAAGCAAGACGAGGCCTTGGCAGCATATGACAAGGCGCTGGAATTAACGCCGGATTTTGCCGATGTTTGGGTTGCGCGCGGAGATGCTTACAATTTGGCCGGCCGCAGTGACGAGGCTTCTGCTGCTTATGAACGCGCCTTGGCGCTGGCGCCGAATATGGCCGAAGCCTGGCTCGGCCGTGGAAACGTTCTTTTTGCGCGTCAGCAGTATGCCGACGCCTCGGTGACTTACCGCAAAGCTCTTTCCATCGATCCAAACCTTCCGGATGCCTTGCTGGGGCAGGCGAAACTCCTCATGTTGGACGATCGTTACGGCGACGCGCTCGCTATCCTGGACAAAGTTGTCGATCGACGGCCCGATTTCGTTGAAGCATGGCTCGCACGGCTACACATTTTGGTGAATTGGAGAGAATTCAGCGATGTGATCGCTTGCTGCGACAAAGTGCTCGCAATTGACCCTGACAACAAATTTGTTCCTGGTTTCCGACTGCACGCGCGACAGAATCTGTGCGACTGGATGCATAGCGAGAGCGAGGCGGTCCGGGTGCTGGATATGATCAGGTCCGGAAAACCGGCCAGTATTCCGTTTCCGCTTCTTTCGATCGCATCCACGCCGGCTGATCAACTTCAATGTGCGCAGGCCTTTGCGTCCGACATTCCTCCGGTCCCGAATTTAGGGGCAGGGCAGACCCCTGCTCACGACCGCATCCGCATTGCCTATGTGTCCGCCGATCTGCACGAACATCCGGTCGGCCACCTCGTGGCTGGGCTGTTCGAGCAGCACGACCGCGCGCGGTTCGAGGTGAACGTGCTTTCGCTCGGGCCGGACGACGGCTCGAACACCCGTGCCCGCCTAAAAGGCGCGGTCGAGCATTTCATCGATGCGCGGAACAAAACCGACGAGGAGGTCGCTGCCCTTATCCGGGAGCGTGAAATCGACATCGCGGTCGATCTCAACGGCTATACCGACGGTGGCAGGCTCGAAGTCTTCGCGCGGCGGCCGGCGCCCATCCAGATGAATTATCTCGGCTATGCCGGCACGCGCGGTGCTGCCTGCTTCGACTACATCGTGGTGGATCGGATCGTGCTGCCGCAGGATCATGCCCCGTTCTATAGCGAGCAGCCAATCTGGCTGCCGGACAGCTATATGGTCACCGACCGGCGGCAGCCCATAGCCGACCATACGCCGACGCGGAACGAATGCGGTCTCCCGGATGCAGGCTTCGTGTTCTGCTGCTTCAACAACCTCTACAAAATCTCGCCCGGCACGTTCGGCGTCTGGATGAGCCTGCTGCGTTCGATTGACGGCAGCGTGCTCTGGCTGTCAGACGGTCATGCCGTCGCCAAGACGAATCTGCGCCGGCAGGCGCAGGAGGCGGGTGTTGCGCCGGAGCGGCTTATCTTCGCGCCGAGATTGCCGGCCATGATCGATCATCTGGCGCGGCACCGCCAAGCCGACCTGTTCCTCGATACCTTGCCGTACAACGCCCATGCGACGACCGCTTTCGCACTGTGGTCGGGTCTGCCGGTCTTGACATGTCTCGGCTCGACCTTTGCGGGTCGGGTCGCCGCCAGCCTGCTGACGGCCGTGGGGCTCGATGAACTCGTCACGTCGTCCTACGAAGCTTACGAGGCCATGGCGCTCAGACTGGCGCGCGATCCGGAAATGCTGGCGGCGGTCAAAGCCAGACTTGCGCGCAATCGAGACAGCTATCCGCTTTTCGACACGACGCGATTCACACGCCACGTCGAAACGGCCTATGTGACGGCGTGGGAGAGATACCAGCGCGGAGAAGCGCCGGCGGGTTTCACAGTCGAAGCGCAGAATGCGCGTTAGTTCGTATTGCCGCGCTTGAGGTCGGCTTCGATCGTCAGCTTGGTGCCGCCGCCGAAACGGGCGCGGTAGACCTGCAGGTTCTCCATGATCCGCTGCACGTAGTTGCGGGTCTCGGCAATCGGAATGCGCTCCACCCAATCGACCGGATCGACGCGCGGGTCGCGCGGATCGCCATAGGCGGCGACCCACTGCTTCACGCGGCCGCGCCCGGCGTTGTAGCCGGCGAAGGTCATGATGTAGGAGCCGTTATAGGTCTGAAGCAGCATCGACAGCTCGGCCGCGCCCATCTGCATGTTGTAGACGGGATCGCTGAGCAGCCGCGCCTTGTTGTAGACCGCCTTGTAGCGCTTGGCGGTGTCCTGGGCGGCGGCCGGCGTCACCTGCATCAAGCCCATCGCATTGGCGATGGAGACGACCTTCTGGTTGAAGTGGCTCTCCTGACGGGCGATCGAATAGACCACCGACTCGTCCACCGGCGGCGCGATCGGCGTGTAGGCGGGCAGGCCGACCACCGGATAGGCGTAGTAGTCGAGCGGCAGGCCGCGTCCGAGCGCGCCCTTGCCGAGCAGCAGCATGGCGCGGCCGTCGCGGTGCTTGGCGGCGAGCTCGCCGAGCGCGGCAATGCCCGCAACGTCGGTGGCGCTTTCGCCCAGTTCGGCAAAGATCGAGGCCAGCATGTCGCGCTCGTCGAGCGCGTAGAGGATCTCGGCGGCGCGCACGACCTCGAGATTGTTCAGCACGCCGCGTTCCTGCGGCGACAGGGCCGGCGGTCCGCGCAGGCCGAGGTCGGCAAGGCCGAGGCGGCCGCGCGCCAGCTGGCCGTAATAGGTGGCGGAATGGATCGCCGCGGATTCGTAAAAGGCCTTGGCCTGCGCGCGCTGGCCCTGCGCTTCGGCGGCGCGGCCCTGCCAATAGCCGCCGCGGGCGATCGCGTGCGGATTGTCGGTGCCTTGCGTGATGTGGGAGAAATGTTGCGCCGCGGTCTTGGCATCGTGCAGGTAGCGCAGCGCGATCCAGCCGGCGGTGAAGTGCTGGTCGACGCGGTAATTGCCCTTCTGGGGCGGGGCGGCCTCGCGGGCGACGCGATAGGCGGTCTGCGCGTCCTGCTCGTCGAGCAGCTTGCGGATGACGAGACGGCGCTCGACCCACCACTGGTCGGGATCGATCACGGCGTCGCGCGGCGCGGTCAGGATCAACTTGCCGGCTTCTTCGGGCTGGTTGTTTTTGCGCAGCCATTGGGCGCGCGCGAAGATGTAGCCGGCGTCGTGGCGCGCCGCCGCCGGCACGGCGTCGAGCAACGCCTTGGCGTTGCCGGCGCGCTTGATCACCGCGACGCGGGCGCGCGCGATGACGAGGTCGTTGCCGCCGAGCCGCTCGGCCGCGCGCATGCCGGCCTCGACGTCGTCGGAATAGAAGCGCTGCTCCATGCGCGCCTTGTGGTCGGCGCGGCTGAACATGTCGCCGAAAAGCTCGAGCACCTTCTTCTCGACTTCGGCGCTGCAGTCTTCACGCCGCCAGGCGTAGCGCGCCAGCGACGCCGCGCCGTCGCGGTCGCCTTGCGCCAGCAGTGCGCGCGCCAGCATGTAGCGGCCCTTGGCCGTGGTCGGCTTGGAGCGGGCAAAGAAGGTGCGCACCGTGTTGTCGTCCAGCTTGTCGTTCCACAGCGCGTTCTCGGCGCGCCGGCGGAACAGCGGCGAATGCGGCCAGGCCGGATTGGTCTCCACGAAGGCCACGTAGCGCTGGAAGCTCGGCTTGGTGTTGTCCGAGCGCAGGATCATCCATTCGGCGAGCTTGCGCGCCACCGGGTCGCTGAGCGAGCGGGCGGCGGCGTCGGCATCGGCCTCCTTGCCCTTGCGGGTGGCCTCGAGCACGCGCTTGAGGGTCGCGACGTCGCTGGACGGGGTGGCGGCCGAGGCCGCGATCGAGAACGGGCCGGCGGCCGGCCGGACCAACGGCTTGAAGGTGGCGCTGCTGGCGAACAGGCCGCCGCGCAGGCCGACATTGGCCTGGGCAAAGGCGTTCAGTTCGGGTTTCGCCGCCGGACGGTTACGGGGGACGGGGACGTCGCGGTCGGCGGTCTGGGGGGCCTGCTTGGCCGGCACTGCGGCGGCCGGAGCGATCGGCGCCGGGTGAATGGCCGGGCGTGGCCGGGGCAGGGGAACTTTCTTGGCGCCGGCCAAGGCCGGGCCGGCGCAAAAAGCGCCCGCGAGCAGGATCGACAGGCCGGTGAGCCCCACGCCCTTTGCTTTATGCACGTCCCTGCAACCCCTGTGGCTTTTGTTCCCGGAAAGCCCCGTCTCGAAGGGAATCACACCCCCATTAAGCCAATATGGTTGACGAAAAATACCTGGAAATCCTACCGCGAAAGGCCTAGCCGCGGACAGGGGCAAAAGCGGGGCGGGGCGCGGGCTATTCGGGCTAACCTTAAGGGCTTTCATCGCCGCCCCCGACCCGATATTGATGGGCTCCTTAAGCCTGCCAGTGGAGACCGACGCACCATGACCGCCAAGACGAGCTTTCGAGGCTCCTTCACCGCCCTCGTCACGCCGTTCAAGAACGGCGCGGTCGATGAGAAAGCCTTTCGCGATCTGGTGGACTGGCAGATCGCCGAGGGCACCAACGGCCTGGTGCCGGTCGGCACCACCGGCGAGAGCCCGACGCTGTCCCACGACGAGCACAAGCGCGTTATCGAGTGCTGCATCGACCAGACCAAGGGCCGGGTGCCGGTGATCGCCGGCGCCGGGTCGAACTCGACCGCCGAGGCGGTCGACTTCTCCAAGCATGCCGAGAAGGCCGGCGCCGACGCCGTGCTGATCGTCACGCCCTATTACAACAAGCCGACCCAGGAAGGGCTGTACCAGCACTTCAAGGCGATCAACGACGCCATCGGCATCCCGATCATCATCTACAACATCCCGGGACGCTCGGTGATCGACATGTCGGTCGACACCATGGCTCGGCTGTACGAGCTCAAGAATATCGCCGGCGTGAAGGACGCGACCACCAGCATGGTGCGGGTGTCGCACCAACGCGAAGTGCTGGGGCCGGACTTCAACCAGCTCTCGGGCGAGGACGGCACCTGCCTCGGCTTCATGGCCCATGGCGGTCATGGCTGCATCTCGGTGACGTCGAACGTGGCGCCCCGGCTGTGCGCCGAGTTCCAGAGCGCCTGCCTGAAGGGCGATTACGCCACTGCTTTAAAGTTGCAGGACAAGCTGATGCCGCTGCATCAGAATCTGTTCATCGAGACCAATCCGTCGCCGGCCAAGTACGCGCTGTCGGTGCTTGGCAAGATCGCCGACGACGTGCGTCTGCCGATGGTGCCGCTGTCGGACAAGTCGAAGGCCGCGGTGCGCGCCGCCATGACCCACGCGGGCCTGATCAACTAGGGCCGCGCACGATCCCGTAAAGCGGCTGCCGGTTTGCGGCCAAGATCATGCGCAACGGAAGAACCTGATCGATGCTCGAGGAGTTCAAGAAATTCGCCCTGCGCGGCAATGTGGTCGATCTGGCCGTCGGCGTGATCATCGGCGCGGCCTTCGGCAACATCGTGGCCTCGCTGGTCGCCGACGTCATCATGCCGGTGATCGGCGCCATCACCGGCGGGCTGGACTTCTCGAACTACTTCGTCCCGCTCTCGGCCAAGGTCACGGCCGTGAGTTTGGTTGAGGCGAAAAAGCAAGGCGCTGTATTAGCTTACGGCAATTTTCTCACCATCACGCTTAACTTCATGATCATCGCTTTCGTGCTGTTTCTGGTAATCCGCGCGGTCGGCAGACTGATGAAGAAGGAAGCCGAAAAGGCGCCGCCGGTGTCGAAGCAGGAATTGCTGCTCACCGAGATCCGCGACCTCTTGAAGGCGCGCCCAGAGCGCTGATATCGACCTCATGGCCGCAAAACCCGAGCGCCGGTTCAAGGTGATCGCCGACAACCGCAAGGCGCGTTTCAACTACGAGATTGGCGAAACCTTCGAGGCCGGCATCGCGCTGACCGGCAGCGAGGTGAAGTCGCTGCGTGCCGGCAAGGCGACCATCGCCGAGTCCTATGCCGACGCCAAGGACGGCGAGATCTGGCTGATCAACGCCAACATCCCCGAATATCAGCAGGCCGGCCCGTTCAACAACCACACGCCCAAGCGCCCGCGCCGGCTGCTGCTGCACGAGCGCGAGATCCACAAGATGGCCGGCGCGGTCGACCGCGAGGGCATGACCATCGTGCCGCTCAAGATGTATTTCAACGAGCGCGGACGGGCCAAGGTCGAGTTGGCGATCGCGCGCGGCAAGAAGCTGCACGACAAGCGCGAGACCGAGAAGAAGCGCTCATGGGATCGCGAGCGCAGCCGGCTGATGCGGCTGAAAGGATAGTAAAAGGGGGAGCGGATTGCGCCGCTCCCCCGATCGCACTCTGCTTGGGCGCCTTTATTACTGGATCACGCCGCAGACGATGCGGCCGCCGGCGTCGCCGGCCGGATCGGTTTTGTAGTCGTCCTTGCCGGCGTGGATGACGACCGCCGAGCCGTCGGCGTCGAACACCGAATTCGGCTTGCCCTTGTCGAGCGTGATCGCGGCGTTCAACACTTCGACCGTCAGTTCGCCGTTGGCCGGAATATGCAGGTTCGGCATGTCGCCGGCGTGGAGGCCTTCGGGCGACATCATGCCGTGCTTCTTGGCGCCGGGATTGAAGTGGCCGCCGGCGGTGGTGAAGGGCGGCTCGCACTTGCCGACCGCGTGCACATGGAAGGCGTGCTCGCCGGCCGGCAGGCCCTTGACCGACAGGTTGAGCAGCACGCCGGACGGCGTCTGCGTCAATTGCACGGTGCCGACGTCCTTGCCCTCGGCGTTCTTGAGCGCGGCACTGGCGGTCTGGGCCGCGGCCGGCAGCGCCGTCGCGGCGCAGAGGACGGCGGCGAGCATGCAGAGCTTGATCTGTCGTTGGCGTTTCATGAGGTTCTCCCTGGGTTTGGTCTAGTTTGGTGCCTTGCCTGTAAGGCAATCTTAGCAGCCGGGCGAGGGCGCCGGCCTTGACGATCGGCCGCGTTCACGTTGACGTGACGTGTCCATAGCCGGGAAACGTCATCATGGTGCCCACCAAACTCGATCACTGCGTCATCCATGTGTCGGACTGGGAGCGCTCGAACGCGTTCTATGCCGAGGTGATGGGCGCCGAACTGGTAGAGCGGCTGGCTGGCTGGGCCTACCGCTTCGGCGACAAGCAACTCAACGTCCACGGGCCGGGCGTGCAGCCGGCGGAAGTGGCGCGGCTGCCGGTCAAGCCTGGCAACAGCGATCTGTGTTTCGAGTGGTCGGGCCCGATCGAGGACGCCATCGCGCACCTCAAGGCGCACGGCGTCGCGATCGAGCGCGGGCCGCTGCAGCGCTTCGGCGCCAAGGGCCCGGGCACTTCGGTTTACTTTCGCGATCCTGACGGCTCGCTGATGGAGTTCATGTCCTATCGCGGCTGACCCCCGGCTGCGCTAAGATGCCGACTGATCAAGGGGAGACGGCCATGTCCGAAGCGCCCGGCACGCACAATCCGAACGTGCTGCCGTCCAATCTCCCGGCGCCGCAGGACGACGGCGCGGCCAGCCACCTGACCGGCCAGCGTCTGCCGGATCTGACGCTGCCGGCGACCGACGGCTCGGAGGTCAATCTGTCCCGGCTGCATGGCCGCACGGTGGTCTACATCTATCCACGCACCGGCGTGCCCGGGCAGGCGCTCCCCGAGGGCTGGGACGACATCCCAGGTGCGCGCGGCTGCACGCCGCAGTCGTGCGCCTTCCGCGATCATTTCAACGAGCTGGCAGCGCTCGGCGTCGCTCACCTGTACGGACTGTCGACGCAGGACACCACCTATCAGCAGGAGGCGGCGGATCGCCTGCATCTGCCGTTTCCGATTTTGTCGGACGCACGGCTGGCGTTCACCACCGCGCTGACGCTGCCGACCTTCGCGGCCGCCGGCATGACGCTGCTCAAGCGCATGGCGCTCGTCGTCGACGACGGCTTCATCACCAAGGTGTTCTATCCGGTGTTTCCGCCGGACAAGAACGCCGCGGAAGTGATTGCCTGGATTCAGGCGTCGAGATGATTCCGCAGCTTCGCGAACACCGCGCGGAACATCTCCGGCGTCAGCACGCCGGTGTTGGTGTTGTAGCGCGAGCAGTGATAGCTCGAGAACAACGTCAGTTCGCCGATCTTGTGCGCGCCGCCGTGCGTGAAGGGGTTCGCTGACTTCTTGGCGCCGAGCGTGGTCACCGTCGAATCATGCGCGATGCGGCCGAGCGCCACCAGCGCGCGCAACTTCGGCATCTCGGCGATGGTGTCTTTCAGGAAGTCGCGGCAGGTGTTGATCTCGACCGGCAGCGGCTTGTTCTCCGGCGGAACGCAGCGCACCGCGTTGGTGATGCGGCAGTCGGTGAGCGTCAGGCCGTCGTCGGGGTGCGCCTGATAGTCGCCTTTGGCGAAGCCGTACCGCAACAGCGTGTCGTACAAGAGCACGCCGGCGTAGTCGCCGGTGAACGGCCGGCCGGTGCGGTTGGCGCCTTGCACGCCGGGGGCCAGCCCCACGATCAGCACGCGCGCGTTAACCGGCCCGAAGGAGGGCACCGGCGCGTTGAACCAGGCCGGTTCCTTCTTGCGCCAGACCTTGCGGAATTCGACGAGCCGCGGGCAGCGCGGACAGTTGCGTCCAGGCTTGCCCTCGGTTGTCGCCATGACGGGTGATCTTGGCGCTACGATTATTCGTAGGACTCGTCGTCGTCGTCCATCGGCGCACCGGCGCCCGCGCGTTGCGGTGCAGCGGTCGCCGGGCGTTGCAGGAATTGCGGCGTGTGATGGTTCGGCTCGCGGTCGTCGCGCGGTGCGCGGGCTTCGCGCGCGGCGCGTTCGGACGGGTCGCGGCCGATCTTGCCTTGCAGCGTGATGATGTCGGTGAACACGTCGGCCTGGCGGCGCAGTTCGTCGGCCACCATCGGCGGCTGCGTGGTCACGGTCGAGATCACCGTCACCCGCACGCCCTTGCGCTGCACGGCCTCCACCAGCGAGCGGAAATCGCCGTCGCCGGAGAACAGCACCATGTGGTCGATCGTGCCGGCGATCTCCATGGCATCGACGGCGAGCTCGATGTCCATGTTGCCCTTCACCTTGCGGCGGCCGGTCTGGTCGACGAATTCCTTGGTCGCCTTGGTGACGACCGAATAGCCGTTGTAGTCGAGCCAGTCGATCAGCGGACGGATGGATGAATATTCCTGATCCTCGATCACGGCCGTGTAATAGAACGCGCGCAGCAGATAGCCACGCGACTGGAACTCCTTGAGCAGCTTCTTGTAGTCGATATCGAACCCGAGCGACTTGGCGGTGGCGTAAAGGTTGGCGCCGTCAATGAACAAAGCGATTTTTTCACCGGGAACGGTCATGGTGGTTCTCACAATCCTCGCAATTCGCGTTTAGCCGTCCAGAACATGGTGCGCGCCCGGCGCGCGGTCAGCGCGGGGCGCAAAGCCTGAACACGTGTGACAGAGCGGTAGTTGGCACCTTCGATCAATTCAATTGGCACCGGCGCAAACGGGTCTGTTTCCCGACAAAATCCGCTTCGGTAGGCCTGCTTGCGATTGGCCAGTCGGTAACAGACGGTTGCGGCTAAACCAAGACAAAAATGCTTGAATTTTCTTGTCATAGGGGATACCTACCGGCTGTTTCCAGGACATAGTTCCACCAAGGAGTGACGAGCCGATGGCCCGTGTCACCGTAGAAGATTGCATCGACAAGGTTGAAAACCGCTTCGATCTCGTGCTGCTGGCGAGCCACCGCGCGCGCATGATTTCGTCCGGTTCGCAGATCACGCTCGACCGCGACAACGACAAAAACCCCGTCGTGGCGCTGCGCGAGATCGCGGAAACCACCGTTTCGCCGGGCGATCTGAAGGAAGACCTGATCCACAGCCTGCAGAAGTACGTCGAGGTCGACGAGCCCGAGCCCGAAGTGCCGCTGATCGGCGCTGGCTCCGGGACAAGCGCCGATTCCGACGATACCGAGGTAACCGCCGACCGCATGACCGAGGAAGAGCTGCTCAAGGGGCTCGAAGGCCTGGCGCCGCCGGAAGAGGTACCCGAGGAGGACGGCGAGTAAACTCGCCATTTCCGCGTAATTCGGCTGTAACGGCCCGGCGCTTGCGCCGGGCCGTGTGCTTTTTATCAACCAGCTTCGTCAAACCCTTGCGACCGCAGGGAATCGACGTGATATCTAATCGGGAACAGGGCGCGGACCGCCGTTAACCGTGCAGGAACCGCGGCCCCTCAGGTAGCCGTATGACGCGTCTGCGCACCGATTTGCCGCGAATGCAGAAGCAGGCCCCGACCCGGGCGCCGCTCGCGGTCGGTCCGGCGCCGCAACCGCCTGAAAAACAGGCGCAGACGCGCAAGCCGCGGATGATGCGGCAATACGACCTGATCGAGCGGGTGCGCGCCTACAATCCGAACACCGACGAGGCGCTGCTCAACCGTGCCTATGTTTACGCCATGAAGGCGCATGGCGATCAGCGCCGCGCCTCTGGCGACCCGTATTTTTCCCACCCGATCGAGGTGGCGGCGATTCTCACCGACCTCAAGCTCGACGACGCCACCATCTCGGCCGCGCTGTTGCATGACACCATTGAGGATACCGAGGCCACCCGCGCGGAAATCGACAGCCTGTTCGGCCCCGACATCGGCCGGCTGGTCGAGGGCCTCACCAAGCTGAAAAAGCTCGACCTGGTCACCAAGGAAGCCAAGCAGGCGGAAAACCTGCGCAAGCTGCTGCTGGCGATCGCCGACGACGTGCGCGTGCTGCTGATCAAGCTGGCCGACCGGCTGCACAACATGCGCACGCTGCATTACATGCCGGAAGCCTCGCGCCGCCGCGCGGCCGAGGAGACGCTCGAGATCTATGCGCCGCTCGCCGGCCGCATGGGCATGCATGAGATGCGCGAGGAGCTCGACGACCTGGCGTTCCGCGAGCTCTATCCGGACGCCTATGCGGTCGTCAGCGCGCGCCTCAACGCGCTGGAAGAGCGCAACCGTCTGCTGATCTCGGAGATCGAAAGCCAGCTTACGCGCAAGCTCGCCGACCGCGGCATCGCCGCGGTGGTGAAGGGCAGGCGTAAGCGCGCCTATTCGATCTGGCGCAAGATGGAGCGCAAGTCGGTCGGCTTCGAGCAACTGTCCGACATCTTCGGCTTTCGCGTGGTCGTGAAGACGATGGCCGACTGTTATCAGGCACTCGGCATCGTGCACACGACCTGGCCGACGGTGCCGGGCCGTTTCAAGGATTACATCTCGACGCCGAAGGCGAACGACTACCGCTCGATCCACACCACGGTGATCGGCCCCGGCAAGCAGCGCGTCGAACTGCAGATCCGCACCGTCGAGATGCACGAGATCGCCGAATACGGCATCGCCGCGCACGCGCTCTACAAGGACGGCGCCGGCTCGCCGACCGAACTGCTGTCGCGCGAGTCGACGGCTTACGCCTGGCTGCGCCGGACCATCGAGCTGCTGGCGGAAGGCTCCAATCCGGAAGAATTCCTCGAGCACACCAAGCTCGAGCTGTTCCACGACCAGGTGTTCTGCTTCACGCCCAAAGGCAAGCTGATCGCGCTGCCGCGCAAGGCGACGCCGATCGACTTCGCCTATGCGGTGCACACCGACGTCGGCAACACCGCGGTCGGCTCGAAGATCAACGGCAAGGTCGCGCCGCTCACCTCCGAACTGGTCAACGGCGACGAAGTCGAGATCATCATCTCGAAGGCGCAGACCGCGCCGCCGGCGGCGTGGGAATCGATCGTCGTCACCGGCAAGGCGCGCGCCTCGGTCCGGCGCGCCACCCGCATGGCGGTGCGCGCGCAATACACCGGCCTTGGCCGGCGCATCGTCGAGCGCCTGTTCCAACGCGCCAAGATCGCCTACTCGGACGAGAAGCTCACCGGCGCACTGCCGCGCCTGGCGCGGTCGTCCATCGAGGAAGTGATGGCGGCGGTCGGGCGCAGCGAACTGAAAGCCTCCGACGTCGCGCGCGCCATGTATCCCGACTACAAGGAAGAGCGCGCCGCCGCGATGGCGGTCAAGCCGAAGCGGACCGAGAGCGGCTGGTTCGGCTTGAAGAAGCTGACGTCCGTGAAGTTCAAGGTGCCGGGCAGCAGCGCGCAAGACCCCGCCATTCCGATCCGCGGCATCAACGGCGATCTGCCGGTGCGGTTCGCGCCGAACGGCGGCGCCGTGCCGGGCGACCGCATCGTCGGCATCCTGACGCCGGGCGAGGCCGTCACGATCTATCCGATCCAGTCGCCGGCCCTGAGCGAGTTCGAGGACCATCCCGAGCGCTGGCTCGACGTGCGCTGGGATTCTGACGAGGCGACGCCGCGCCGCTTTCCGGCGCGCATCTCGGTGCAGTCGGTGAACGAGCCCGGCTCGCTCGCGCAGATCGCCCAGGTGATCGCCGAGCACGACGGCAATATCGACAACATCCACATGGGACGCCGTGCGCCGGACTTCACCGACGTGACCATCGATCTCGAGGTCTACGACCTCAAGCATCTGACCGCCATCCTCGCGCAACTGCGCGCGAAGCCTGCGATCGCTAAGGCGGAACGGGTCAACGGGTAGGCGCATGATCCCGAAAAGTGGGAACCGGTTTTCGGATAAGATCATGCGCAAGGAAAATTCATGAACGCGAAGCCGCTCCGCCTCGGCGTCAACGTCGATCACGTCGCCACCATCCGTAATGCGCGCGGCGGCCGTCATCCCGATCCGGTGCGCGCGGCCAAGCTCGCGATCGCATCGGGTGCCGACGGCATCACCGCGCATCTGCGCGAGGATCGCCGCCACATCCGCGACGGCGACATGGCGCGGCTGAAGGCCGAGATCGACAAGCCGCTCAATTTCGAGATGGCGGCGACCGACGAGATGGTGCGCATCGCGCTTGCCACCAAGCCGCACGCGGTCTGTCTGGTGCCGGAGAAGCGCGCCGAGCGCACCACCGAAGGCGGGCTCGACGCGGTCGGGCAGGCGGCGCAATTGAAGCCGGTGGTGCATACACTCAAGCACGCCGGCATCCGCGTTTCGCTGTTCATCGCGGCGGCGCCGGCCCAGATCGAGATGGCGGCCGAATTGGGCGCGCCGGTGATCGAGATCCATACCGGCGCCTGGTGCGACGCGCTCGCCGAAGGCCGCGACGCGGACGCCGAGGTCGAGTGGCAGCTCATCCGGACCGGCGCCGCGATGGCGGCGGGCTTCGGCCTCGAAGTGCATGCCGGCCACGGCCTCGATTACGCTAGTGCTGAGACCATCGCGGCGCTGCCGCAGATCGTCGAACTCAACATCGGCCATTTCCTGATCGGGGAGGCGGTGTTCGAGGGCCTGGCCGAGACGGTGAAGTTCATGCGCGGCGCCATGAACCGCGGCCGCAAGAAGATCAGCGCATGATCCCGAAAAGTGGGTACCGGTTTTCGGACAAGATCGTGCGCCAGGAAAAAGCCTCATGATCATCGGGCTCGGCTCCGACCTGTGCGACGCGCGCCGCATTGAGAAGGTGCTAGAGCGTCACGGCGACCGCTTCATCGACCGCGTTTTCACGCCGGCCGAGCGCGCCAAGGCCGAGCGCCGTGCCAACCGGGCGGAGACCTACGCCAAGCGCTTTGCCGCCAAGGAGGCCTGCGCCAAGGCGCTCGGCACCGGCTTCCGGCGCGGCGTGTTCTTTCGCGACATGGGGGTGGTCAACCTGCCGTCCGGCCGGCCGACCATGAAGCTCACCGGCGGCGCGCTCGCCCGCCTCAAGGCCATCACGCCGCCCGGCCACGACGCCCTGATCGACGTGTCGCTGACCGACGAGGGCCCGACCGCCCAGGCCATCGTGATCATCCAGGCGGTGCCGGCGGGCGCGGCCAGGACCTGATCTTAAGGGCAGAACCTTAATCCCGCCAAAAGCTTATCTGGGTGTTGGGGCGTTCTTCATTGCGCCCCCGGGGGCCAGCCGCTACAAGACCGCCGGGAGCGCGGGCGATTTTTCGGGACAAGAGGCGATGAGCGTGACATCCGGAGCCAAACGGAAAGAGAGCGGCGTTTCCGAGACCATCAAGGTCGTGTTTCACGCCCTGGTCATCGCGCTGGTGATCCGCACCTTCCTGTTTCAGCCCTTCAACATTCCATCCGGCTCGATGAAGGCGACGCTGCTGGTCGGCGATTACCTGTTCGTGTCGAAATATTCGTACGGCTACAGCAAGTACTCGCTGCCGCTGTCGCCGCCGATCTATGACGGCCGGCTGCCTAGCGGCTTCACGCCTGAGCGCGGCGACGTGGTCGTGTTCCGCCTGCCGAAGGACACCTCGACCGATTACATCAAGCGCGTGATCGGTCTGCCGGGCGACAAGATCCAGGTCGTCGACGGCGTCGTGAACATCAACGGCGTGCCGGTCAAGCGCGCGCGCGCGACCGACTTCATCGAGAAGGAAGAGGGCACCCGCGACACGCCGGTCAAGCGCTGGAAGGAGACGCTGCCGAACGGCGTCAGCTTCGAGACGCTCGACCTGGTCGACAACGGCTTCGCCGACAACACCCAGGTCTATACCGTGCCGGCCGACCATTACTTCATGATGGGCGACAACCGCGACAACTCGACCGACAGCCGTTTCAGCCAGGTGGGCTTCGTGCCGTTCGAAAACATCGTCGGCAAGGCGCAGATCATCTTCTTCTCGGTCTACGAGGGCGAACGCGCCTGGCAGTTCTGGCGCTGGCCGGTTTCGGTGCGCTGGAACAGGCTGTTCACGATCGTCAGATGAGCCGGAAAACGGCCAAAGACAAAGAACGCGCGGCGCTCGAAGAGCGGATCGGCTACAAGTTCGCCGACAAGGAGCTGATCGAGCGGGCGCTCACGCATATCTCCGCGCTGTCCGGCGGCAACCGCAGCGCCAGCTATCAGCGTCTGGAGTTCCTTGGCGACCACGTGCTCGGGCTCGTGATCTCCGACATGCTCTACAAGGCGTTTCCGCGCGGCAACGAAGGCGAGCTGTCGCGGCGGCTGTCCGATCTAGTTCGCAAGGAGACCTGCGCCGACGTGGCGCGCGCCATGGATATCGGTCCCGCGCTCAAGCTCGGCAATACGGAATCGGTCGCCGGCGGACGGCTGCGCGCCAACATTCTGGCCGATGCCTGCGAGAGCCTGGTCGGCGCGGTGTTTCTCGACGGCGGCTATCAGGCGGCCGACGCGCTGGTGGCGCGCTTCTGGCGCGAGCGCATGCTCAAGCCGGCGCGGCCGTTGCGCGATCCCAAGACCATGCTGCAGGAATGGGCGCAGGGGCGCGGCCTGCCGGCGCCGGCCTACAAAGAGGTCGCGCGCACCGGCCCGCATCACGATCCCGAATTCCGCGTCGCGGTGATTTTGCCGGATCATCCCGCGGCGGAAGGTGTCGGCAGCTCCAAGCGCGCCGCCGAACAGGCAGCCGCCGCCGACATGCTTACCCGTATCGGCATCGCGGTGGACAAACTCGATGGCTGATCAAAAGACGATCTCACTGCCGGCGCCCGGCGACAGCCGCTGCGGCTTCGTCGCGCTGATCGGCGCGCCCAATGCCGGCAAGTCGACGCTGCTCAACGCGCTGGTCGGCTCCAAGGTCACCATCGTGTCGCGGAAAGTTCAGACCACGCGCGCGCTGATCCGCGGCATCGCGGTCGAGGGCGCCTCGCAGCTCATCTTCGTCGACACGCCCGGCATCTTCGCGCCCAAGCGCCGGCTCGACCGCGCCATGGTGACGACGGCCTGGAGCGGCGCGCACGAGGCCGACCTGGTCGCGGTGCTGATCGATGCGCGCAAGGGCGTCGAGGAGGAGGCCGAGGCGATCCTCGACCGGCTCGCCGACGTCAAAGGCCCGAAGATCCTGATCCTCAACAAGATCGACGTGATGGCCAAGCACGAGTTGCTGACGCTGGCGCAGGCCGCCAACGCCAAGGCCAAGTTCGAGGCGACCTTCATGGTGTCGGCGCTGACCGGCGACGGCGTCGCCGACCTGAAGCGCTGGCTCGCGGGCCATGTGCCGCCGGGGCCATGGCTCTACCCGCCCGACCAGATCTCGGAGGCGCCGCTGCGGCAACTGGCGGCGGAAATCACGCGCGAAAAACTGTTCGAGCGGCTGCACCAGGAACTGCCGTATCACTCCACGGTCGAAACGGAATCGTGGAAAGAGCTGCGCGGCGGCGCGGTGCGCATCGAGCAGACGATCTATGTCGAGCGCGAAAGCCAGCGCAAGATCGTGCTCGGCAAAGGCGGCGCGACCATCAAGGCGATCGGCGAGTCGGCGCGGCGCGAGATCGAAGGGGTCACCGAGGGCAAGGTGCACCTGTTCCTGTTCGTGAAGGTGCGTGAGGGCTGGGGCGACGATCCGGAACGCTACCGAGCCATGGGCCTGGAATTTCCGAAGGAGTAAGAGTCCTTATCAGACTCGCAGCCGCGAGCGCTTCACCTCCCCCTGGAGGGGGGAGGTCGGCGAGCGCAGCGAGCCGGGAGGGGGTGAGCTTTCTGATGCACCCCACCCCGATCGGCCTTCGGCAGATCGACCCTCCCCCTCCAGGGGAGGGTGGAGGAAGGTGCTATGCAATGGACCGATGAAGGCATCGTGCTCGGCGTCAGGCGGCACGGGGAGGCCAACGCCATCCTCGACCTGATGACGCGCGAACACGGCCGCCATCTCGGCATGGTGCGTGGCGGCTTCGGCACCCGGCTCAAGCCGGTCCTGCAGCCCGGCAACAGCGTCAGCGCCACCTGGCGCGCGCGGTTAGATGAGCATCTCGGCAACTACACCGTCGAAGCCTTGAACCTGCGGGCGTCGAGCTTCTTCACCTCGCCGCACGCGATCTACGGCATCGGTCATCTGGCGGCGCTGATGCGGCTGTTGCCCGAGCGCGATCCGCACGAAGGGCTCTATGCGGTGTTCGAGGACATTCTCGGCCACCTCGACGATGCCGGCGCGGCCGCGCCGATGGTGGTGCGGTTCGAACTGCAGATCCTGGCAGAACTCGGCTTCGGTCTCGACCTCGAGCAATGCGTCGCCACCGGTCAGACCAGCGAGCTCGATTTCGTGTCGCCGAAGTCGGGCAGGGCGGTGTCGCGTGGCGCCGGCGCGCCTTACGCCGAGCGGATGCTGCGGCTGCCGGTGTTCCTGCGCGCGCCCGACGCGCCGGCGTCCGGCCGCGATCTCGCCGACGGCTTCGCGCTCACCGGCTTTTTCCTCAACCGCTATGTGCTGGAGCCGCGCGGCCTGCTGCTCGGCGACGAGCGCGCGCATTTCATCGCGGCGCTGGCCCGCGCGCTGCCGCACGTGGCCTGACGCCTGGCCTTAAAAGGAAACGGCCCGGCTGGTGGCCGGGCCGCTCCCTTTATCCAACGGCTGCTGTTACCAGCGGCGGCAGACCCGCTCGACGTGGCAGCGGCGGCCATAGGGGCCACGGCGGCACACGGTGACATTGCGGCAGCGAACGCGGCCGCGATAGTACTGCACTTGGTCGAGCAGCGAGGCGGTCGCCGCGGCATCGGTGTTGAGGCCGCTGATCGGGGCGGCGACAGCGCCGGAAACCCCGGTCAGGCCGACGCCGACCGCAAACAAGGTCGAGAGCACGATCTTTCGCATTTTGTTTCCTCTGTGAGCGTTGGTGCTCGTCCGGATCGATGATCCAGTCTCCCCAACAGGCTGCCGTGCCGCAAAGTGAACGGCCGGTGCCCACGGCGGCGCCAGCCGTTCCTTAAATACTAGTGGAGCGGATTTGACGTTCGCTACCCGCTAGCCGCGAATATCCTAAGCGAACGTCAAATCCAAAGCTCCACTAGCAACAATAACTTGCTCGTGGTCCTTTGATTCTAACATTCGCAAAAGTGCCTCCCAGACGGGATGCGAATGT
>CAYJPU010000037.1:0-6312 GCA_964372105.1 uncultured Undibacter sp.
GTGGTGCGCGAACTCGCCGCCATGACCGGACGCCCGCTGGAGTAATGGCAGCCTGCCGGCACGCGTGCTAGGCAAAGCCATGCGGTTGAAATCGGGCATCTGGGCGTCGGCCTACCTCCGGCGTTGCAATATCGAAGGCGCGTTCGCGGCGGTGCGCCGGCGCGGCGCCGACGAGGCCGGCGCCGTCTTCATCAAGCTCAATCGTCTGGACGGGACCGGAATTCTTTACGGGCCGGCGCCGCAATCGGTGTTCGACGACGCCCGGCCGGCGGACCGGCTGTTCACGATCGTGCTGGGACGTGGCGGGCCGGTGACGGATACCGAGATCGAGGCGCGGCTGACGCGCGAGCTCAAGTTCGATCCCGACATCTGGATCGTCGAGGTCGAGGACCGCGCCGGCCGTAACTTCCTCGACGATGCCGTGGTGTGACCGCGTTAGCGCCGCGTGGCTTTGAGATGACCGGGCTGCTCGGGGCGTTCGCCGGTGCGGACCGCGCCAGAGGTCGGCCGGGCACGGCGCCGTTCGTCATCGTAAAGCACCGGCGCATGGGCCGGGCGTGTACGCGCGACAGGCTTGCGCCAGGTCGCCAGCACGTGGGCGGCGGCCTGCGACGACAGATCGTCGAACAGGTTGGCAAGATCGTAGACGCGTTCGATCGATTGCCCGATCGTCGGATTGAGGAACAGCAGGATGCGTTGCAGCACCGCGGCCTTCATGCCGATGCCTTTGGCCACGACCACCAAGGCCTCGCCGGAAGGGTCTTGCGCGATGCGGTCGGCGACGCGGCGCTCCACGCCGAGAGCGCGTTCGAGGGTCCGGCTGAAGGCGTCCGGATTGCGCTGCAGAGCGGCCGCTTCCAGTTGGGCGGCGATCTCGTGCGGGGCCGCCACCGGCGCAACGCGGGCGGCCCCGACGACGTCGAGGTTGGCGAGGATCAGACGGCGCTCGCTGGCTGTCGCGGCGAAGAACAAGTCGGCCAGGTCGTCCGGCGCCGCCTGCGGGGCGGCTTGCGGCTCGGGGCTGGGTGCGTAAGCGTCGGGCGCTCCGGCCAAAGCCTCGAGAATGGCTTTCGGCGCCGCCGGATAGTTGCGCAAACTCGCCGACACGGCGTCGCGCGTCGGCGCGTCGACCGCCTGGATCAGGCCGCGCGCCAGCTCGACATATTGGGTTTCTTCGTAGGCGGTGTGCGCCGGCTTCTGCACGTAGAGGTCGGTGAGGACCCGCAGCAGCGTGGGGCGGATGTCGACGCCGTCCCGGCAGGCCAGGTCGAGGAGGCCGTCGAGCGGCGGATACGCGGAGGACTTCTGCATCATGGCAACGCTTCACAACCCGTCGAACGGCTTCACATTAGGGTGTGCGCGTTAGCGGAGCGTTAACCTTGCGGCCCCTTAATTGGAGGGAAGCGCCGATCCGGCAGACCCAGTGTAGGCGTAACGCCGGACGGAAGAGGGGACTGCAATGGGCGAAGTCATCCGTTTTCCAGACGAGGCGGGCTATGCGCGCGGCGGCAAATATGTCGACGCCAGCAGCGAACCTGCGACCGTGATCATTCTGCCGGTGATCCGCATCGACCGCGATCCCGACGGTTCCAACGGGCTTGAACCTCAGACGGGCAACAACCCCGGCCGGCGCCGCCGCCGCCGCGTGGCGCGCTAGAGCGCGCCGGCGCAGCCGATGGAACATCCGCTGCAGCCGTCACGGCGCAGACCGGTGTGGTGCCGACGCGCCTTTGCCTTCGCCACCGTGCTGTTGCTCGCGGGTTGCGCCAACGGCGACTTCGAAGAAATCTATCCCTCGCTGGTGCGCGACGACATCCATGACTGGGTCGGTCGCGATGCCGTCCCCGGCAAGCCCTCGACTTTTGAACTGACCGACGACGAGCGCACGCTGCGCGATCTGGCTTATCCGCTGATCGAGCCGCCGTACGACCGCCATCGCTGGTATTCGATCGCCGGCGAATACGGCATGCTCGAGTGGGGCCGCCGGGCCAGCTTCGACCGCGCCGCCTACGCCAGCCATCTGATGTCTGCGCATGCGCGCTCGCCGTCGGCGCGTTATACGCAGTTGATCGACGACATCCGCAACGACAGCACCCGGCTGCCGGCGTTCTTCGAGACCGCGGGGCGGGTGATCGACATCGACCAGAAGCGCCGCAAGAGTCTCTCTTATGTATCGACGCGGGTCGCCGGCGAACGCAAGAACGCCCTGCGCCGGATCGAGGAGAATGCCGCGGTGGTCGGCATGGTGCATGTGCGGCTCAGCCTGCGCGCGTCGTCCTACCGTTTCGCGCTCGAGCGGCTTGTGGTCGCGACGCCGTCGCCGCAGGCGGTCGAGGCCGAACGCCTGCTCCATCAATTGCAGGCTCAGATTGCGCACTATCGCAGGTTCCTGCCGCCGACCTGGATGCGCGAACCGAGCCTCGCGCACGCCCCTTATTAGCGCTTCATGTCGTCCGAGCGGCGGCATTGTGCGGCCGCGACCGCGCTCTGGGCTTGCGGCATCAGGCCGGGCTCCGGCGCCAAGGCGCGGATCGCGATCAGGCCGGTGAGGGTGGGCGAGTCCACGATCAGCCGATCGGCGGCGGTGACGTCTTCTTCTTCCGGCATCTGGTTGTGCTGCTCGACGGTCATCAGATCGAGCTCAATGACGCGCCGGCCGGCGGCGCGATCGTTGATGGCGTAATAGGCGACGCCGTAGCGCGTATAGAACGATACCGAGGTGTAGGCGGTGCGCACCGGCACCGTCAGCTTCATCGGTCCTTGCGAGAGATCGTAGCGGCAGACGGCGCTCGCGAACGCCGGGTCCATAAAGGGGATCGGCGCTGCTTCCGCGGTCGGGGCGGCCAAGGCGGTGACGGTGTTGACCGACACGACCTGCTCCAGCCGCGAATAGGCATCCCTGGTCGCGGTGCGCGGCAGGATGATCACGGTCGCGATGTGGACCACGCCGCCGAGCAGGGCGCCACCCAGCAGCAGGAGCAGCCAGCGGATCATGGGCAGCCCCTGGTGCTGACGGACGGCATCGGCACTTCACGGCCGGCTTTCGTGGCGATGCCGACCGCGGTGTCGTAGAGGCGCAACACCAACGCATAGCGCTCGATGCCGCCGGTCGGGATCCAGTTGCCGGGTTGCGCACGCGGCGCCACGACGATCTCGAAGCTGCCGTCGGCCTGGCGCACGATCTCCTGGCTCGAGAAGCCGTGGCGGCCGACCGAATTGGCGGCAAGCTCGCCGGCGCCGTTGTACAGCGTCAAGGTCCAGAAGCGGGCAGCCGGCGTGATGCCGGCGAGAACGACGTCGCAGCGGCCGTCGAGCAGCTTGCCGTTTTCGTCGGCCTGCGCGGTGAAGGACACGCCGTCGCCGAGCGCGGTCGGCAATTGTCCGGTGCGGGCGATCGAAGCGCGCGCGTAAGGGTCGGCGTCGGCGGTGCCGGTTTTCGGCCACGCGGTCCAACTGCCGATCGTCAGCGCGCCGAACGCCGCGCCGCGCGACAGCGCCATATAGGTGGCGCCGAGGCCGACGAGCGCGGCGACAGCCAGGGCAAACAGCGTTCCGAGAAGCAGCCGCACGATCGATCCGCTGGTAGAGGCAAGAAGTTGATTCGCGGGTGGGAGACTACGCCGGGCGCAGGCGGGCGGCTAATCAGTTCCGGCCGAAGGCCTTGCCCTCCAAGGCAGAAGCGAGCGCGTCGCCCTTTTCCGGCGCGGCGGCCTGCTTCTTTTTGTCGGTCGAAACGGAGGGTGACACTGGCCCGAGCGCGCGATTGGCGTCATCCAGCATGCGCTCGACGCGAACCAGAATGTCGGCGCCGCGCTTGCTCAGCACCGCCGGGCGCACCGGGGCTGGTTGATCGTTGGCCTTCGATTTGGCTTCGGCCACGGTCGGCTGGCGCACTTGCGGCACCGGAACGCCGGGCAGCTGCCGCAGCTCGATGCCCTGATGCGCGTAGTCCATGATCTTTTGCCAGGACATCGCCGGCAGCGAGCCGCCGGTCATGCGGTTGGTCGAGGTGTAGTCGTCGTTGCCGAACCAGACACCGCACACGAAATTGCCAGTGTAGCCCATGAACCAGGCGTCGCGGTAGGCGTTGGTGGTGCCGGTCTTGCCGGCTGCGGCGATGCCGTCGAGGCGCGCGCGCCGGCCGGTGCCGTTCTCGACCACGTTGGTCATCATCGTGATCATGTCCTGCGCTACCTTTGGCGGCATTGCCTGCCGCGGCTTCGGGCCGTCGCGGTCGAAGCGCCAGATCAAATGGCCGTCACCGGTGCGAACTTCAAGGATGGCATGCGGCGTCACGGCTTTGCCGAGATTGGGGAAGGCGCCGAAGGCGCCGGTGTGTTCGAGCACGGTCACCGCGTCCGCGCCGATCGGCAGCGACGGCGTATCCGGCAATTGACTCTTGACGCCCATGTCGTGTGCCAGCTTGACGATGCGCGAGCGGCCGAGCTTGGGATTGCCGTCGCCGATGGCGACCGACAGACGCACGGCGATGGTGTTGATCGAGCGGGTAAGGGCCATCGTCAGCGTCATCGAGCCGCTGTACCCGCGCCCATAGTTTTGCGGGCACCAGTTGCCGAGACAGATCGGCGCGTCGACCACGATCGAGGTCGGCTTGAAGCCGTGCATGAGCGCGCTGGCGTAGACGTAAGGCTTGAACGAGGAGCCCGGCTGCCGCATCGCGTCGGTGGCGCGGTTGAACTGGCTGGCGCCGTAGTCGCGGCCGCCGACCATCGCGCGCACGGAGCCGTCGACATCCATCAGCACGGCAGCCGCCTGCTTGGCGTGATATTCTTGGCCATATTGCCGCAGCGAACTTTCGATCGCGGCGTCGGCTGCCTTCTGCATGCCGGTGTCGAGCGTGGTGCGCACGACGAAGACGCGCTCGGTCATCGTCTTGGGTAACTTGTCGACGAGCTTCTTCATCTCGTCGAAGGCCCAATCGAGATAGTAATTCGGCGCGCGGTCGTCTTTGCGGTCGACGGGGGTGGCGGGGTGGCGGCGGGCGCCGAACACCTGGCCTTCCGTCATGAAGGCGGTTTCGACCAAATTATCCAACACGACGTTGGCGCGCGCGCGGGCCGCCGGCAGATTGACGTTGGGCGAGAACTTGGTCGGCGCCTTGAACAGGCCGGCGAGCATCGCCGCCTCGGCCAGGTCGACGTCGCGCGCCGACTTGTTGAAGTAGTACTGCGCCGCAGCGTCCACGCCGAAGGCGCCGCCGCCCATGTAGGCGCGGTCGAGATACAATTTCAGAATCTCGTTCTTGGTCAGGCGCGCCTCCAGCCACATCGCCAGGAACGCTTCCTTGACCTTGCGCTCGATGGTGCGCTCGTTCGACAGAAACAGGTTCTTGGCGAGCTGCTGGCTGAGCGACGAGCCGCCCTGCACGACGCCGCCGGCCTTCGCGTTGGTGACGAGCGCGCGCATGGTGCCGGCGAGGTCGATGCCGAAATGCTCGTAGAAGCGCCGGTCCTCGGTCGCCAGCACCGCCTTGATCAGGTGGTCCGGGAACTGGTCGAGCGGCACCGAATCGTTGTGCTTGATGCCGCGCGAGCCGACCTCGTTGCCGTAGCGGTCGAGGAACGTCACCGCCAGCTCCGACTTCTTCAGCCAGTCGTCGTCCGAGGTCTCGCGGAACGCCGGCACGGCCAGCGCCAGCATCAGGACGAGGCCGGCGGTGCCGAGCGTGGCGCCTTCTGAGGTCAGCTCGACGAAGCCGCGCCGCCAGCCGGCGGTGTGGAAGCGGTCCATGAAGGTGGAAAACCGCTCGTAGCCCTCGCGCGCGCCGGCCAGGCTGCGGAACACGCTGAAATCCACCCAGGCGTCCAGCCCAAGCAGGAGTTTCTTGAGATTGGGCTTCCAATCCTCGGGGAAAAGGTCGCGCAAGGCTGTGACCGTTCTGTCGAAGTGGGGGCGCGGGCCGCGTCGGAACGCGAGGCCTGCGCTTGAGGCAGCAGTTTAGCCGATCCGGGCCGCCCCGGCCAAGGACGCCAAGGGGTTAACCCGCGCCAAGGTGAACGGCAAATGCGGTGAAAAGAGGCCGGATTCGTCCGTTTCGGCGGTGTCGTCCCCGCGAAAGCGGGGACCCAGTAGCCCCGGTCTGTCCAGATCACGGGGACCGGGGTTACTGGGTCCCGGGTCTCCCTCGCGTTCGCTCGGTCGCCCGGGACGACAGCCCGGAGGGGGTAAAGAGGCCCCGCGCCTCGCCGCCGGGCGCGGCGCGGACTATATGGAGGGCATTGAGAGGAATCGAGATCTGATGCGTGACGCGACACGGCCCCCCTTCTGGCGCACCAAGAAGATGAGCGAGAT
>CAYJPU010000037.1:6322-19239 GCA_964372105.1 uncultured Undibacter sp.
CCCCCCCCCCCCCCCCCCCCCCGTTGTGGGGGGGGGTTGGGGGGGGGGTGCTCGCAAGCACGGCATTTGTGATACCCCCCCTCCCTGTCCCTCCCCCGCAAGGGGGGAGGGAACGATGTGGAAGCCGCCTCCGCCTTAACTGGATCAGTAATGCCGGCCGAAAAACCAACAGTCCCCTTCTGGCGCACCAAGAAGATGAGCGAGATGACGCCGGCCGAGTGGGAGAGCCTGTGCGACGGCTGCGGCCGCTGCTGCCTCAACAAGCTCATCGACGAGGACACCAACGAGACGGTGTACACCGACGTCGGCTGTACGCTGCTTGACGGCGCGACCTGCCGCTGCACCGACTACGCCAACCGGCAGGCCAAGGTGTCGGACTGCGTGCGGCTGACCTGGCGCAACGTGAAGCGGCTGACCTGGCTGCCGCCGACCTGCGGCTATCGCCTGGTGGCCGAAGGAAGGGACCTCGCCTGGTGGCACCCGCTCATCTCCGGCTCGGCCGAGACGGTGCACGACGCCGGCATCTCGGTGCGCGGCCGCGTGAGCGAGAGCGAGGCCGACGTGCCGGACGAGAAGCTCACGGATTACATTGTGAGCTGGCCGGGCAAGTGGCCCAAAGGCGCGCGCGGCAGCGCGGCACCGGTGAATGTAAGAGAGGGGGCGCGGGGCAGCGCGGCGCCGTCAGGCGAAAAAGAGCGGGCGCGGGGCGCCATTAAGCGGAAATGACCGCGCGCGCGCCGATGAAGCCGGCTAAGGCGTTCTGTAGCCACAGAAAATACGGGTCCCACGAATCTGTTAGTTGCTGCCACCAATAGTCGACGGGCGGCTCCCCCTCGGCTTTACTCTCATCGCAATGGACCTTTTTTTTAGCGCTGGCATCAATCTCGGCGACGGCGGACACGGGGGGCGCTCGGGCCGCTCCGCGGTTGGTCGCACGCTTCGTGTACCCCTCTTCAACTTCAAGGTGATTACTGAAGAACTAAAGAGGCACACTTTCGACTTGAACCCACAGCAGCTCGAAACTGCTCGGAACTACGCAAAAACGGCCGGCAGTTCGCGCTTCGCGAAGTCCAAAGAAACAGAAGTCCGCAACCTCTTCTGCCAAAAAATACTTGGTGATGTTCTCGGCTACTCTCAGGTCGATGCCGACCCGCCCTACACCCTTGCCTTTGAGCGAACGATAAGGCGCGGTGCCGTCGACGTGGCGCTCGGCCGGTTTGGCAGTGCTGACGCACCCGACGAAATCGTTGCGCCTTTCGAGTTGAAGGGGCCGACGACGGGCGATCTCGACGCCATCATGCCGGGCCGCGGCTACAGCCCCGTGCAGCAGGCGTGGAATTACGCCATTGATGTCCCGGGATGCCGCTGGGTGCTGATTTCAAATTGCCTCGAAATCAGGCTTTACGGGTTTGGCCGCGGTCGAGACGCCTACGAGCAATTCGATCTCACCAAGATCGACGATGCGCGCGAACTTGAACGATTGTGGCTGTTGCTGTCGGCGAAGCAACTGCTTGGCGGCGCCACAGAAGCGCTGCTGCGGCAGAGCGACAGCGCCTATAAGGACATTACCGACGACCTTTACCAGGACTACAAAGCGCTGCGCGAGCGTCTGCTGTCTTTTGTCACCGATGCGGTAGACGGCCCGAAGCTGCCTATGGCGACGGCCATCGAGGTCGCTCAAAAGCTGCTCGATCGCATTCTGTTTGTTGCTTTTGCCGAGCGCACCGACCTGTTGCCCGACAAGCTCATTGCGCGCGCCGCCACGGCGCGCAATGAATGGCGGCCGGAACCCTACTGGAAGAATTTTCAGGCGCTGTTCCGCGAGATCGACGGCGGCAACGAGGGTCGTGGCATTTGGGCCTATAACGGCGGCTTGTTTGCCACCGATCCGGTCGCCGACGCTATCGTCGTGCCGGACGCGCTCACTGAAGACCTGGCCAAACTCGCCAACTGGGACTACCTCAGCGATGTGCCGGTGACGGTGCTCGGCCACATCTTCGAGCAGTCAATCACCGATCTGGAAAAGCTGCGCGCGCTGAGCCGCGGCGAGGAGCCGCCCAAGGTCTCCAAGCGCAAACGCGAAGGGGTCGTCTATACCCCGGACGTCGTAACGCGCTTTCTGGTCGAGCGCACGATCGGTGCGACTCTGTCGGAACGCTTCACTGCGCTGCTCGGCAGACACGGTCGTAAAACTCCGAGCAACGGCGATCCCATCTTCGGTAAGAACGAGAAGGAAGCGGAGCGCGCGTTCTGGCGCGACTACGCCGGTGTTCTGCGGTCTTTGCGGATTGTCGATCCTGCCTGCGGCTCCGGCGCTTTCTTGGTCGCCGCTTTCGATCTTTTGGCGGCCGAGTACCGGCGCGTGGTCGAGCATCTGGCAAGCCTCGGCGAGGAGATCGACTTCGATCCGTTCGATGAAATCGTGACGAAGAATCTCTACGGCGTCGATCTCAATGCCGAGTCGGTTGAAATTTCGCGGCTGGCGTTGTGGCTCAAGACGGCGCGCAACAAGCATCGCCTGCAAAACCTTGAAGCCACGATCAAGGTCGGCAACAGCCTGATCGACGATCCGAAGTTCACCGATCATCCCTTCGACTGGCGCAAGGCTTTCCCGGCCGTTTTCGATGAAGGCGGCTTCGATGTGGTGATCGGCAATCCGCCCTATGTGCGCATGGAGTTCATCAAGCCGGTCAAGCCCTATCTCGAACAGAAATACGTGGTCGCCGACGACCGCACCGACCTCTACGCTTATTTTTTCGAGCGCGGTGTCGGCTTGTTGAAGGACGGCGGGCGGCTCGGCTTTATTTCGTCGTCGACGTTTTTCCGCACCGGCTCGGGCGAAAAGCTGCGCACGTTTTTGAGCGATCACGTCGCGATGGAGACGGTGGTCGATTTCGGTGACCTGCAGATTTTCGAGGGCGTGACGACCTATCCGGCGATTCTGACCCTGCGAAAGGGTGCCGCCAAGGACGGAAGTTTGTCATTCCTCAAGGTTGCTGATGGGCTGCCCAAGGACCTGGAAGCAAGTTTCTCGGCCGGGGCGACATCGATGCCGCGTGCGCGCCTTGGCGTTGGCTCCTGGCAGTTCGAGGACGACGCGCTGGCGCGGCTGCGGGACAAGATCGTCAAGGGCCGGAAGACGTTGGGCGAGGTTTATGGGGCGCCACTACGAGGCATCGTTACCGGATTGAACGAGGCCTTTATTATCGACCGTGACACGCGGGATCTTCTCGTAAAGCAGGACAAGAAGTCAGCCGAGCTGATTAAGCCGTTTCTCCGTGGCGAGAATGTCAAGCGCTGGCGCATCGAGTCGGAAGGTCTTTTCCTTATCAATACTCCGAAGGGCAAAATCGATATCGCTGATTACCCCGCAATTCGCAATTGGCTCTTGCCTTTCAAAAATGATTTGGAAAAACGCGCGACCAAACAAGAATGGTTTGAGTTGCAGCAGGCTCAATTGGCGTATCATGATAAATTTGAAGGCCATAAAATAGTGTGGCCGCATTTCCAGTTGCAGCGATCATTTTCGTTCGATAGCGACGGATTCTTTTTGAACAATAAGTGTTTCTTCATAGCTACGACCGACGTCGCTCTGCTGAGCTTTTTGAATAGCAAATGCGCTTGGTTTGAGCTTGTGTCGGTAGCGCGCATAAAACGGGGCAATTACATCGAAGCGGAAGCTCAGTATGTGGCTCAACTGCCCATGCCAGAAATGAAAAAGTCAGAGCGAGACGGCCTGGGCTCACTTGGAAAGTCGATCATCAACAATGCAGTAAGGCAATTCGATGTTCAATCTTCAATTCGCCATCGCATCCTCGACCTTGCTCCACCCGAGCGAAAGAAGCTGTCGCGCAAGCTGGAAGGGTGGTGGACCCTCGACTTTGCCCAGTTCCGAGATGAAGTGAAGCGTGTGTTCCGGGCCGACATGCCGGTGAATGAGCGCGCAGAGTGGGAAGCCTACCTCGCCAAGCATGCCGCAGAGATTCGCAAGCTCGATGTCGAGATTGAAAAGGCTGAGCACGAAATTGACGCCGTTGTTTATCGTCTGTTCGATCTGACACCCGACGAAATCAAGCTGCTCGAAGACTCAATCGCAGGCCAATATTGAGGAGGAAGTCATGACCTCTCCTCGCCAAGGCGATCTCTTTGGAAACGAACCGGCAGATCAGTCCGATGAGGACTTCGAGACGCCGGAGTATCACGCCGATCCGGACAAGGTTCGCGAGGAACTGAACCGGATTCTGGCTGAGGCGAGGGCGGCACGGTCGATGCCTTGGGATGCCAACCGCGCCGCGCTCTATCGCACCATCTTCTTGCAGATGACGAATTGGCTGCCCGAGGACGAGGGCGCGCTGTTGCGGTTCGAGTTCGTGACCGAGCTGGAGCGGCTGAGGGCGGCCTAATTTCGCTAGGATTATATGCTTGACAGCGTGACGCTCCTCCGCTAGCTTTCCCGCACGCTCCACAACTGAATCAGAACCCCATGACGCCCCGCACTTCCGTGCGCGCGCTGGCGCGCGAGAACTATTGCGACATGGCTGCCGATAAGGCGGTGAACTTGAACGAAGCGACCGCCGCCTTCGGCAATGCCGCGCCCCCCACCCCCAACCCCTCCCCACCATTTGCTGCGCAAATGGGGGGAGGGGAGAAGAGCGCTGTGCATGGGGCGAGCGCCGCGCCCGACCTCACCGCGCGCATTCGCGCGCTGTATGAGACGACGTCCGTGCCGGTGCGCGAGATCGCCAGCATCGCCGGCGTCACCGAGCGCACGCTCTATACCTATGTGAACAAGCACGGCTGGACGAAGCGCTATCGCGTCAAGCCGCGCGGGCTTGCCGCGGCGGCCGCCAACCGCGGGCGGCGCTGGCAGCATGCGGCGGACGTCGCGCCGGTCAAGGGCGCCGGCGGCCGCTTCATCCGCCGCGCCGACAAGGACCAGCCGTTCGCCGTTGGGCTCAAGGCCGTCGATCCGGCCGGGCGCGACGCGGCGCTGGCGCGCGTGGCCGCGGCCGAGCCGCTGGCGCGCGACGCCCAGGCGGACGCCGAGCGCGAGCGCCTGTGGGACGAGCGCGTGCGCGCGCTCGCCGCCGCCAATCGCGCCACCCGCGCGCTCGCCGATTATCGCCGCGCCCGCGACCACCAGCGCGCGGCCGGGCGCGCCGCGCAACGCTGGCGCGGCGACCCGTGGCGCCGGCCGAAGCTGCCGCCGGCCGTGCCCGACAACCCGCGCCTGGAACTCGCGCTCGCACTGGCCGAGCGCACGGCGTTGGCGCTGGTGGACACGTTGTTTCGCGACGAGGCTTGTTCTCCCTCCCCCTGAAAGGGGGAGGGTCGGGGTGGGGGTCTTCTGCGCTCTAAAAGAAGATGACACCCCACCCGCCCGCCTTCGCTTCGCTCGACGGGCGACCTCCCCCTTGCAGGGGGAGGTGAAGAGAAGATGTTGCAGGGGAGAGGGAGTCCCGCCGTGCGCGTGGCGCGCCAGCATAGCCGCTGCCCGCGCCAAGGCATTGCGCCGGCGGGCCGGCGCAGGCACAAGCGGCGCCGGAATCCATTGCCCATGACCACACCCCGGCGACATCACCCCGATCACAAACTTGTGCGCGCCAGAGACGGCGCCAAGGCGGAACCGCGCGCGCTCACCCATCCCGAGATCCGCACCATCGTCGTCGGCATCATGCTGGCGATGTTCTTGGGCGCGCTCGACCAGACCATCGTCGCCACCGCGCTGCCGACCATCGGCCGCCACTTCGGCGATCTCGGCAACCTCGCCTGGGTGGTGACGGCCTATCTGTTGACCGCCACGGCGGTGACGCCGCTCTACGGCAAGCTGTCCGACATCTACGGCCGGCGCGTGACGATGCTGTCGGCCATCGTGCTGTTCATCGCCGGCTCGGTCGCCTGCGCGCTGGCGACCAGCATGACCATGCTGGTCTTGGCGCGCGCTTGCCAAGGCCTCGGCGGCGGCGGCCTGATGGCGCTGGCGCAGACCATCATCGGCGACGTGGTGTCACCGCGCGAGCGCGGCCGCTACCAGGGCTACATCGGCGCGGTGTTCGCCACCTCCTCGGTCGGCGGCCCGGTGCTCGGCGGCTTCCTGACCGAGCATCTCGACTGGTCGTTGATCTTCTGGATCAACGTGCCGCTCGGCCTGGCCGCGCTCGGCGTCACCGCGAACGCGCTTAAGCTGGTGCCGTTCCGTCCGCGCAAGCACCGGCTCGACGTCGTCGGCGCGCTGCTGATGATCTTCGCGGCGGTGGCGCTGCTGTTGGCGCTGTCGTGGGGCGGCCGCGACGTGCCGTGGATCTCAGGTCCGATCGGCGCGTTGCTGCTGGCGTCCGCCGCGCTGTGGGGGCTGTTCGCGGTGCGGCTGGCGACGGCGCAGGAGCCGTTTTTGCCGCTCAACGTCCTGGCCAATCCGGTGGTGCGCAGCGCGGCGCTGGCCGGCGCCTGCAACATGGGCACGCTGGTCGGCCTGACGATCTTCGGGCCGCTGTATTTCGAGGCGGCGCTGCATCTGTCGGCGAGCCAGTCCGGGCTGGCGCTGATCCCGATGATGGGCGCCACGGTGGTGTGGTCGACGGTCTGCGGCCGGCTGATGGCGCGCATCGAGCGCTACAAGCGCATGCCGCTCGCCGGCCTCGCGTTGGCGATCCTGTCGCTGGTCGTGCTGTCGATCTGGCCGGCGTCGATGCCGATCTGGGTGGTGCTGCTGCTGATGACCGTGATCGGCTCCGGCCTCGGCACCGTGTTCCCGATCTCGACGGTGTGCCTGCAGAACGCGGTGCCGCGGTCGCAGATGGGCATCGCCATCGGCGCCGCCAACTTCTTCCGCGCGCTGTTCTCGGCGCTGGTGGTGGCGGTGCTGGGCGCGATCGTGTTGGGCGGCCTCGGCGGCGAGGCCGGTTCGGCGGCGGTGGAGACCTTGGCGCGCACCGCTTCGGCCGAGGCGCTCAGCGTCGCGTTCCGCTTCGTGTTTTTGGCCTGCGCCGGCGTGTTGACCATCGGCATGGCGTTCCTGATCGCGCTGGAGGAGCGGCCGCTGAAAGGCCCGCCGGCGCCCGGCGCCGAAGCCCCGGCCGCGCCGGCGACGCCGATCCCGAACGCCTGAAGCGCCCGCGGCCATGGCGCCTGTGCCTTTGATCTCAATCAAGGTAGCCTGCGCCCCAGGCGGCTAGCAGTCGTCTGCATTCGTCTTGCGGGGACCGGCATGATCACCATGATCACTAAGCGCAACGTTCTGATCGCTGTCGCGGGCGTTGCGGTCGCGGCCCTGCTGTTTGTCGGCTGGAAGGCTTCTCTCAGTCCGGTCACGGTCAAGGTCGCGCAGGCCGAGCGCGACGTGGCCGTGCAGGTGTTCGGCCTCGGCACGGTCGAGGCCCGCGTCGCCTCCAAGATCGGCTTCAAGGTGTCCGGCGTGCTGGTCGAGCTCGCCGCCGATGTCGGCGACCGCGTGCCCAAGGGCGCCGTGCTGGCGCGGCTCGACGACCGCGAGCAGAGCGCGCGGGTCGCCCGCGCCAAGGCCGCGACCGAGCAGACCGAAGCCACGCTGCAACGGGCGATGGCCAGCCTGGAGAAGGCGCAGGCGAACTACGCCAACGCCAAGGTCGTCAACGAGCGCCGGCAGAAGCTGGTGCAGAGCGCCACCACATCTGTGGAATCAGCCGAGACCGCCAAGACCGCGGAGGATGTGGCGCGCGCGGACGTCAACCTGGCCACGGGCGACGTCGCCGTGGCGCGCGCCGCCATCGGCGACGCCAAGGCGCAGCGCCAGCTCGAGACCGCGACGCTGGACTTCCACACGCTGACCGCGCCCTACGACGCCATGGTGACGGCGCGGACGAAAGAGCGCGGTTCGGCGCTCGGCGCCGGCGAGGCGGTGTTCACGGTGATCGACCCGGCGTCGGTGTGGGTGCTCGCCTACATCGACGAGAGCAAGGCCGGCGAAATCGCGGTCGGCCAGCCGGTCGATATCATCCTGCGCTCGCAGCCCGCGCGCCGTATCGCCGGCAAGGTTGCGCGCATCGAACCCGAGAGCGACCGCGTCAACGAAGAGCGCCGCGTCGCGGTCGCACTCGGCCGCATTCCGGATAATTTCAACCTGGGCGAACAGGCCGAGGTCTTCATCACCACCGTGCATCTGGCGCAGCCGGTGCTGGTGCCGGAGGCGGCGATCGTCGGGCTCGGCAAGCAAAGCGGCGCGGTGTGGACCGTCGAGGGCGGTACGTTGCGCCAGCACAGCGTGACGCTCGGCCACCGCCTGCTCGACGGCCGCTACGAGATCACCGGCGGCGTGCCGAGCGGCGCCGCCGTGGTGACCGAACTGGCGAGCAGGTTGCGCGAAGGCCGCGCCGCCAAGATCGACACCAAGACTTCGGCAAAGCCCGCCGGCGGGAAGGCGCCATGAACCTCGCCTACCGCGACATCAAGCACAATCTGTTGCGCTTCGTGCTGACCAATTTCGGCTTGAGCCTTTTGCTCGGCATCGTCATCATGATCACCGGCGTCTATTACGGGAACATAGACGATGCGCTGCGGCAGGCGCGCGCGGCCGACGCCGACCTCTGGGTGGTCGAGGCCGGCACCAACGGGCCGTTCGCGGAAGCCTCGCGCATCCCGGGCGATACGCGCGAACTGGTCAGCCGCATCTACGGCATCGAACGTGCGGGCTCCGTCACCTATCAATCGGTGCAAACCGAGGTGAACGGGCAGCCGCTGCGCATGTACCTCATCGGCTTCGAGCCGGGGCGGCCGGGCGGCCCGCGGGAGCTCTTCGCCGGACGCGAGATCCTGCGCAACCACTATGAGATGATCGCCGACCGCACCACCGGGCTGGCGCTCGGACAGGAAGTGGCGCTCGGCACGCGCGGCCATAAGTTTACCGTCGTCGGCTTGATGCGGAATTCCGTGACGTCGTCCGGCGACCCCGTCGCTTACATCACCTTGCGCGACGCGCAGCAGTTGCAGTTCGAGCTGGCGCCGCCGGCCTCGCGGCGCGAGAAGGCGCGCGGCGCAAGCGGCGAAGCCAACGACCAGGTCAACGCCATCATCGCCAAGGTGTCGCCGCATGTGCGCGCCGACGAAGTCGCCGCCGCGCTCTCGCGCTGGAAGCACCTCACGGCGTTGACACAGGCGCAGCAGGAAACGCTGCTGAGCAAATTCGTGATCGAGCGTGCGCGCAAACAGATGGGCCTGATCATGGTGCTGCTGGTGATCGTGTCGGCGGTGATCATTGCGCTGATCGTCTACACGCTGACCATGGACAAGGTGCGCTCGATCGCCACGCTGAAATTCGTCGGCGCGCCGGACCGCACCATTGTGGGCCTCATCGTTCAACAGGCGCTGTCGATGGGGATATTCGGCTACCTCGCCGGGTTGGCACTGGTGCTGATCTTCAAGCCCTATTTCCCGCGCCGGCTGGTGCTGGACCCCGAGAGCATAGCGATCGTCTTCTTCATCACGGTGGGCATCTGCCTCGCCGCCAGCACGATGGGCATCCGCCTTGCGCTCAAGGTCGACCCGGCTGAAGCGCTGGCCTCGTCGGGGTAGCACATGAGTTCCTCGAACCAGCCGGTCGTGCGGATCGAACACCTTTCCAAGCATTTTGGTGAGGGGACGTCGCGCGTCGACGCCTTGGTCGACATCAATATCGAGGTCTATCCGGGCCAGGTCGTCGGCCTGATGGGGCCGAGCGGTTCGGGCAAGACCACGCTCCTGCATTGCGTCGCCTGCATCCTGGAACCGAGCGGCGGCCGCATCACGCTCGACGGCGAACTGGTCTACGACGACCATTGGCTCAAGGCGGACTTGCGCCGGCTGCGGCTCGACAAGATCGGCTTCATTTTCCAGTACCCGAATCTGCTGCCGTTTCTCGACGGCAGCGACAACGTCGCGGTGGTGCTGAACCTGGCCGGTTACGGCGCGTCGGCCGCGCGCACGCGTGCGGTCGAGCTGCTGAACTATCTCGAGGTCGGGCACCGCAAGCACGCCATGCCGCGCCAGTTGTCCGGCGGCGAAGCGCAGCGGGTGGCGATCGCGCGCGCGCTCGCCAACCGGCCGCGCATCATCCTCGCCGACGAGCCGACCGCGCCGCTCGATTCGTCGCGCGCCCGCATCGTGATGGATCTGCTGCGGCGGATCGCGGTCGAACAGCAGGCCGCGATCATCGTCGTGACGCACGACGAGATGATCCTCGACCGCTTCGACCATATCTTCCACCTGCGCGACGGCAGACTGGAAAAAGACACGGCGGAAAGCCAGGCGAAAGCGGCGCTGCCCGCCTGAGACGTTGCCGTCAGATATCGGCGACGGTGAGGTCGTACGATCCGCGACGGCCGCGGGCATAGACCCGCGCGGCGGCGGCATAGATGCGGTCGCGGTTGATGTCGAAGGCATTCAACAGGCCCGCGACATCCTGCTGCAAGTTCGGCTGGATGCGCTGGAGCGCCTCGGCGGCCAAATAGAACGACGCTTCCATGGCTCGGTCGTAGCCCCAGAAATGGATGGCCTGCCGCGTCGCGTCGTAACTGCGGCTCTGGTTGGGAAACGTCACGGCGGCGTTTGTGCTCATGCCGTTTTGCTGCCGCTGCCACGGTGTCCACATGATCAGTTCTCCGCCGAATGAACGGCCGATTGTGGCGGCGCCGCAGCTTTAACCGCCGGATGGGTGATGGCGACGGTGGTGCCGCTGGTGTCGCTCGTGGTGTCGACGCGCGCATCGAGCTGCTTGGCCAGCGCCTGGATGAGGCTGGTGCCGAGCCCGCCTTTGCTGCCGGTGGCAACCGGAGCAGCTTTGCCGATGCCGTTATCGGACACCGTCAGTGTCCAGTCCGGCCCGGCGGCTTTGTAAGACACCAGGATCGCCGCGTCCGGCTTCTCGCCGGGGAAGGCGTGCTTCAAGGCGTTCATCACCGTTTCGGTGACGATCAGGCCGATGCTCACGGCCTGGTGCGATATGATCGAACCGGAATCGGCGGTGACGATGAGCGCGATCGGCCGGCTGTCGCCGATCATCGATTGCGCCAATGTCTCGCACAGCTTGGTCAGATAGCTGGCCATTTCGACCGGTTCATTGCGGCCGGCAACTTGCAGATGTTTCTGCACCGCCGCGACCGACAGCACGCGCTGATGCGCGTCCTGCAATTGCAGCCGCGTCTCCTCGGACTGAACAGTGCGCGCCTTGATGAGCAGGATGCTGGCGATGATCTGCAGGCTGTTGGCGATGCGGTGCTGCATCTCCTCGAGCAGCATGTCCTTTTCGCGCAGCAGAATTTGAATCTGGCGTTCGACTTCCCGTCTGCTGGTGACGTCCTCGAACGCCAGCAGGACGGTAGTGTGGCTGCCCTTCTCGTAGAACACCTTGCGCGCGTTCAAGAGCATGGTGCGGTGGCCGATGGCGGGGAACTCCCGGTCGACCTCGTAGCCCTCGATCGGCTCGTTGTCCCGGCCGATCGTCTCCAGCAGCGTACGCAGCTCCGGAATGTTCCATTGGCCGTCGTCGATCTCGTAGAGCAGACGGCCGCGAACGTCGTCCTTCACCAGCTTGAAGGTTTTGTAAAAAGAGCGGCTGGCGGCGATAACGCGCGAGCCCTGGTCGAGCACGACGAGCGGATCGCGGACGGTGTCAACGATGGCGTGGGCAAGTGTTATCCCGTCGTGAACACCGACAAACGGAGCGTCCTTCGACTGCGTCGAAGCGAGCATGTTGACCTTTCATCCGGCCTTCGAGCCCAGACCATGCAGCGTCGATTGTTTGCTTGGTTTGGCGCGCGCGCCGGCGGCGCTCTGTAATGCGCCTTGTTTAAAACGATGCGCCCAAATCAGCAGGAAGTCGAGGAAATATGCCGCGGCGGAAGGTAGCGTCTTCCGCTGCGGCTTATTTTGGTCAGCTTTTAATAAAAGTTCCGGCGCGCAGCTCGCTCACCGCCTGCTGCAGCTGTTCCTGCGTGTTCATCACGATCGGGCCGTACCAGGCGACCGGCTCCTGGATCGGCTTGCCGGACACCAGCAGGAAGCGGATGCCGCGCTCGCCGGCCTGCACGGTGACCTCGTCGCCCTGGTCGAACACGACCAGCGAACGGTCGCCGACCGGCTCGCGCACCAGGATCTCGTCGCCGCCGACCTGCTTCTCGCTCAGCACGCCGAACGGCTTCGACGCGTAAGCGAAGCTGCCGTCGCCTTCGAACACGTAGGCGAAGGCGTGGCGCTCGACCTCGACCTTGAGGGTCTTGCGCTGGCCGGCCGGCACGAAGACGTCGAGATAGCGCGGGTCGGCGGCGACGCCGTCGACCGGGCCTCGTTTGCCCCAGAACTCGCCGCAGACGACGCGCACGCGCGTGCCGTCGTCGTCGACGATCTCGGGGATCGCTGCGGCCTTCACATCCTGATAGCGCGGCGCGGTCATCTTCAGCGACGACGGCAGGTTGGCCCAGAGCTGAAAGCCGTGCATGCGGCCTTGCGCGTCGCCCTGCGGCATCTCCTGATGCATGATGCCGCGCCCCGCCGTCATCCACTGCACGTCGCCGGCGCCGAGCGTGCCTTGATTTCCCAGACTGTCGCCGTGGGTGACTTCGCCGGCAAGCACGTAGGTAATGGTCTCGATGCCGCGGTGCGGGTGCCACGGGAAGCCGGCGAGATAGTCCTGCGGATTGTCGTTGCGGAAGTCGTCGAGCAGCAGGAACGGATCGGTCTCGGCGGTTTCGCCGAAGCCGAAGGCGCGGCGCAGGCGCACGCCGGCGCCTTCCATGGTCGGCGTCGACTGCGCGATCCGCTTGATCGGACGAATGGACATGGCTGTTACCTTTTAGATGCTATCATTCCGGGGCGCGGACTTCAGCCCGCGAACCCGGAATGACGAAGAAGAATATCACGCAGCCTGCCGGGCCGCCGCCGGCGCGAACTTGCCGGCGAAAGCCGCGAAC
>CAYJPU010000038.1:0-16957 GCA_964372105.1 uncultured Undibacter sp.
GGGGCTCGCCCGACACCAGCAGCACGCGCAGCTTGTCGCGCACGCCGTCGATCGAGATCACCGCGCGGTTGTTGACCTGGGTCAGCTCGTTGTCGAGCGCGGCGGCCTCGACCTCGACGATGTTCGCGCCCGCGTGCGTGATCGGAATGCTGAATTTCATCTCGACGCCGACGGCGACGGCGCGCTGTTCGAGCACCTCGCCGTCGCGGCGGATGGTCACCTGCGCGTTGCCGGCGCGCACGCCCTGATCGTCGATGCGGAAGCCGATGGTCTGCGACTGGCCGACGATGCCGAAGCGCGGGGTTTGCGTCAGCACGACGCGGCGGTCGATCTCGTCGGCGCGCCCGGTGACCAGCGCGTGCAGCGGCGCGGCGAAGCCGAGCGTGGACGCGTCCGTCGGCACGTCGTGCACGCGGCCGTCGGTGATCAGAACCGCGCCGGCGATGCGGTCGGGCGGCACATCGGCGAGCGTCGACGACAGCGCCGAGAACAGCCGGGTGCCGTCGGTTTCGCCGTCGGCTTGCGCCGCTTCGGCGACGCGCACTTCGAGGCCGGGCACGGCTTTCAGCCGCTCGACGAGGGCTGCGCGTGCGGCGTCGGTCTGGGCGTTGCGGTCGCCGAAGTTCTGGCTCGGGCTCTTGTCGATGATGACGGCGGCGACGGACGGGATCGGGTCGCGGTCCTCGCGCGTCAGCGACGGGTTGGCGAGCGCCAGCACCATCAGCGCGAGCGCGACGACGCGCATCCAGGCGCCACGGCTGCGCGCGACCAGCAGCAGCGCCGTCATCAGCACGGCAACGCCGAGCGCGGCCCAGACCACGTAGTCGGGCACCAAGGGCGCGAAGGAGATGCCGAAGGTCATGTCTAACACGCCAATGCGCGAACGTGTCCCGCGCGGGAGTAGTCGAGAATGAGTCTGTCGCGCGTCACAATCGTCATGTCAGCCTCACGCGCAGTCGCGATGATGATGCGGTCGGCCGGATCGTCCGGCGGTGCTCCCGGAAGCGCGCAGGAATTCGTCAGAATATCGACAGACAATTGCGGCGTGGTCGCGGCCATCTTGCCGGTGGTTTGGCGGAACCAATTGGCGACCGGCAGAGTGAAGGCGATACGGCTCTTGCGTACGAGATTGGCGATTTCCCACGCGCTGATCGGCGACACATGCAGATTGCGGCTGGCAACCGCCTCGCGCGACGCCTTGGTCATCTCGGCGCCATTGGCGAGCCAGAGCAGGGCGCAAGTGTCGAGTAAGAGGTCACTCATTGAGCAACCGGCCTTCCTCGGCGTTCCAGACCTCGCCGGCAGGTGCAGTGAGATCGACGCCGGGCATGAAGGTGACGGTACCGGCCATGCAGCCCCAAGGGTCTTTTTTGGTCTCGGAGTCTTCGGCCGACGGTAATCTTGGCGAGCGCTGGAACGTTACTTTGCGTCCGGCGAGGTCAACAGCTTCTGTTCGCCAGCCGAATTTCAGCCAAGCCCGGGCATGCGAATGACCGGTCGCGTTATTGCTCCACCACGCTTCATGTTCATAGGCGCTCTTGGGAAGCTTGAAGCCCAGAATCCGTTCGATTTCGGCGAAGCTCATTCGGTGCAGCGTGCCGCCGGCTGAACGCAAGAATTGCGGCAGAGGTTCATACTTGCTCATGGCAAGTTCCTATCGTCTGGGACGATAGTAAATATACATATGAACTTACTATTTGTCAATAGTAACTCGTTTCATTGTCCCAGCCGCTCGAGCAGCGCCGGGATATGCACCTGGTCGGCCTTGTAGTTGCCGGTGAGCGCGTACATCACGATGTTGACGCCGGCGCGGAAGGCGAACTCGCGCTGGCGCGGCTCGCCCGGCACCAGCGGCAGCATCGGCTGGCCGTCGGGCCGCAGCGCCCAGGCGCCGGCGAGATCGTTGGACGTGATCAGGATCGACGACACGCCGTCGCCGGCGCGCGCCGGGCGGCCGTTGCTCTCGTCCTCGCTTTCGACCGGCAGCGCCTCGACCCAGAGCTGGCCGTTGCTGAAGCGGCCGGGGAAGTCGCGCAGCAGGAAGAACGTTTTGGTCAGCACGTGGTCGCGCGGCACCGGTTCCAGCTCGGGAATGTCGAGCGACGACAGGATGGTGCGCAGCGCGATCATGCCGGGGCCCTGCATGTCGTTGCCGGGCGGCGCGTCGATGGCGTCGCGGGTGTCGAACAGCACGGTGCCGCCGCGCTTCATGTAGGCGTCGATCTTCTCGAGCGCGGCTTGCGGCGGCTTGGCGGCGCCCGGCACGATCGGCCAGTAGATCACCGGAAAGAACGCCAGCTCGTCGCGCGCCGGATCGATCCCGATCGGCTCGCCCGCCTCGAGCGCGGTGCGCTGCGCGAGGAACAGCGTGAGGCCTTGCAGGCCGCTCTTGCTGATGTCGTCGACCGCGGCGTCGCCGGTGACGATGTAGGCGAGCCGCGTCTGCAGCGACGCCTTCATGGCGAAGTCGCGCTGCGCTTGCGTGAGCTGCGGCGGCTGTTGTTGTGGCGCGGTGGGCGGCGTCGCCTGCGCCTGCGCGGGTGAGTGCCAGGCCAGCGCCCCGAGCAACGCACCGGCCACGAGCGCGGCGGCAGCACTGCGGCGGTAGCGCAGCGCGCTGAGGCCGCCGGACAACAGGATCACCACCAGCGCGTCGAGCAGCAGCAGGCCCATCGCGGCGATGAAAATCGGTCCGCGCAGGTCGAGCGGTTCGCCGTGGCGATAGACGTCGAGCCGCGCGTTGAGCGGCGTCACGTCCAGCGGCAGCGGCCGGTCGGCGGGCGCCAGCGTATTGACCGCGACCAGGCCTTCGGGCGGACCGTAGAAGCCGGGCGGATGGTCGGCGGTGGCGCGGCCGGTGAAGTTGGTCGGGATCGGCCGCGCCGTTGGCGGCGGCGGTCCGAACGCGCCGAAGCCGTCGAGGATGCGTGTCGGCGCCACCGCCGGAACGACGCGCGTGCCGGTCGCGCTGGTGGCGGCCGTATCGGTCGGCGCGATCGCGCCCGCCAGCGTCACGATGCGGCGAAGCATGTCGACGAAGGAGCCGGACAGCGGCAGGTCGGACCAGCGCGTGTCGGCGGTGACATGGAACAGCACGATCAGTCCTTTGCCGCGGCGCTGCGCGGTGACGAGCGGTGTGCCGTCGGCGAGCGTGGCCCAGGTGCGGTCGGTCAGCGTCGCGTCCGGCTCGGCCAAGACCTGGCGCGACACGGTGACGTCTTTCGGCACCGCCATGCCGGCGAACGGGCTTTCGCGCGCGAAGCCGGCAAGCGGCTGCGGCTTGTCCCAGCTCAGGCTGCCGCCGAGGATGCGGCCGCCGCGCCGCAGCCGCACCGGCACCAGGTTGTCTTCGCTGCGGGCGAGGTGCGGGCCGGCGAAGCGCACCAGAACGCCGCCGTCGTCGATCCACTTGCTCAACGGCTCGACCGCTTCGGCGACGTTGCCGACATCGGCCAGGATCATCATCGGCAGGCGCTGTTCGAGGAACCGCTGCACGGCTTGCGCCGGGCCGACGTTCTCGGCGAGCCGCACGTCGGCGAACGGATTGAGCGCGCGCGCCAGATAATAAGACGCCCCCAGCAGCGGCTGCGACCGGTCGGCGGTCGAACCGGACACGACGCCGACGGTGCGGCGGCGCCAGCGCTTGTCGAGCAACTGCACGCTGCCGGCCGAACGCTCGCCGGCGATCTCCAGCCGCGCCACGTCGTTGCGGATTTCGACCGGCAGGTCGATCCTGGCTTCGGTCTCGCGGTCACTTGCCTTGAACGTGAACGGCGCTTCGCCGAGCGGCAGGCCCTTCAGGTCGATGGCGTTGACCATGCCGTTCTCGGCCGCGCCGGTTTGGGCGCGCAGCACCTTCACCGTCAGCGCGCCGGCGGCATTGTCGGCGGCGGCGAGCGCATGCGGAATGGCGATGCCGCCCTGCACGATGGTGAGCGGATGGTCGCCGAGGATGCCCTTGAGACCGGCGACGAAGGCTTCGCCCTTGCCGAGGTCGACGCCGTCCGACAGCCAGACCAGTTCGACCGTGGGCGCGCCTTTGAGGAAGCGCTCGATCACCGGCAGCGCCTCGGCGCGGTCGACGGCGTGCGGCTTCGGCTTGATCTGCTTGACCTGCACGCGGGCGGCGCCGGCGATCTGCAACGAAATATCGCGTGCGATTTCCGACAACGGCAGCAGCGCGACGCCGCGCTCGTCGGCTTCGGCGCGCGCGATCAGTTCGTCGGCGGTGCGCAGGCGCGCGTCCCAGGAGTTCGCCGCCGACCAGCCGTCGTCGAGCAGGATCAAGAGCGGTGCGGCGCGCGTCGATGACGCAATCGGCGGGTTCCACAACGGTCCGGCGGCGGCGATGATGACCAGCGCGGCCAGCAGCAGCCGCAACAGCGTGAGCCACCACGGCGTGCGCGACGGCGTCTCTTCCTTCGGCGCGATCTCGAACAGCAGCCGCGTCGGCGGGAAGTTGATGCGGCGCGGCCGCGGCGGCACCAGCCGCAACAGCCACCACAGCACCGGCAAGCTCAGAAGCCCGAGCAGCACCAGCGGTTGGGCGAAGCCGAGCGGCAACAGTCCCATCACGCCGTCCTTCCCGCCTGCTGCGCCGGCGCGTGCCGGCTGCCGGCCGACTGCGCGTGGGCGCCCATGCGCGCGTGCAGCACCAGCAGCAGCTCGCTGGCCGGACGGTCGGTGCGGTGGATGGCGAAGCTCCAGGCGCGCTGGTCGGTCTCGGCGCGGATCGCTGAGCGGTGGCGCGCGACCACGCCTTGATAGTCAGTGCGCCAGGTTTCGGCGCGGCCGGCGGTGATGTGGCCGGCGCCTTCCGGCTCGACGAATTCGATGCGGCCCGCATAGGGGAAGCTCTCTTCCGCCGGATCGACGATCTGCACCACGTGGCCGCGCGCGCCGGTGCCGGACAATTGCGCGATGGTCTGCCGCACCTCGCCGATCGGGCTCCACAGGTCGGACAGCAGCACGACCTCGGACAAAGGCGACGGCGCGAACGACGGCGGCAGGCTGGCGCGCTCGAGCGTGTCGTGCAGCACGGCTTCGGCCATTTTCTCGATCACGTTGCGGCTGGCGGTCGGGCGCAGCAGTCCCGGCATGCCGACGCGCTCGCCGCCCTGCACCAGGATTTCCGCGAGTGCAAAGGCCACGATCAAGGCGCGGTCGATCTTGCTGTCCTTGGCCAGCGTCGAGGCGAAGGCCATCGACGGCGAGCGGTCCGGCCAGATCCACACCGTGTGCGAGGCTTCCCATTCGCGCTCGCGCACATAGAGATGGTCGTCGCGCGCCGAGCGCCGCCAGTCGACGTTCTGCGACGGCTCGCCCGACACGAAGCGCCGGTACTGCCAGAAATTCTCGCCCGGCCCGGCGCGGCGGCGGCCGTGCAGACCGTGAATGACGGTGGCGGCGACGCGGCGCGCCTCCAGCACCAGCCGCGGCATGGCGTCCGCAAGCGTGCGGCCGCCGGTGGTCGCCGACCTGACCGCTTTGGTTTCGATGTCGCTGAGCCGCGGCTCCGCCATGTGCGATTATCCGATGCGCGCTTTCAGGCGCCGGATCACGTTCGGGATGGTCTCGCCCTCGGCGCGCGCGGCGAAGGTCAACGCCATGCGGTGCTTGAGCACGGGTTCGGCCAGTTCCAGCACGTCGTCGACCGACGGCGCGAGCCGGCCGTCGAGCAGCGCGCGGGCGCGCACGGCCAGCATCAAGGCCTGGCTCGCGCGCGGGCCGGGGCCCCACGAGATCAGCTTGCCGATGTCGCCGGCGTCCTCGCCCGGGCGCGCCGAGCGCACCAGCGCCAGGATCGCCTCGACCACGGTCTCGCCGACCGGCAGACGGCGCACCAGCCGTTGCGCGGCGATCAGGTCTTCCGACGTCATCGCCGCCTTGGCGTGCGTGTCGTCGGCGCCGGTGGTGTCGAACAGGATTTTCCGTTCGGCTTCGAGGTTCGGGTAATCGACGTCGACTTCCATCAGGAAGCGGTCGAGTTGGGCTTCCGGCAGCGGATAGGTGCCTTCCTGCTCGAGCGGGTTCTGCGTCGCCAGCACGTGGAACGGCTTCGGCAGATCGTGGCGCGCGCCGGCGACCGTGACGTGCTGTTCCTGCATCGCCTGCAGCAGCGCGGATTGCGTGCGCGGGCTGGCGCGGTTGATCTCGTCGGCCATCAGCAGTTGCGCGAACACCGGGCCGGGGATGAAACGGAACGAGCGCTTGCCGCCCTGGCTTTCCTCGAGCACTTCGGTGCCGAGGATGTCGGACGGCATCAGGTCGGGCGTGAACTGCACGCGGCGGGCGTCCAGCCCGAGCGCGATGCCCATCGTTTCCACAAGCTTCGTCTTGGCGAGGCCGGGGACGCCGACCAGCAGCGCGTGGCCGCCGGACAGAACCGTGACGAGCGCGCGCTCGACCACCACGTCCTGACCGAAAATGACCGCGCCGATGGCGTCCTTGGCCGCCCGCACGTTGGCGGCAGTGGTTTCCGCCGCGCGCACGATCATGTCTTCCAGCTTTTCCAGGCTTTCGCCGCTTGCCGCCGCCATGATTTCCAGTCCTTTCATCGGACGCTTGCCGAGCCGCCGGCCCAAATCCGCAACGAGAGCTATGCAACAAACACACCAGGAACCAATTAGATGCGCGGTGCGGGCCGAATCTGCCTCATTCTCCAGCCGACTCTACGCTATCTTCCGGGGCCCGGCCGGCTAATCACGAAGATGCGAACAGGCCGCCGGCTCATGAATAACGTAGGGTAACAATGGCGAAGACAGGGCAGGGCGGGCTGGAGGCGATCGCGGCAGCGCTGCCCCGCGAAAAAGGCGGTGTTCCGCCGGTCGAGCGCTGGAATCCGCCGTTTTGCGGCGATATCGACATGAAGATCGCCGCCGATGGTACCTGGTTCTATCAGAAGACGCCGATCGGCCGGCCGGCGCTGGTCAAGCTGTTCGCCTCGGTGCTCAAGCGCGAGGGCGACAAGTACTTCCTGGTCACGCCGGTGGAAAAAGTCGGGATCGTCGTCGACGACGCGCCGTTTCTCGCCGTCGAGCTTTCGGTGTCGGACGCGCCGGCCGGGCCGGTGCTCACGTTCCGCACCAATGTCGACGATCAGGTATCCGCCGGCCCCGGCCACGCGCTGCGGTTCGAGCCGGAAGCGAGCGGCGGGCTGAAACCCTACGTCCACGTCCGCCGCGACCTGTGGGCCAAGGTGACGCGGGCGTTGTTCTACGATCTGGTGGCGCGCGGCGAAGAGCGCGACGTCGGCGGCAAGGCCGTGTTCGGCGTGGCCTCCGGCGGCGAATTCTTCCCGATGGCGGACGCCAGCGCGCTAAGAGAATTTGCCTGATGCAAGAAACCGCGACCAACGAAAATATGACGACGACACCGACCTTGCCGTCGGCCGAGTTCTTCAAGCGCGTGCGCGAACGTCTCGACCTTAAGGTGCCGGAAGGCCTCACCGATCCCGATTTCACGCCCAGGCGCGGCGACCACGACGGCGATCCGGTGATGGCAAGAATCGCGCAGGTGCGCCCGATCCGGCCGGCGGCGGTGCTGGTTCCGGTGGTGGACCATCCGGAGCCGACGGTGCTGTTGACGCAGCGCTCGCAGCATCTGCCCGACCATCCCGGTCAAGTGTCGTTTCCCGGCGGCAAGATCGACAAGGCCGACGCAAGCCCCCTGCATTCGGCGCTGCGCGAAGCCGAGGAGGAAATCGGCCTCGACCGCGCCCACGTCGAGCCGCTCGGCTATCTCGACCTCTACATGACCACGCTCGGCTATCGCATCGTGCCGCTGATCGCGCGGGTGAAGCCGGGGTTCGCGCTGACGCTCAACGCCGGCGAAGTCGACAATGCGTTCGAGGTGCCGCTCGCGTTCCTGATGGACATCGCCAACCACCAGCGCCATTCGCGCGACTGGCAGGGCCTGACGCGGCACTACTACGCCATCACCTTCGGCGAGCGCTACATCTGGGGCGTGACTGCTGGTATCCTGCGCAGTCTCTACGACCGGATCTACCAGGGATGACCGGCACGCCATGATCCGCCCCATCGCCACCGAACTGGTTCTGTTCGTCACGCCGTTCGTGCTCTACGCCGTGTTCCTGTGGGCGACGAAGGCCGGCGTGCTGCATCCGGATTCCTGGTCGTTGGCGCGCATCGCCTGGCTCGCGATCGCGGCGCTCGTCCTGGTGCTCGGCAGCTTCGTCTATTTCGCGCATTTCACCGGCGCGCCGGTCGGCTCGACCTACATTCCGGCGCACATGGAGAACGGCAAGTTCGTGCCGGGGACGACCAAGTGACGTCGGCCCGCACGCACCGCACGCTCGACGTCGCATGGCTGCGCGAAGGCCCGCTGCCGAAGCTGCTCGACGTGCTCGACCGCGACGGCGAGCAAGCGCGCGTGGTCGGCGGCGCCGTGCGCAACGCGCTCTTGGGCCTCGATGTGCACGAGATCGACGTCGCGACCACCGCGTTGCCCGAGGAAGTCGAGCGCCGCGTCGTGGCCGCGGGCTTCAAGTCGGTGCCGACCGGCATCGATCACGGCACGGTCACGGTGGTGATCGGCAAGCACCCTTTCGAGGTCACGACGCTGCGCCGCGACGTCGAGACCTATGGCCGCCACGCCAAGGTCGAATTCGGCCGCGACTGGGCAGGCGACGCGCACCGGCGCGATTTCACCATCAACGCCCTGTCGGTGACGCGCGACGGCGCGGTGCACGACTATGCCGGCGGTTTAGAGGATATGGCCGAACGCCGCGTGCGGTTCATCGGCGACGCCCGCCAGCGCATCGAGGAAGACTACCTGCGCATCCTGCGCTTCTTCCGTTTCCACGCGTCCTATGGGCACGACCGGCCGGACAGCGCCGGCCTGGCCGCCTGCGTCGCCGCGCGCGAGGGCCTCGATCAACTGTCGCGCGAGCGCGTGCGCATGGAGTTGATGAAGCTGTTGGTCGCGCCGCGCGCCGGGCCGACGCTCGCGGTGATGGCGCATGCCGGGCTGCTGCTGCGCGTCTTGGGCGGCGTGCCGTATCTCGCCGGCTTCGAGAACATGGCGAAGGCGGAGGCCGCACTCGCTCTGCCGCCCGACGCGGTGCGCCGGCTCGGCGGGCTTGGCGTCTTGATCGCCGAGGACGCCGAACGGCTGTGGCAGAAGCTGCGCCTGACCAATGCCGAGCACGCGCGGCTGTCGTCGATGGGCGAGAACTGGCGGCGGTTCGCACCGGAGGCCGACGAGGCGGGCGGGCGCGCGCTGCTCTACCGGCTCAAGCCGCAATCCTTCACCGACGGCGCGCTGCTCGCCTGGGCGCGCTCGCAAGCCTCCGCGCATGACGAAAGCTGGCGCGCGCTCGTCACGCTGCCGCAGCGCTGGACCGCGCCGGTGTTTCCGTTGAAGGCGGCGGACTTCATGAAGCGCGGCGTGAAAAAAGGCCCGGCGCTCGGGGCCGCCATGCGGGCGGCGGAAGCGGCGTGGGTCGCGGCCGGGTTTCCGGACGATGCGGCGACGCTGGCTGCGATACTCGGTCAGGCGACGACGCCGTAACGGCGGCGCCATGAGAAAAGCCCCAGGCGCACGGGCCCGGGGCTTCTCTTGGGAAACGACAATAGCGAGTCTACGGCCCCAACCAGTTGAAGCGATAGTTCACGCCGACCTTGGCAACGCTGACGCGCTGCTTGGCGTCGAAGTCGTCGCGCGTGCCGGCTGCGTTGGCGAACTGGATTCGCTTGGTGCCGAAATCATAGTAGTCGTATTCGACAAATGCCGACCAATTCGGCGCGAAGCCCCACTCGACACCGCCGCCAACGGTCCAACCCCACGGATTGTTCGATCCGGTGAAGGTGCTGGTGCCAGTCGCAGTGTAGTCGTCGTGTACCCAGGCGCCGCCGCCTTTACCGTATACGAGCCAGTTGTTCCAAGCGTAGCCGATGCGGCCAGTCAGGCTGCCCAGATCCCTGACTTTTGTTTCGCAGGTAAACGCTGCGTTCGGACAGGCCGAACTGCCTTTGGAGTTGGTCCAGCCCCAGTCGAACTGCCCGCCGACCACCCAATTAGTGGCGAACTGCCAATTTACGCCGATTTGTCCGCCGCCGAAGAAACCATTGGCGTCGTGGCCGGTGGTGTTCCCGTTGATAAACGTCCAGTCCTTATGCGCCCAAAGTCCGCCGGCGAAGCCGCCGATATAGATGCCCGTCCAATTGTAAACGACGGGCGGCGGCGCTCTGTAGACCGGCGCCTTGGTCGGCATGTCAGCGGCATGAGCTGCGGTCACACTGAGAACCGTGGCGCCTAACAACGCAACGACGATACGACGCATTTTCTCCTCCTCACCAAATCGACGCGCACGGGTGCGACGCGTTTTGAGTTTCAAAGGTGGAGAGAGGTCGTGCCCCCCATCTCCAAGTGTTTAAAAGCTAAGAACAAGCCGCAGGCGGACTCAATCGGGGGATGCCCGTAAGCAAGTGCATTTCACGTGCAATTCTTGGCGATGTTGCTTTTCTACAACTTATTAAGGTAATTAGTTATTCTGCACATTCACGGTAGTAATTTGATACAGTGATCGTTTGGCCGGTTCGGCAAGTTCGCGAGCTTGAAACCCGCACCCGCGCTACCGATTCTCTGTCACGGAAAGCCGTCAGCGGACGCCTTGCATGCCGCGTCACGATCGCCCTCACGATATCGCCCGCCGGCTGGCGCAAGCCAGCCGCGCCCGCAAGTTCACGCGCGATTCGTTTCGGCGCGAGACCTTCGCGTTGCCGCGCGAAGCGGCGCGCGCCAAAGCGCGCGAAATGTTCGACCGCTATCCGAAGGCGGCCTACATGACGGTGATCGAAAGCTGGCGTGAACTGCCGGGCGGCGACATCGAGTTCACGATACGCCGGCTGCCGACGGCGGACTAGGCTTCGTCATTCCGAAAACCACGCACAGCGCGGTTATCCGGAATCCAGGGAAGCGTTAAAACGTGTTACTGGGTTCCGGGTTCGCCGCCATAGCGCGTTGAGGACGCGCGTGAACGCGCTTATGGCGGCGCCCCGGAACGACGAAGTATGCATCTCCTCACCGGCTTCGCCGACGTATCGCTCTGGCAACTGTTCTTGGTCGCGGCCGTGGCGCTGTTCGCCTCCGTTCTCGGCGGCGTGTCGGGCTACGGCACCGGCGCCCTGATGCCACTGGTGCTGGTGCCGCTGGTCGGGCCGGCGCCGGTGGTGCCGATCATCGCGATCTCGGCGATGTTCACCAACTCCAGCCGGGTCGCGGCCTTCGCCAAATATGCCGACTGGCGGCGCGCCGCGATCGTGCTGGTGGCGGCCTCGCCGCTGTGCGCGCTCGGCGCCTGGGGCTACAGCCGGCTGTCGAACGCAGGCGCGGCGCTGGTGATCGGCGGCATGCTGATCGCGAGCGTGCCGCTGCGGCGGTTGTTGAAACATCGCGGCGTCACCTGCGGCGACGGCGGGCTGGCGATCGGCGCGCTCGGCTATGGCGTGGTGGTCGGCGGCACCGCGGGCTCGGGCGTGCTGCTGCTGTCGCTCTTGATGGCGGCGGGGCTGGAAGGCGCGGCGGTGATCGCCACCGACGCGGCGATATCGATCGTCATCGGCGTCGTGAAGGTCGCCGTGTTCGGCATGGCCGGCGTCATCGACGTGCGCGTCGTCGCCTTCGCGCTGTTGATCGGCATCGTCGCGCTGCCGGGCGCGTTCCTCGCCCGCGCTTTCGTCGAGCGCATGCCGGTCCACGTGCACACCGCGGTCCTGGACGTGGTGGTGCTGGTCGGCGGCGTGTTTCTGGTGGTGGGCGCGCTCAGATAATCCTCATCCTGAGGAGCGTCCGAAGGGCGCGTCTCGAAGGATGAGGATTGATCTCATGGTTCGAGACGGCCGCTGCGCGGCCTCCTCACCATGAGGTCACGGCCACTTCACCACCGGCGGCATCGACGACAGGATCGAGTCGACGTTGCCGCCGGTCTTGAGGCCGAAGATGGTGCCGCGGTCGTAGAGCAGGTTGAACTCGACATAGCGGCCGCGCCGCACGAGTTGCTCCTCGCGCTCGGCCTCGCTCCACGGTTTGGTGAAATTGCGCCGCACCAGTTCCGGATAGATGCCGAGAAAGGCGCGGCCGACATCCTGCGTGAAGGCGAAGGTCTCGTCCCAGTCGCTTTCCAGATAATCGTAGAAGATGCCGCCGACGCCGCGCATCTCCTTGCGGTGCTTCAGATAGAAATAATCGTCGCACCATTTCTTGAACTTGCCGTAGTCGGCGACGCTTGTGTGCGCATCGCACGGCGCCTGCATGGCGGCGTGGAAAGCACGCGTGTCGGGGTCGTCCTGTGTGCGGCGCGCGTCGAGCACGGGCGTGAGATCCGCGCCGCCGCCGAACCAGGCCTTGCTGGTGACGACGAAGCGCGTGTTCATGTGCACCGCCGGCACGTGCGGATTGTGCATGTGCGCGATCAGCGAAATGCCCGACGCCCAGAAGCGCGGGTCGTCGGAAGCGCCCGGGATCTCCTTGCGGAATTCGGGCGCGAACTCGCCGTGGACGGTCGAGCAGTGCACGCCGACCTTCTCGAACACGCGGCCGCGCATCAGCGCCATCACGCCGCCGCCTCCCGGATTGCCGGTATGGTCGGTGCGCGTCCACGGCGTACGGGCGAAGCGCCCGGCCGGCTTGTCGCTAAAGGTCGCCGAGGCGGGCAGGGCGTCTTCGACAGCCTCGAAGGCGGCGCAGACGTCGTCGCGCAAGGCTTCGAACCACGCGCGCGCGCGCGCCTTGCGGGTGTCGAGGTCGGCAATCGTTGTCGCGTTCATTCGGCTTTCAGTTTCTCTTCCAGCCAGACCTTGATCAGGGACTGGTAAGGTACGTCGCGCTTGTTGGCGGCAACCTTGATGCGGTCGAGGGTGCCCTGCGGCAGCCGCAGGGAAATCGCGGTGGTCGAAAGCTTGAGATTGGGAAACGTCACACGCTGAGCTTTGCTCCAATCGACATAATCGGCGGAGTCGTGCATTTCCCAGAACTTTCGTTCTGCCGTTTCACTACTGAACTTCGGGATCGCCTTAAGCTTCTTGTTCATAGAAAGCTCTCTCTGCGGCTCATGTCGCGGGCGGAAATGATCCGTAGTTTTTTGCCGGCTTTGCGCAGCGTGAACGTCACGTGGAGCATCCTTCCGTCGAACGATGTTCCCAGCGCCTGAAATCTTTGTTCGTTCTCACTGTGTTTGATGTCCGCGGCGATCAATGGATTGCCGCTGAAGACCTGCTCCGCTTCCGCCGGGGCAACGCGATGCTTGTCGAGACTTTTATTGACGTTGCCTTCGTCCCAGTCGAAGCCCTCGACGGCGCTGAAATCGACCATGATTTTTGTATATTATAGTAATATACAAGGCCGGCAAGGTGCCGGCCGGCAACTCACCCCGGGAAGCCACCCGTCTGCCGCAGGGCTTCGCCCGCGACCAAAGCGGCGGCGACCGCGATGTTGAGCGAGCGCAGGCCCGGCCGGATCGGTATCCGGAGACGCGCGTCGGCGGCCTGGTGGACGGCGTCCGGCACGCCGGCGCTCTCGCGGCCGAGCAGGATCACGTCCTGCGTACTAAAGTGATGGTCTAGGTAGCTGCGCTCGGCGGCGGTGGTCAGCAGCACCAGGCGGAGCTTTTCCGCCGCCCGCCAGGCCTCGAAGGCGGCGAAGGAGGCATGGCGGGTGATGGCGACCTGGTCGAGGTAGTCCATCCCGGCCCGGCGGAAGGCACGGTCGGTCACCGGGAAGCCGGCCGGCTCGATGATGTGGGCCGCTACCCCTAGGCAGGCGCAGGTGCGTAGAATCGTTCCGGTATTTTGGGGGATGTCCGGCTCGTAAAGGGCTATCCGCATGGGTCCTGGTCTGCCGGATGGCGCGGGGGTCGGCCGCCCGGAACGCGCGCTTTTTACATGAAAAGCGCGGCCGGGCACAAAACCCGTCCCCACTTTTGTTGACTGTGCTTTGTCGGGCTTGCGCTCGCTCCGCAAGGGTGCCAATAGAACGCCACCGAGGCGCTTTTCTGTCTCCTGAGGCAGGGATGCCGCATCCGGTCCGCCCCGCCAGCCGAGGACCTCTTAGTCCTTAGGCTCCAAGCCGCGGGCGGATGACAGCCAGCCGGAGGAGAGGGGCTCAAGACGTGACGACCGTGTCTTCGGCGGAGCACACGCGCCGCGATTTCCTTTACATAGCCACTGGTGCCGTCGGCGCCGTGGGGGCGGCAGCGGTCCTGGTACCGCTGATCGCGCAAATGAATCCGGACGCCTCGACCATCGCGGCAGGCGCCCCGATCGAGGTCGACCTCGCGCCCGTCGCGGAAGGTCAGATCATCAAGGTGTTCTGGCGTTCCAAGCCGGTCTTCATCTCCCACCGCTCCAAGAAGGAGATCGAAGAGGCGCAGAAGGTCAACGCTGCGACCTTGCCCGATCCGGAGCCGGATTCAGCGCGCGTCAAGCAGGGCCACGACCAGTGGCTGGTCGTGATCGGCATCTGCACCCATCTCGGCTGCATCCCGCTCGCCCACCAGGGCGAGTACGACGGCTATTTCTGCCCGTGCCACGGCTCGGTCTACGATACCTCGGGGCGCATCCGTAAAGGTCCGGCGCCGAAGAATCTGCCGCTGCCTCCCTACGCATTCCTTTCCGACACCAAGATCCGGATCGGCTGATCCGCGACGGATTGTCTCTTGAAGGTTCGATCATGAGCGGACACTCGACCTACCAGCCGCAAAACCCGGCCATGCAATGGCTGGAGAAGCGGTTGCCCATCGGCGGCCTGATCCATTCCTCGTTCGTCGCCTATCCTACACCGCGTAACCTGAACTACTGGTGGACGTTCGGCGGCATCCTGTCGTTCATGCTGGGGGTGCAGATCATCACCGGCATCGTGCTGGCGATGCACTACACGCCGCACGTCGACCTCGCCTTCAAGTCGGTCGAAGGCATCATGCGCGACGTCAATTACGGCTGGCTGTTGCGCTACCTGCACTCGAACGGCGCCTCGATGTTCTTCGTCGCCGTCTACATCCACATGTTCCGCGGCATGTACTACGGTTCCTACAAGGAGCCGCGCGAGGTGCTGTGGATCCTCGGCGTGATCATCTACCTGCTGATGATGGCGACCGGCTTCCTCGGCTACACGCTGCCCTGGGGTCAGATGAGCTTCTGGGGCGCGACCGTCATCACCAACTTCTTCTCGGCCATTCCCGGCGTCGGCGAGACCGTCGTCACCTGGCTGTGGGGCGGCTACGCGATCGGCAATCCGACGCTCAACCGCTTCTACTCGCTGCACTACCTGCTGCCCTTCGTGATCGCCGGCGTCGTCGTGCTGCACGTCTGGGCCCTGCACGTCGTCGGCCAGAACAACCCGGCCGGCATCGAGCCGAAGTCCGACAAGGACACCGTGCCCTTCACGCCCTATGCGACGGCGAAGGACGGCTTCTTCATGACGGTATTCATGCTCGTCCTCGCCTGGTTCGTGTTCTACATCCCGAACTTCCTCGGCCACGCCGACAACTACATCCCGGCCAACCCGGCGGTGACGCCGCAGCACATCGTTCCGGAATGGTATTACCTGCCGTTCTACGCGATCCTGCGCGCCGTTCCCGACAAGCTCTTGGGCGTGGTGGCGCTGTTCGGCTCGATCATCATCCTCGCCTTCCTGCCCTGGCTCGACACCTCGCGCGTCCGCTCGGCCCGGTACCGGCCGATGTACCGCCAGTTCTTCTGGCTGTTCGTGGCGGTCTGCGTCGGCCTCGGCTGGCTCGGCGCCAAGCCGGCGGAAGGCATCTACACGGTGATCGCGCGCGTGCTGACGATCTATTACTTCGCGCACTTCATCGTCATCCTGCCGCTGCTCGGGATATTCGAGAAGACCAAGCCGCTACCGAATTCGATTTCGGAATCGGTCTTGGACGCGAAAGCGTGAGCGGGAGAACGGTCATGACGATGCATCGCACCATCATCGCGCTCTCGCTTGCCGCTTCGCTCGTCGGCGTCGGCGCCGCGCAGGCGCAGGATCACGGCGCGCCGGTCCCGCCGGCGCAGAAGTGGTCGTTCTCCGGCCCGTTCGGCAAGTATGACGAGGCCCAGCTGCAGCGCGGCTTCAAGGTTTACAAGGAAGTCTGCGCGTCCTGCCATTCGATGAGCATGCTGGCGTTCCGCAACCTCGCCGATGAGGGCGGCCCCGGCTTCTCGCCGGCGCAGGCGGCCGCGGTCGCGACCGAGTACAAGATCAAGGACACCGACGACAAGGGCGAGCCGATCGAGCGCGCCGGCCGGCCGGCCGATTACTTCCCGTCGCCGTTCGCGAACGAGAAGGCAGCGCAGGCGGCCAACGGTGGTGTCGCGCCGCCGGACTTCTCGACCATCGCCAAGGCCCGCACCTATGAGCGCGGCTTCCCCTGGTTCGTGTTCGACATGTTCACGCAGTACCAGGAGCAGGGCCCGGACTACATCACGGCGCTGCTGCTGGGCTACGAGGAAGAGCCGAAGGGCTTCGTGGTGCCGCCGGGTGGCAGCTACAACAAGTACTTCCCCGGCCACGCCATCGCCATGCCGCAGCCGATGCAGGACGGCCAGGTGACTTATGACGACGGTGCGCCGCAGACGCTCGCGCAATATGCCAAGGACGTCTCGGCCTTCCTGATGTGGGTGGCGGAGCCGAACCTGGTCGCGCGCAAGCGCATGGGCTTCCAGGTCATGATCTTCCTGCTCGTTCTCGCCGGCCTCATGTACTTCACCAAGAAGCGGGTGTGGTCGGCCGTGCACTGAGCCGCGGAGACAGGACTAACGCTGCAAAGGGCCCCGCGAGGGGCCCTTTGTTTTTGGCGGTGGCTGCGTCTTCTTTCGGCCTCGCGCGGGAGGTCATTTCGGCGGCATCATTTGGGCGACTTCATTTGGGCGACATCATTTTGGCGACTTGGCGCGTCCGAACACGAAGCTGTAGCTTGAGGCGAATGGCGGCTTGA
>CAYJPU010000038.1:17057-18982 GCA_964372105.1 uncultured Undibacter sp.
GGCGACTTGGCGCGTCCGAACACGAAGCTGTAGCTTGAGGCGAATGGCGGCTTGAGCTCGCCCGAGCGCGCCACGGTTGCGCCCTGGTGGCAGCTGAAGCAACCGATGCCGTCGCTCTGCACGAAGGTCTCGAGCACGGCGTTGACCACGACCACCTGGTTGGGGTTGCCGTCCGGCAGCGGCGCCTGCACCGGCACCGGCAGCGACGACAGCGCTTTCGGCGTCAGCGCCCATTGCACATTGACGAGATCGTAGTATTGCCACGGCGACTTCGGGTCACGCGCCGTGATCAGCGCGTGCACATAGGCGTTGAGCTGGGCCGCCGTGTTGTCGTTCGGCGTGATCTGCACCACCTGTCCGGGGTTGGCGTCTTTCACGTTGATCGGGCAGGCGCCGCCGGCCGCGACGCATTTCGGATTGAAGAAGTTGAACGTCCCGCTCGTCGCCGGCGTCTTGACCGGCGCGTTGTCGATCTGGGCGAAGGTGCCCCAGGCGCCCTGGGCTCCATTGGCGATGAACATATGGAAGCCGACGAGCCCGACCGTCACAGGCGTCTTGGAGCCTCCGAGCAGCGCCTGGATGGTGTGGAAGCGCCCGGACTTCTGTTCGGCCGCGGACAGCACTTTCCACGCGGCCTTGACCTCGACCGCGCTCTCCTTGTCGCCGTCGCCGGCGGGCAACGAGATCACCTGCTTCTGCGCGAAGGCGATCTGCTTGCCGGCGTCGTAGAGCCCGTTGTTGACGATGTAGTCGTATTGCACCTTGTTCATCGAGATTTCGTAGTAGACCGGATAACCGTTGAGATCGTAGAGCGTGCCGCCGCCGGCCTGCGCGATCTCGTCGAGGAACTGCGGCGAGGTCGAGCCGTGACTGAGGATGTTGCCCAGCGTGGCGCGGGAAATCTTGGACGTCTCCGTCAGCCGGCGGATCTGCCCCGAGGCGACACGGCTCGCGACCGATGATGGCAGCGTCGCCAGCAGACGCGGGTCGTTCCACGGTCCCGGATTGCGGGCGTCGGGCAGGAAGACGTCGTCGACGGTCTTGTAGGATTCCCACACCGTCGGTCCGCTGGCGCCGAACTTGGCGGCCTTGTTCGGTACGCCGCGTTGTCCGGGCGTGACCGGCCAGTTCAGGTAGATGAAGTCCTGCCACACCATGCAGTCGAACGAGGCGTCGTTGAGCCCTGCATTGGAACGGAAAATCGGCGCGATCTTCGGCGCGGTTTTCGCCGGATCGGGAACGATGTCGCCGCAATGGAAGGGCGGCGGATCGGCCTTGTTCTGCGCCTGCGCCGCGCTGGCGCAGGCGGCGATCGCGGCAGCAGCGAGCATCGCAACGATGCGTGTGGTCATGCGGGTCCCCCTGTGTTGTTGGCCGAGAGCATCGGCATAGACTGCAACCATAGAGTGTAATTATAAATCGCTCGTGTCAAAGGTGCTTTCGGCGGATACCCGGACCGGGCCGGCGGGGAGGCCCGCAAAGGCCCGACGCCGCGGCGGCTTGCCGGAAGCCTCCCGGTCCCGTATGTCGCCGGGCACAGGCTGCAGTCATGGGGTTGCAATGGCGAAATCCGTCCTCGGCATCATCGGCGGCTCGGGCATTTACGACCTGCCGGGCCTCCACAACGTGCGCGAGGAGCGCATCGCCAGCCCCTGGGGCGAGCCCTCGGGCGCGCTGCGCATCGGCGAGATCGCCGGCCTGCCGGTCGTGTTCCTGCCGCGCCACGACACCGGCCACCGGCTGTCGCCGTCCGACATCAACTACCGCGCCAATATCGACGTGCTGAAGCGCGCCGGCGTCACCGACCTGGTGTCGCTGTCGGCCTGCGGCTCGTTCAAGGAGGAACTGCCGCCCGGCACCTTCGTGCTGGTCGACCAGTTCGTCGACCGCACCTACAAGCGCGAGAGCTCGTTCTTCGGCAAGGG
>CAYJPU010000039.1:0-18601 GCA_964372105.1 uncultured Undibacter sp.
TGCGGGGAGAGGTCGACCCGCCGAAGCGTTAGCGAAGGTGGGTCGGGTGAGGGGGCGGCACCACGATTCTGAGCAGAAGAAAGCGCCCCTCACCCCGACCCTCTCCCCGCAAAAGCGGGGAGAGGGAGTTGCGAGGCCCTCACTTCACCATCAGCGCCCAGTAATCCAGATCCAAAATCACCGCCGGGTCGTATTCTTCATCAACTTTGAGCGGGAAATCCGCGCACGGTCTGTCCTTGGTGGCGATGGTGCGTAGGCGCAGCGCGCCGACGTCGTTGCGGCCGGGCAGGTCGGTCTTGGCCAGCACTTCCGACCAGGCGAACACCGTCAACCCCGCGAACAGCGGCGCGACGTGCCGGCCGCCATTGATGGCGGCGATGTGGAAGGCGTTGCCGAGCCCGTTGAAAGACAGCGCCCGCGCCAGCGAGATCACATGGCCGCCATAGATCAGCCGCTTGCCGAAGCGGTCTTTGCTCTGGGCGAACTGGTTGAAGTGCACCTTGGCGGTGTTCTGGTAGAGCCGCGTCGCGATCATGTGCTCGGCTTCTTCCACCGTCATGCCGTCGACGTGGTCGATCCGCTCGCCGACCTGGTAATCGCCGAAGCGATGCGGGCTGCCGGCGAGCGCGAGATCGTAAGCGGCTGAATTGACTGCCGGGCAGGCGGCGCCGAGCTGGGCGACGTCAACGGCCTTCGGCAGCTCGGGCACTTGCTCGCCGGGCGCGGGTGCCGCTTCGTCGCGCTTGCGCACCATCACCCAGCGCGCGTAGTCGAGCACCGCGTCGCCGTGCTGGTTGAAGCCGCGCGAGCGGACATAGACGATGCCGCTCTTGCGGTTGGAGTTCTCCTTCAGCCCGATCACTTCCGACACGGCGTTGAGCGTGTCGCCGGGATAGACGGCTTTAAGGAAGCGGCAGTCGGCATAGCCGAGATTGGCGATGGCGTTGAGCGAGATGTCCGGCACCGTCTTGCCGAACACGATGTGAAACACCAGCAGGTCGTCGAGCGGCGAGCGCGGATAGCCGACACCTTGCGCGAAGGCGTCCGACGACTGCACGGCGAAGCGCGGCCCGAACAGGCTGTTGTAGAGCGCCACGTCGCCGAGCGTGACGGTGCGCGGCGTGGCGTGGCGGATCTGCTGGCCGAGACGAAAGTCTTCGAAAAAATTGCCCGGATTGTTTTTCGACGCCGACGAACTGCTCACCAACCACTCCTCTATCCGGTCTGCCCGGTCGCCTTATTCTCACAAACCCGTGACCCGAACGCCAGCTTCAAGCAAGTGGAAACTGACGAGGAGGCATTCAACGGAAGTAGTACCGCTCGACGCGTCAAGTGCGCCGCGGGCTGCACCAACACCATCGACATGGCGACATCGACATGGCGACCGCGCCGCATCTGCAGACGCAGGCGCGCTACCTGAGAGCGCCCTCGTCGATCAGCCGGCGCAATTCGGCGATCATCGCCTTGCTTTGCGGCAGGTGCGCTTCCTCCACCGCGAGAATCGCCAAGAAGCCGCGCGCCTTCAGCTTCGCCATGGCGGGATCGGTCCTGGCGTCGATGCCGGCGGTGTCGCAGACGATGTCGATCAAGCGGTCGAACCCATGCATCCGCCCCAGCAGGTAGTCGTTTTCGCGATAGGAGCGCGACAGGAAGGCGGCAAAGTGCTCGAAGGCCATGCCCTTCAGCCTGGGCGCGCCGAGCTTCTCGACCGCGGAGGCGTCGAGCGGGCTGATGCGGTCGATCAGGATCTCGTTGAATTCGCCGGGCTCGCGCCACGCCATGACCGGGAAGGTCAGCACGTCCCAGAACGGGAAGCCGAGATAGTTGATGAGCACTTCGCGCCGGCTTGCCGCCGACCAGCCTTCGCCGCCGGTCCGCGCCAGGATCAAGTCGATATCGCGCGTGCTTGCCTGCAGGTCGATGTCGGCGGCGAGCTGCTCGATCAACGCCTCGAGCCCGGCCGCATGGCGCGCGGCGAAAGCGCGGGCATAGGCCGGGATGTCCCTCATCTCGGACGGCGTGGGCGCGGCCCGGAACAGGCTTTCGACTCGTTCCACCGTCGCCGGGTTGCGGAAGCAGGCGGTCTTGCGCTGCCGGAGCGTTTCGAGCGCTTTGTAGAATTCCCGCTTCATGCCGTCGACGACGGCAGGACGCAGTCCGGGGAACTCTTCGGCGCGCAGGATGGCGTAAAGCCGGTTCTGGCTCTCGATCAGGAAATGCAGCCGCCGCTCGCGGTAATCGACGTCGAAAGCAAGCAGGACTGCGACCCAACGCGGCAGCGCGTCGAGGCGTTCCGGCTGCTCGGTGCTGAGGCTGCGCGTGTCGGCGGGCGCGTACATGGCGCCGGCCTGCTCGGCCCAGGCGTCGACGATTTCGGTGACGGCGCGCGCGAAGGGCGAATGCGGCCGGATACCACGCAGGTCGGCGATGAGCTGGCTGACGAAGCTGCGGACCGAGGCGAGCTTCAGCCGCACGTAACCCTCGTAGGCGAAGCCGGCGTTGCCGGCCGCCTCGCCATTGGCCTTTTCGCGCCACGCGCGGACGGCGTCGGCGGTGATCGCCGCGTCGGGGTTCATCACGCCGGCGACGTGGCTGCTGATGAAGGGCCGCGCGCTTTCGACGATGCCGCGCAGGCGCCGGGCCCGCTCGTTGTATTCGACGACCCAGTTCAGTTCGTCGGTGATCGGCTGGGTCAGCGGAATGCCGGAGATGGCGCCTTTCAGTACGGTGAAAAATCCGGGCGCGCTGTGGTGCGCGGCGGCGCCGGGCGGCGCGGGATCGGGGTCGATATAGACGATGCGGCGGTCGACCTCGCGATAGGCCGGCCGGCCGCGGATGGCGTTGATGGCCTCGCGGAACGGCCGGTTGTTGAGCACGCTGCCGTCGATGAAACTGGCGGAGGCCGCGTCGATGTTGCCGCGGCCGTAATGCTCGAAATTGCGGGCGATGAATTCGGCGCGGCGCGGCCATTGATCGCCGCGCGCGGCGACGAGTTCGTCCATCTCGACGATGCGCGCGGGCGGAAAGGCGCCGGGGAAGGACGAGGTGGCGCGCGCCGCGAAGGCGAGCCCGGCCGCGTTGGCGAGATCGAAATCGGTCTCGACCGCGCCGCTCGGCTGCCGGCGATAGCGGAATCTGAGCAGGTGACGGTGCTCGCGCTCGTGAATGAACGGCGGGTTGTGCAGCTGCATGAGCTGCTGATGGCCGTAGAAGTCGGTCACCGTGACGAACAGGTCGAGGCCGAGCCCGGAGGGCAGCAGCGAATCCTGCGCGCTGCGTGGCTTCCCCATCGCGGTCACGGCGTCGTACATCAGCGCCGCCATGCGCTGGCCGCTGAGCGGCGGTCTGAACCAGCGCGAGCGCACGAACATCGAGAGATTGGCGCGCACCTCGGCGTCGCGGATCAGCGGCAGGCGGCCGAGCCCTGAGGCCCACAGCATCGGCCGCAGGAACCACTTGCTCCACAGCGTGGCGCGCGCTTCGGAGGCCAGCAGTGCGCCGACGTCCGCGTTGTCGAGCCAGAGATGGCGCAGGCGGTCCATCGGCAGGTCGTGGGCGAGCGCCCGCGCCAACATCGTCGCGTTGATGCCGCCGGCCGAGGCGCCGGCAATGATGTCGACGATGACGCGCAGCTCGACGCTGCGGCCGATGTCACGCAGCAGCTCGAAATAGAACTCCTCGGTATCGAACTCGCGATCGCCGCGGTTCTGCGCGTCGAAGAAGGTGGCCGTTGTCCGCGCTTTCCGGTCCCTGATGTCGTGCAGGGCGCGCGAGGCGCGCACGAGCTTGAGAATCTCCTTGCTGACCCCGTGCATGTAGACGGCGAGCGAAACCCCGCCGAAACAGACCAGCGCGATGCGAAGCTCTTTTTCTTTCAAGAAAAACCCCGAATCTCAGCGCTGCGATCCTAACCGATTGGGTGGCCTCCGCCATGCGCTGGAAGCCTTGCCATCCGCCGCCTCGCCCGGTAGCAATCCGCGCAATCGGAAACGGCGAGGGCCCCATGGCAACCCACAAGCTCCTTCTTCTGCCCGGCGACGGCATTGGTCCGGAAGTGATGGCCGAGGTGAAGCGGATCATCGACTTCCTCAACAAAAGGGGCCCGGACCGGTTCATCACCGAGGAAGGCCTGGTCGGCGGCGCCTGCTACGACGCCCATGGCGTCGCGATCACCGACGAGACCATGGCGAAGGCGAAGGCGGCCGACGCCGTGCTCTTCGGCGCGGTCGGCGGCCCGAAGTGGGACAAGGTGCCCTATGAGGCGCGGCCTGAAGCCGGCCTGCTGCGGCTGCGCAAGGACCTGGCGCTGTACGCCAATTTGCGCCCGGCGGTGACCTATCCGGCGCTGGCCGACGCGTCCTCGCTCAAGCGGGAACTGGTCGAGGGCCTCGACATCATGATCCTGCGCGAGCTGACCGGCGGCGTCTATTTCGGCGAGCCGAAGACCATCACCGATCTCGGCAACGGCCAGAAGCGCGCCGTCGACACGCAGGTCTACGACACCTACGAGATCGAGCGCATTTCGCGCGTCGCCTTCGAGCTGGCGCGCAAGCGGCGCAACAAGGTCACGTCCATGGAAAAGAACAACGTCATGAAGACGGGCGTGCTTTGGAAGGAGGTGGTCACGCAGGTGCACGACCGCGAGTTCAAGGACGTCCAGCTCGAGCACCAGCTCGCCGATTCCGGCGGCATGCAGCTGGTGCGCAATCCCAAGCAGTTCGACGTCATCGTCACCGACAACCTGTTCGGCGACATTCTGTCCGACATCGCCGCCATGCTGACCGGCTCGCTCGGCATGCTGGCGTCGGCCTCGCTCGGCGAGGTCGACCCCAAGACCAAGAAGCGCAAGGCGCTGTACGAGCCGGTGCACGGCTCGGCGCCGGACATCGCCGGCAAGGGCGCCGCCAACCCGATCGCGATGATCGCGTCGTTCGGCATGGCGCTGCGCTACTCGTTCGACATGGGGCGCGAGGCCGACCAGATCGACCAGGCGATCGCCGCCACGCTCGCCAAGGGCCTGCGCACCGGCGACATCGCCTCGCCCGGCATGACGACCGTCGGCACCGCCGCGATGGGTTCGGCGATCCTGGACGAGCTGGAGAAGCTGGCCGGCTGAGGCCCGCCCAAACAAAAAACGCGGCCCGCGGGGCCGCGTTTTGCGTTCATGACGGAGGGTCAGGTTTCTAGTAGCCCACCCACGGGTTATTCCGCCCCGGCAGCGTCCACAGATTGGGCAGGGCGGTCTGGTTGCTGCCGAAAGTGGTGTTGTCGAGGATGCCGGACGGCCGGTAGCTCGGCGGGTTGGCGTAGTCATGGTCGCCGCGCTCACCTGGAAAGCGTTCCGTGCCCGGATTGAGATATGAGCGCTTCTGCACGATAACGCGGGTGCGCGTCCGGCCGTTCTCGTCGCGGCTGACCTGCACGGTGTCGCCACGGGTATAGACGACGCGCTTTTTCTTCGGGGCGGCATCCGCCGGCGGAGCCAAGAGGCTCACGGCTCCGATGATGGCAATCGCGGCGGCGGCAACTTTAAAGCGCATGGTGTCCTCAGCCTTCGCCCCTCGGGGCCCAGAATCTGCAATGCACAATAGCGAGCTTCAGTTCGGCACAACAGGGCTAAATCACAAGCAATTGTGCCGGCCTGCGCCCTGATAAATATCAAAGAAAGGACGGTACCGGCACCGGCGCAGGGTCGCGGGCCGAGAGGCGGCTCAAACGGCCTTAGTTCGTCGATTCCACCCCCTTCGACGGGGAAGCTGATGCATCGGCCCTGTCCTACCCCGATAGTCCTGTGCGCGTCCGCAACCGCGAACGATGCCGGGACTACGGCGTTCGATCCTCATTCGGTCTTGCCGAACCTGCTGCCGCGCCTGCTGGCATTTGTGCGCACCATTGTCGGTAATACCGATACCGCCGGTGATCTCGTTCAGGAGGCGGTTGCGCGCGCGCTCAGCGCGCGTCGCGTCTCCGAGGATGGAGCCGCTTACCGCGCGTGGATGTTTACCATCGTCCGCAATTTCAAGCTCGTGGCGCAGCAAGGCGTGAGCCGCCAGCAATGGGAAGACATGCTCACGCTGATGTACGAGAAGCACGGCATGCCGGCACTGGAAGCCAAGGACCGTGAAACCGCGCTGACCTATATCGAGGCCGCCTATCCCCAGCGCGCCGAAGAACGCGGCGGCTGGCAGAACCCGTTCTCGAATCGCTGACGGTCGTCACCGCCCGATGCGGCGCGGCTCGGGGCGGTTTTCCAGCGCCTTCCAGAGCACCCGGTATTTGGGCGTCGGCGCGAGGATCGGGTCGCGCTGGCCGCAGAAGCTGCGATGCAACTCGGCTTGCGCGAACAGCGCGCCGACCTTGGGCTCGCTGCCGGCGGCGAGCAGCGTCAGCCGGTCGAGCGCGCAGGCGAGCGTCGAGCGCTCGACAAGCGTGCCGTCCTGACAGAACCAGCCGGAAATCTGCAAGCGCGGATCGTCATAGGTGCGCACGAAGCCGAGGCATTGACGCGGTGCGTTGCTGCCGGTCGCGAAGCTGACGAGCGACAATGGGCCGAACTTGCTGTCGAGCGGCTGGTCGTCGCGCGTCACGTTCACCGGGCTCAGAAATGCCGCGTTGGCGGCGATCTCGGCCTGCGGCTGCGTGAAGCCGGCGATCTCGCTGCCCGGGCGGTAGATCTCGACTTGGAGGTAAGGCGCGGCGCTGTCGGCCTCGCCCAAAGTGAGGATGTCCTTGCGGCCGCCGCCGTCGGCGTGGCGGCGGATGGCGTAGCCGGAAGGCGCGTCGGCGGCCTCTGGGATCGACAACGCGAAGGCCGGGAATGGCCGCTCGATCGCGATCCAGGCCGGCCGATCCGCCGGCGTGATCGCATCCATCACCGGCTTTGATTGAAAGAATTGCGCGGCCCCTATGGACAGCAGCGCCAGAGCCGCCAGATATGCCAGGAGGCGTATCAAGGCAGCCGGCAGGTCGTCGCGCCAGGAATGCAGGGCCGGGTGCATGGCCTCAGTCCTTCGGCAAACCGCCGTGGCCTCACGTGCGGCCGCTGTAGCAACGCCGTTGTCTTGGACTTAGTTCTCGCTTAGAAGCGCTGCCGTCCGGTTGCCCCGCCTGAGGGGCGGTGGGCGAAATTTTTCTGGAGAGTTAACAATGGGTTACAAGGTCGCCGTGGTGGGTGCCACCGGCAATGTCGGGCGCGAGATGCTGGGCATTCTCGCAGAGCGCAATTTTCCGGCCGACGAAGTGGTCGCGCTGGCCTCGCGCAAGAGCGTGGGACAAGAGTGCTCGTTCGGCGACAAAACCCTGAAAGTGAAGGCGCTCGACCATTACGACTTCTCCGACGTCGACATCTGCCTGATGTCGGCCGGCGGCTCGGTGTCGAAGGAATGGTCGCCCAAGATCGGCGCGCAGGGCGCGGTGGTGATCGACAATTCGTCGGCCTGGCGCATGGACCCGGACGTGCCGCTGGTCGTGCCGGAAGTGAACGCCGACGCGGTCGCGGGCTTCACCAAGAAGAACATCATCGCCAACCCGAACTGCTCGACCGCGCAACTCGTCGTCGCGCTCAAGCCGCTGCACGATCACGCCAAGATCAAGCGCGTGGTGGTGGCGACCTATCAGTCGGTGTCGGGCGCCGGCAAGGACGCAATGGACGAGCTGTTCTCGCAGACCAAGGCGGTGTTCACGCTGGACGAGGTGAAGGAAAGCAAGTTCCCCAAGCGCATCGCCTTCAACGTCATCCCGCACATCGATGTGTTCATGGAGGACGGCTACACCAAGGAAGAGTGGAAGATGATGATGGAGACCAAGAAGATTCTTGATCCCAAAATCAAGCTGACCGCCACTTGCGTGCGCGTGCCGGTGTTCGTCGGCCATTCGGAAGCGGTCAACATCGAGTTCGAGAACCCGATCAGCGCCGACGAGGCGCGCGAGATCCTGCGCCGCGCGCCGGGCTGTTTGGTGATCGACAAGCGCGAGCCGGGCGGCTACGCCACGCCGTATGAATGCGTCGGCGAGGACGCGACCTACGTCAGCCGCATCCGCGAGGATGGCACGGTCGAGAACGGCCTGGAGATGTGGGTCGTCTCCGACAACCTGCGCAAGGGCGCCGCGTTGAACGCCGTGCAGATCGCCGAGTGCCTGATCAACCGCAAGCTGATCAGCGCGAAGAAGAAAGCGGCGTAATTCCTCAGTCATTCCGGGACATGCGCGAAAGCGCGTGGACCCGGAATCCATACTCCGCAGCGCTGCGGGTTATGGATTCCGGGCTCGCAGCCTTACGGCTGCGCCCCGGAATGACGACTTCTAGAATCTTGGGCTCGCAAACGCCTTCTCGTATTCCTCACCGGCGACGTGCACGAACGTGCCGACGGCCGGGTCGTAGACCGACAAATCACCCGTCGAAACGCCGAAATAGGCGGCGTGCAGCCTGAGCTTGCCGCGCTCGACCAGGATGCGCACGCACGGAAACGTCATCAGGTTGTCGAGCGTCTTGACGGTCGAGGCCTGTTCGAGCGCGGTCAGATAAGCGCCGAGCGACCGGTCGCCGCGCGGCCCGACCATCTTTGCGGCGGGTGCGATCAGCGCCATCCAGTGCCCGATGAAGTCGCCGGGCGACAGCGGCGCGGACTCCTCGGCGAAGGCGCGGATGCCGCCGCATTGCGCATGGCCGAGCACCACGATGTGTTTCACCTTCAGAGCCTGCACGCCGAATTCCAGCGCGGCCGAGACCGCGCGCTGCGCGCCGTCCGGCGTGTAGGGCGGCACCAGATTGCCGACGTTGCGGATGACGAACAATTCACCCGGGCGCGCGTCGAAGATCACTTCGGGCGAGACGCGCGAGTCGCAGCAGCCGATTACCAGGACTTCGGGGTTCTGACCGGTTTCCGCCAGCTCGCGGTAACGGTTCTGCTCGACCGGAAGCCGTGACCGCAGGAACTTGGTGTAGCCGTCGATGAGCCGCTGGGGAAAATCCATTGGTTCTCGCTCTGCCGGTTAGTCGCCTTTGCCGTCTAGATGTCACGCCCAGATCGCCATTGGCAACCCGTGTTCATCGCGCGGCGGCGGATCGGGGAACGGCGTTGCCGTGCCGGCATGAATGCGGCGCGCGACGGCCGCGCAAGCCAGCGCATCGAGCAGGTCGTCCGGGCCGGCGCCCTTCGGTGGCGTGGCGGTGACGGCCTCGGCCGGCAAGCCGGCCGCGATCAGCAGCCCGCGCCGCAACGCGAGCCCCGGCTCGTAGCAGCGGCTTTTGACCTTCTTCGGCTCCATCAGCGGCCGCCTGCTGTTGAGCCGCCAGAACGCCAGCTCGGGATGCACCTCGTAGGTGCGCACGGCCAACTGCGCGTCGGCCCGCAAGGCCGCGTCCACCTCGCGGATCTTGGGCGCGATGTTGAACAGCTGCTTCGAGACCTTGCGGGGCGGATCGGAGGTCGCGAGCGCGGCGTCGCAGGCGGCGCGATAATCGGCGGCGTTGATTGCCGCGCGCGACGGCACCGAGAACACCGAGGATTGCCGGGCGCCCAAAAGCGGCCGCACGGCATTCTCGGCGGCGCGACCGCCGGGTCCGGTGCATGCCGGTAATCCGATCGGCATGTCGACCGCGATCACCGCCGGTGTGCGCGCCGCCGCCACGTCGGCGAAGCGCGTGAACAGCGCGATCTCGTAAGCTTCGCCGCCGGGCCGAACAAAGGCTGCGATCCATCCGGCCGGGCAGCCGTCGACGCCCGCGAGCCAAACCTCATCCGCAGAACTGTTCATCTTAAGGAGAGTGGCACGCGCATGGTCCGGACGGTAGGCTGGGCCGTTGACGTCACTGGGGAGCGACCGAATGACCATCCGTCCACGCCGCAGCGTGCTCTACATGCCCGGCTCCAATGCGCGCGCGCTGGAGAAAGCCAAGACGCTTGCCGCCGACGGCGTCATCCTCGATCTGGAGGACTCGGTCGCGCCCGACGCCAAGGAGGCCGCCCGCCAGCAGGTTGCCGATGCGGTGAAGGCCGGCGGCTTCGGCCGGCGCGAGGTGTTCATCCGCGTCAACGCCGTCGATACGCCCTGGCACGCCGACGATCTCGCCGCCGCGGCGCACGCCGCGCCGGACGCCATTCTAGTGCCGAAGGTCTCGACGCCCGAGACGCTGGAGATGATCGGCCGCCGCCTGCTCGACATGGGTACCAATCACAAGACGCGGGTCTGGGCGATGATCGAGACGCCGCTCGCGCTGTTCAACATTCTGGCGATCGCCGCGATGGCGCGCGATTCCGAAGCGCGGCTGTCCGGTTTCGTGATGGGCACCAACGATCTCGCCAAGGACACGCGCGCCCGCCTGGTGCCCGGCCGCGCGCCGATGGTCGCTTGGCTCGCCAATTGCGTGGCGGCGGCGCGCATCCACGGCATCGATATTCTCGACGGCGTCTACAACGACATCGGCAACGCCGACGGTTTTCAGATGGAGTGCGTGCAGGGCGTCGAACTCGGCTTCGACGGCAAGTCGCTGGTGCATCCCAACCAGATCGAGCCCTGCAACAAGGCGTTCTCGCCGAGCGAGGACGAAGTGGCGCAGGCGCGCAAGATGATCGCGGCGTTCGACCTGCCGGAAAACAGGAACAAGGGCGTGGTGTCGATCGACGGCCGCATGGTCGAACGCCTGCACGCCGACATGGCGCGGCGCACGGTGGCGATCGCGGAGGCGATCAGCGCGGCCTGAATAGTTCGCTCATTCCCGCTTGTGCGGGAATGAGCGTGTGCGTGTTGTTGTTAGCTCGTCCAACCCGGACGGTCGTTGCTGTTCGCCGAATAGTTCTGGCCGCTGGAAAGCGGAATTGCCTCAGCGACCGGGGCCTGCGCCGCGTAGGTCGGAGCAAGCGGAGCCGCCACCGGCGCTTCCGGCTTGGTCTGCGCGGCCGTCGGCGCATCGACCGCGCGGTCGAGCCGGCGCGCGACGCCTTCGAACTGCGCGTCCTGCTCGATGGTGAGCGACTTGTTGTAGACCTCGCCGTCGACCTTGGCGGTCGCCTGAAGCTTCACGCTGTTGGCGTGGATGGTGCCCTTGAACACGCCGTCAATGATCGCTTCCTGCGCCATCACCTTGCCCTCGACCTGGGCGCCGTCGCAGACGATGAGACGGGCGGCGTGGATGTCGCCAACGACGCGGCCGAAGATCTGCACCGCGCCGGTCGAGACGATGTTGCCGGTGATCAGCATGCCGGAACCGATGGTCGAGACCATCTCCTGCGCCTTGCTGGCAGCGGCGGCCGTGTCGGTCCGCGGCTCAGGCGCAGCGGCGGTCAGTGGCTTGGTGGCGGTGCGCTCAGACTTGGCCGGGGAAAAATAGCTCACGCGAGTCTCCTGTACATGAACGATGTTGACGAAGGTTGGCGGCGTCAGCGGGCGGCGGATTAAATTTGGCTAAAGTAAGCGTAATACTCTTCGGGCCGCTCGGCAGTGAAAACCCGGCATTAGTGCTAACGCAGCAGGGAGCGGGCTTGGGCTTAACGCTGCCGATTAACTAACCAACCAGAACACTCTGTATTGCGGACCATGCGGCGGTCTATGAAGGGCCCGTCACGGGAAGCGCCATGGACGACAGAGCGGTCAAAGCGGCAGTCGATCAATTCCTGCGCCACGTGCACGCCACCGCGCAGGGTGAAATCGAGAAGGTCGTCCGCGGCGCCGTCGCCGGCGGCAAGCTCGTCGCGCATGAGCCGATCACCGCCGCGGTGTCGCTGTCGAGCGAGAAGATCGGCCTCAACGTCACGATCTACAGCAAGATCGTCCTTTAGCGGCGAACACGACCCCGGGCCCGTCCGGCGCACAGCATGCTATGCTGCGCGCAGGGGAGACGCATCATGGCAAACTGGGTTCCGCGCATAGCGACAGCCGTCGCGCTGCTCTGGCCGCTGACCGCTGCGCGCGCCGACGTCCTGGCGCCGACCGGCACATTGCGCGCCGCTTATCTCGCGAGCAATCCAGCCCAGGCGGTGCGCGATCCCGTCAGCGGCGACATTCGCGGCGCTTCCATCGACCTTGCGCGCGAGCTGGCGCGGCGGCGCAATGTGCCGGTGGCGATCCTGCCGCTTACGGGGCCCGCGGCGGTGATCGCGGCAGTGGCCAAGGGCGAAGCTGATATCGGCTTTGTCGCTTTCGCGCCGGAGCGAGTCGGCACCGTGGAATTCTCGCAGGTCTATATGCTGGTGCAGCAATCCTTCGTGGTGCCGGACACGTCACGCATCCGCAGTGTTGCCGACATCGACGCGCCGGGCCTGCGCCTTGCCGGCGGCAAGGGCGACTCGATCACGCTCTATCTGGCGCGCAACTTGAAGCAGGCGACGCTGGCGGAGACCGACAACACGCCGGCCGACGCCAAGCGCAAGCTCCTGGCCGGCGAGATCGACGCGTTTGGCGCCAATCGCCAGCGGTTGGCGACTCTGCTGGTGGACCTGCCGGGCCATCGGCTGCTGCCGGACAGCCTGTTCGGCGTACCGCAGACGATCATCGTGGCGAAGGACAGACCGGAGGCGCTGGCCGCCGTCAACGGCTTCATCGACGACGTGCGCGTGTCCGGCTTCCTGCAAGGCGCGGTGGCCAAAAGCGGCATCATCGGCCTGGAAGTCGCGCCGCCGGGATACCGGCTGGAGCGCTGACGGGACGTTCGCAAGATTACGGTCGTGTGAACGCGCGCGGGCTGGCTGACACATAGCCGCAGAGGGCGCCGCGCGCTCGGCGGCCGTTCATCGTCTGCGCCGCGGCACCGGACGCATCTCCATGTCGGGCATGTTGTTGTCCCACTTGGCGGCGCCGGTCTTCATGTCGATTTCGAGATCGAACAGGCGGTGCTCGATGTCGGGGTCGCCGCCGCAGACGCTGTTGTGCTGCTCATAAACGCCGACTTTGGCAATGCGGCCGTTGTTGCCGTCGCGCAGCACCAGCTTCGAGCAGCGCTGCGCCTTCGGCGTGAGAAGGCGATGATCCTTGATGATGCGTTCGGCGCGCCGGAATGCGTCCGCCGCCGTATCCGACGTCTGCCCCAGCGCCGCCGGCGCGGTAAAAACCGCGCAGACGGCGATCACGGACACGAGTCTTACGCCCACGGGCGCGCGGCCGCGGCCTTGCTCTCGTAGCTTTCGATCTTGCTCTGCTTCTGCTTGGTCAGCCCGATGTCGTCGAGGCCGTTGAGCATGCAGTGCTTGCGGTGCGCGTCGATCTCGAACTTGATCGTGCCGCCGTCGGGGCCGCGGATTTCCTGCTTCTCGAGATCGATGGTGAGCGTCGAATTGGCGCCGCGGTCGGCGTCATCGAACAGCTTCTCCAGGTCTTCCGGCGACACGCGGATCGGCAGCACGCCGTTCTTGAAGCAGTTGTTGTAGAAGATGTCGCCGAACGAGGTCGAGATCACGCAGCGGATGCCGTAGTCCAAGAGCGCCCACGGCGCGTGCTCGCGCGACGAGCCGCAGCCGAAATTGTCGCCGGCGACCAGGATCTTCGACTGGCGATAGGCCGGCTTGTTGAGCACGAAGTCCGGGTTCTCGGCGCCGTCGTCGAGATAGCGCTGCTCGGAAAACAGGCCCTTGCCGAGGCCGGTGCGCTTGATCGTCTTCAGGTACTGCTTGGGGATGATCATGTCGGTGTCGACATTGATGATCTTCAAGGGCGCGGCGACGCCTTCGAGCGTGGTGAATTTGTCCATGGGTCCGGCTGCTTTCTTGCGTTCCGAGGGCGTGGATTTACCGCGAACCGGGCCCGAGCGGAAGGCCGTTAGTCCGCCGCTGCCTCAATGGCTGCCATGTCGTCGTCGCTGAGCCCGAAATGATGGCCGATCTCGTGGACCAGCACGTGGGTGACGATTTCGGTCAGGGTGTCCTCGTTCTCGGCCCAGTAGTCGAGGATCGGACGGCGGTAAAGCCAGACCATGTTCGGCATCAGGGCGGGCGCGGTCTCCGACTGGAATGGCAGGCCGATGCCTTGGAACAGGCCGAGCAGGTCGAATTCGCTCTCCAGCCCCATGGACCGGACCACCTCGTCGGTCGGGAAGTCCTCGACCCGGATCACCAGGCCCTGGCAGAGCTTGCGGAAATGCTCCGGCAGCCCGGCATAGGCCTCGGCCGCCAAAGCATCGAGATCGGCCAGCGAGGGCGCCGAAACGCCCTTCCACGGCCGGGCAGGGTCAAAGGAGGAGGTCATACTCCTTATCTAAGGGAACCGGCGGCTCGAACCAAGCGGTTGACGGAATTGCCGGAATGGGCGACCGTTAACCATTGTGGCGTGCGGCAGCGGGGACCGGGGCGATGGCGACGAAATGGACCGGCTTTGGCCTGGGGGCGCTGATGGTGGCCCTGAGCTTAGGTGCCGTGGCGCCGGCTTCGGCGGAGTTTTTCGGCTGCAACGACAGGCCCGGCAAGGTGCTGTCGAGCACCAGCGGCGCGCCGCGCTATGCACAAGCGCGCGTTGGCGCGCAGCATACCCAAGCGCGCATTGGCGCGCGCTATACGCACGAACTGGCCGCGCAGGCCACGCGGCCGCGCATCACCATCCAGCCGCGCCAGATGGGCCCGGGGCCGAATTCCAAGCGGGTCTGCCGGTCGTGGCTCGCCAAGGAATATCGCGTCAGCGGCACGGTGATCGTGCCCCGGCAGCAGTGCTGGTGGCAGTAAGACCGGCCCCCGCGATACCGGCACGCCGCGGGCTCGATCTGTTATAGTTTTGGACGTGGGGGCATCGGAGGTCGATCGATGTCAAAGCTCGTCAAGATTTTTGCTCTCCTGACACTGCTGGCCGGCGCGGTCGTCATCGTGCCCAGCGCGGCCGACGCGCGGTACCGTCATCATCATTACGGTGGCTGGCGTGGCGGCGGTTACGGCTGGGGCCCGGCCATCGGGTTTGGGTTCGGATTCGGCTATCCTTATTACGCCCGGCCTTATTACGGCTACGGACCCTATTACGGCGGCGGCTATTACTACGGGCCGCCCCCGCGCTGCGGCTATGTGCGGGTGCGCGTCTGGCGCAACGGCCATTGGGTGCTGCGCCGCGCCTGGCGCTGCTGGCGATGAACAGCGGCTGAAACGAAAAAGACCCGCCGTTCAAGGCGGGCCTTTTGATCTCTTAATTGCCGCAGGCGGACTTACTTCCACTCCCGCACGTCGACGAAGTGACCGGCGATCGCGGCGGCGGCGGCCATCGCGGGCGACACCAGATGGGTGCGGCCCTTATAGCCCTGGCGGCCCTCGAAGTTGCGGTTCGAGGTCGAGGCGCAACGCTCGCCCGGCGCCAGCTTGTCCGGGTTCATCGCGAGGCACATCGAGCAGCCCGGCTCGCGCCATTCGAAGCCGGCGGCCTTGAAGATCTTGTCGAGGCCTTCGGCTTCCGCCTGCTCCTTCACGAGACCGGAACCCGGCACGATCATGGCGTTGACGTTGCCGTTGACGTGCTTGCCCTCGGCGATGCGCGCCGCGGCGCGCAGGTCTTCAATGCGGCCGTTGGTGCAGGAGCCGACGAAGACGCGATCGATCTTGATGTCGGTGATCTTCTCGCCGCCCTTGAGGCCCATGTAGTCGAGCGAGCGGATGGCCGCCTGACGCTTGTTGTCGTCGGTGATTTCCGCCGGTACCGGCACGCGGCCGGAGATCGAGATCACCTGCTCGGGGCTGGTGCCCCAGGTGACGATCGGCGGCAGCTTAGCGGCGTCCAGCCTGATCTCGCGGTCGAAATGCGCGCCCTCGTCGGAGTGCAACGTTTCCCAGTAGCGCATGGCCTGATCCCAGGCGTCGCCCTTCGGCGACTTCGGGCGGTCCTTGAGATAGACGTAGGTCTTCTCGTCGGGCGCGATGAAACCGGCCTTGGCGCCGCCTTCGACCGACATGTTGCAGACCGTCATGCGGCCTTCCATCGACAGCGCGCGGATTGCCTCGCCGGCATATTCCAGCGCGTAGCCGGTGCCGCCGGCCGTGCCGATCTCGCCGATGATGGCGAGGATGATGTCCTTGGCGGTGACGCTCGCCGGCAACGTGCCGTCGACAATGGCGCGCATGTTCAGCGACTTCTTCTGGATCAGAGTCTGCGTCGCCAGCACGTGCTCTACTTCCGACGTGCCGATGCCGTAGGCGAGCGCGCCGAAGGCGCCATGCGTCGCAGTGTGGCTGTCGCCGCACACGATCGTGGTGCCGGGCAGCGTGAAGCCCTGTTCGGGACCGATGATGTGGCAAATGCCCTGGCGCCGATCGAACTCGTTGTAATATTCGAGGCCGAAGTCCTTGGCGTTCTGCGCCAGCGTTGCGATTTGCTCGGCGCTTTCCGGATCGGGATTGGGCTTCGAGCGGTCGGTCGTCGGCACGTTGTGGTCGACCACGGCGAGCGTCTTGTCCGGCGCATGGACCTTGCGGCCGGCGGTGCGCAGGCCTTCGAACGCCTGCGGCGACGTCACTTCGTGCACGAGATGGCGGTCGATGTAGATCAGCGCCGTGCCGTCCGGCTGTTCGTCGACCAGATGGTCGTCCCACATCTTGTCGTAGAGCGTGCGTGCTTTCATGACTCGTGACCTTGTTCAGCTTGAATGTTTTGTAAGAGCGGGCGAGGACGCGCGGGTGCGCGCCGTCACAGGCCCGCTTGCACGGCCGTCAGCCGGCCGAAAAAGCGCCACGGCAGCCGGGCGTGGTCGGCAAGAATGATGCGCTGCGCTCTGGAAACCATGCCCGCTATATAGCCAATCGCCGCCGCGCCCACAATGAAAGCGGTGCCGTTCGCCGGACGTGAAAGAGGGCCGCTTGCGGCGGCCCTTTCCCGAATTCCTTGGCTGAACCGCGAAGCTTACTTCGCGGCGGCGGCTTCCGCGCCGACGGTGCTGGTCGCTTCGGTGATGCGGGCCTTCTTGCCGCGCAGACCGCGCAGGTAATACAGCTTGGCGCGGCGCACCTTGCCGCGGCGCACGACCTTGATCGAGTCGATCATCGGCGAATACAGCGGGAACACGCGCTCGACGCCTTCGCCGTACGAAATCTTGCGCACGGTGAAGTTCTGGTGGATGCCGCCACCCGAACGGCCGATGCAGACGCCTTCGTAGGCCTGCACGCGGCTCTTGTCGCCTTCGACCACCTTCACGTTGACGAGAACGGTGTCGCCCGGCCCGAAATCCGGAATTTCCTTGCCGGCCGAGAGCTTCGCGATCTGCTCTTTTTCCAGCGTCTGAATGAGGTTCATGGCAATCTCTCCGTCGGCAGCGCCGCCGCGGCGCGCGCGGGTTCTGTTTTCCTGAAAGGAATGGCCGGGCTTCTACTGCACCCGGCCTTCTTTGTCATGTCTTTTATTGCCCAAGACCGCCCGCGGCCAGGGCCGGAACCGCGCATTTGCCGCAGATCAAACCGGTTTTGGTTAAGAGGTGATACCCGGCTCGGATCCTGGTTCCAGGACGTCCGGTCATGCTCAAACGCGCGGCTTTCACGGTCATCGCCTTGATTTTGGGCGGGTTCCTCGCGGTCGAGACGGCCGAGGCCGGGTTCCGGGTCTGCAACCGCTCCAGCCAGCGCATCGACGCCGCTTTCGGATATCCGCACCGCCAGTTCGGCTGGACGGCGGAGGGGTGGTGGACCGTCCAGTCGGGAAAGTGCCCCAAAGCGACCGCTTCGTGTTCTAGAACCGCAATTTCCTGCACGGCGGCAGGTTCGACTGTGGCGAGCACAAGTTGCAGGACCGGCACTTTCGGCTTTGGCTGAGCGGATTGCTACCATAGCATGTGCTCGGCCATGACCTCCCTTCGCCAGCTCGCCCAGCGTATCCGCCATCATCCCCGTCTGGAGATGGCAGACCGGCTCTGGTCGCTCGCGCGTCAGCCTTACCGGTGGGCGCTCGATCCGCTGGGACGCGGCGTCAGCCTGAAGGCCGGCGGCCACTGTCCCGTCCGCATCCCTTCGGACATGACGGGCTATCGCTGGGAAGAATACGAGCCGGAGGAGTTCGCTTACCTGAAAGAGTGGGTGGCTGCGCATCCCGAGGGGCTCATTCTCGATGTCGGCTGCTCGATCGGCATATTCAGCGCCGCAGCTTTATTCGCCGGCGACAAGGTGACCGTTGTGGCCATCGATCCGGACCTGGCGAGCCTTGCGGTCACGCGCCGTATGACGCGGCACGCTCGCGGCGGCCACCGGCTGCGGCTGTTGCATGGTTTTCTGGCCAGGCAGTCAGCCACGCGGCTGATGCTCGCCGCCGCCGCCGCTGCGACCGACGTGTTGTTAGAAAAGCGCTCTATGCGTGGCGACTTGGAGTCCGTGCGCTACGAAAAGCTGACCGACCCCAGCGCCAGTGCGATCCCGGCCTACCGTCTCGACGACCTGCTCGCCGAGAGCGCGCCGCAGCAGGATATGCTGATCAAATGCGACGTCGAAGGCGCCGAGCTTGAGGTCCTGATGGGGGCTTCGGAAACGCTGCAGCGGCTAAAGCCAGACCTGATACTCAGCGTCCATTCGTGGAAGGACTTCGGCTTGCCGCAATATGGTCACTGCAAAGAGGACGTCGAGGACTTCCTGCGCGATCACGGCTATGCGTTCGAATGCATCGCGATCGATCATGAAGAGCATTGGGCGTGCCACCATAGAGAACGGCCGACTGCGCCTGCGAAGGA
>CAYJPU010000040.1:0-3233 GCA_964372105.1 uncultured Undibacter sp.
CGGTGCAGGCGATTTACGTGCCGGCCGACGACTTGACCGACCCGGCGCCGGCGACTTCGTTCGCCCACTTGGACGCCACCACCGTGCTGTCGCGCGACATCGCCGCCAAGGGCATCTATCCGGCGGTGGACCCGCTCGACTCGACCTCGCGCATGCTGTCGCCGCTGATCGTCGGCGAAGAGCATTACGCCGTCGCGCGTCAGGTGCAGCAGGTTCTCCAGCGCTACAAGGCGCTGCAGGACATCATCGCCATTCTGGGCATGGATGAGTTGTCTGAAGAAGACAAACTCGCCGTGTCGCGCGCCCGCAAGATCGAGCGCTTCTTGTCGCAGCCGTTCTTCGTCGCCGAAGTGTTCACCGGCTCGCCCGGCAAGCTGGTCGATCTCGCCGACACCATCAAGGGCTTCAAAGGCCTGGTGGAAGGCAAGTACGATCACCTGCCGGAAGCCGCCTTCTACATGGTCGGCAACATCGACGAGGCGGTCGAGAAGGGCAAGAAGCTCGCGGCGGAAGCGGCGTAACCTAGCGAATAGCGAATAGGGAGTAGCGAATAGAAAGAGCAGGCGACGGCGAAAACCACTCGCTACTCGCTACTCGCTATTCGCTAAGACACAATGGCCAATTTCCATTTCGACCTCGTCTCGCCGGAAAAGCTTCTGTTCTCCGGCGAGGTCGAGCAGGTGGACGTCCCCGGCGCCGAAGGCGACTTCGGCGTACTGGCCAATCATGCGCCGTTCGTCGCGACGCTGCGGCCGGGCATCCTGACCGTGCATGCCGCCTCGGGTGAGAAGAAGATCGTCGTGCTCGGCGGTTTTGCCGAAGTGTCGGCCGAAGGGCTGACGATCCTGGCGGATGTGGCGGAGACGGTCGCCGACATCGACCGCGCCATGATCGCGACCCGCATCGGCGAGATCGAGCAACGCATCGCCAAGACCGAAGCCGGCTCGGCGCTCGACAAGCTGATCACGCAGCTCGATCACTACAAGTCCATCGACCGTCACCTGACCGGCACGGCGATGCACTGACGAGACTGTCATGCCCCGCGGACCGATCTCTGGTATACCCGAGATCGGCATTTTAATGTGCACAAGTCGGCTATAGCCGACTTGTGATGGGGCATCCAGTATTCGATATTCTTTCAATTAATCACGGAAGTCGGGGTTACTGGATTGCCCGCTTGCGCGGGCAATGACGCCCATTTCTATTGTGCAAACCGCGCAAACTCTTCCAGCACCCGCTCATAGGTCTGCCGCTTGAACGGCACCATCAGGTCGGCGATCTCGTCGATCTTCGCCCAGCGCCAGGCGATGAACTCGGGCTTATGTCCGCCGGCCGGGCTGGCGATGTTGATCTCTTGCTCGTCGCCGGTGAAGCGCAGCGCGAACCACTTCTGCCTCTGGCCGCGGTACTTGCCGCCCCAGGCCTCGCCGACGATGTCGCGCGGAATGTCGTAGGTCAGCCATTCGGCGATCTCGCCGAGCTTTTCGACCGACCGGACGTTGGTCTCCTCGTACAGCTCGCGCAGCGCGCCCTGATACGGATCCTCGCCGTCGTCGATGCCGCCTTGCGGCATCTGCCAGACATGCGTGAGGTCGACATGCTCCGGCCCGCCGGCGCGGCGGCCGACGAACACGAGCCCGGCGCGGTTGAACAGCGTGATGCCGGCGCAGGGGCGATAGGGCAGCGAGTCGAAGGAGGGCATGGGCGATAGCAGCGAATAGTGAGTGGCGAATAGCGAGTAGCGAGTAGCGAGTAGCGAGTAGCGAGTAGCGAGTAGTAGCCTAGAAGTTACGCCCTCTATTCGCTATTCGCTACTCGCTATTCCCTATTCGCTTCTACGACGACTTCGCCTTCACCGCCACCATGGTGATCGGCACCAGCACGAGGCCGCGGCCTTCGACCTTCTGCGCCCATTCGGCGATGCGCGCGATGGTCGCCGGTTGCGCGGTGGCGTAGCCGACGGCGTTGCCGCCGTCGCGCGCCGTCATCTCGAGCCGCGCCAGCGCGCGGTCGATCTCGACCGGCGTCGGCACCGCGTCGAGCACGATGTCGGCCTTGGCGAAGGGCAGGCCCTGGCCGCCGGCGATCTGGCCGGCGACGCTGCGCGACGACGAGCCGTCGTCGACATAGATCAGCCCGCGCTTGCCGGTTTCGCGCAGCACCGGCGACAGCGCCTGCTCGGACGCGGTGAAGCGCCCGCCCATGTAGCTCACCAGCCCGACATAGCCCTGGAAGCGGCTCATCAGCCACTGCAGCCGGTCGACGTTCTGGTCGCCGGTCAAAGCCGCCATCAACGTCTGCGGACCCGGATCGTTGTCGGGATAATCGAACGGCTCCATCGGCACCTGCAGCAGCACCTCGTGGCCTTCGCCGCGGGCGCGCTCGGCCAGCTTCTCGAGGTCGGCGCCGTATGGCGCCAGCGCGAACGACACGGCGGCCGGCAGCTTCGACAAGGCGTCGGCGGTGCCGGACGCGCTGACGCCGACGCTGCCGATGACGATGGCGATGCGCGGGAAGTTCTTCTGGCTGGCGTTCAGCGCGCGCGGCCGGGCATAGGCCGTCGACGGGCGTCCGCCGTCGGCGCCGACTTTCGGGATGACGCCGTGCCGCGAGTTCTCCAGCAGCTTCTGCTCGACCGGCGCTTTTGCGGGGGCGCCGGCGGGTGACTTGCCGGCCGACTTGGCCGTGCCGGGGATGACGACTTCCTGCCGCTGGCCGCTGGAGCCGTCGATGATGGTGACGGTCTGGCCGCCGGCCGGGGGCGCCTGGGCCGCTGTCGCGCCGGGCGGCGGGCCGTCGTAGCGCGCCGGCCTGGAATCGCCGCCGGCGGCCGTCTTGGCCGGCACCGCGCCCGTGGGCTTGGCGGCGACCACGGCCACCGGCTCCCCGCCGAGGGGGTCGTTGACGAAGACGGCCCAGGACAGCACCACGATGCCGGACAGTCCCAACAGTCCCGCCAGCAGTTGCGGCGCGCCGACGGGAAGCTTCGGCAGCTTCGAAAGCTTCTTTGGTTTGTCCTGGCCGAGCGGAGTGTTCAGGTCATCCGAGGCCACAGCCCAGATCCTTGCGAATCATTTGGCAAGTCTAGCACGGCGTTTCTTCACCTCCCCCTGGAGGGGGAGGTCACCGAGCGCAGCGAGGCGGGTGGGGATGAAGCATCAATCACCCCACCGTACCCTCTAAACGCAACGGGGCGGCCCGAAGGCCGCCCCGCCGTTCGTCGTATCGACGCC
>CAYJPU010000040.1:3243-15562 GCA_964372105.1 uncultured Undibacter sp.
GGGTCCCAAAAAAAAAACCCCCCCCCCCCCCCCCCAACCCCCCCCGGGGGGGCCCCCCCCCCCCCCCCGCCGTTCGTCGTATCGACGCCGGTGGGCGCTTAGTTCGGAACCGGGGTCTTGGCGCTCGGCGGGAAGGCCGAGTTGACCTGGACGCCGCGCAGCAGGTCCATCGCCATCGACAGCGCCTTGTCGTTCTTCGGATCCGGCGGCACGTAAGACTGCGAGCCGGTCTGTTCCTTGCCTTCGTCGCCCTTCAAGTGACCGCGCAGCGAGGCTTCGCCCTTGGTGTCGGTCTTGGTCTTGAGCTCGTCCGGCACGTCCTGCAGCACCTCGATATCCGGGCTGATGCCCTTGGCCTGAATCGAGCGGCCGGACGGCGTGAAGTAGCGCGCCGTGGTCAGCCGCAGCGCGCCGTTGCCGGAGCCGAGCGGAATGATGGTCTGCACCGAGCCCTTGCCGAACGAACGCGTGCCGAGCACGGTCGCGCGGCGGTGGTCCTGCAACGCGCCGGCGACGATTTCCGACGCCGAGGCCGAGCCGCCGTTGACCAGCACGATCACCGGCTTGTTCTTGGTGAGGTCGCCGGGCCGCGCGTTGAAGCGCTGGGTCTCCTCGGCGTTGCGGCCGCGGGTGGAGACGATCTCGCCCTTCTGGAGGAACGCATCCGACACCGAGATCGCCTGGTCGAGCAGGCCGCCCGGGTTGTTGCGCAGGTCGAGCACGTAGCCCTTGAGCTTGTCGTCGCTGATCTTCGCGGAGATGTCGGCGATCGCCTTTTTCAGGCCGTCGGTGGTCTGCTCGTTGAACTGCGACAGGCGGATGTAACCGATGTCCTCGCCGTCGACGTTCGAGCGCACCGAGCGCACGCGGATGACGTCGCGCGTGATCGAGATTTCGATCGGCTTGTCCTGGCCCTTGCGCATGATGGTGAGCTTGATTTTGGTGTTCACCGGCCCGCGCATCTTCTCGACCGCCTGGTTCAGGGTCAGGCCCTGCACCTGGTCGTCGTCGAGCTTGGTGATGATGTCGTTGGCCAGCACGCCGGCCTTGGCGGCGGGCGTCTCGTCGATCGGCGCGACGACCTTGATCAGGCCGTCTTCCATGGTGACCTCGATGCCGAGACCGCCGAACTCGCCGCGCGTCTGCACCTGCATGTCGCGGAAGCTTTTCGAATCCATGTAGCTGGAATGCGGATCGAGGCCGGCGAGCATGCCGTTGATCGCGGTTTCGATCAGCTTGGCGTCGTTCGGCTTCTCGACATAGTCGGCGCGCACGCGCTCGAACACGTCACCGAAAAGATTGAGCTGCCGGTAGGTGTCGGCAACCGCCGCCTTGGCGCTCGCGCCGACGATGACCAGACGCGGCTGCACCGTGAGCAGCGTCAGCGCCGCTCCGGCTGCTGCGCCGAGGAGAATGAGGGAGGTCTTGCGTATCATCCGCGAACCTTTTCACCTTCGCCAGCCGCCCACCATGGGCCTGGATCGACGGGAGACCCGTCTTTACGAAACTCGATGTAGAGCACCGGTTGGCTTGAACCTGTCGCGAGGACAGCTGCGATATGGGAGCCGTTTCCCATCACCGCAACGGGTTCCCCGGTCAGCACAAACTGTCCGAGATCCACTGATATCCGATCCATCCCAGCGAGCAAGACATGATACCCGCCGCCGACATTGAGGATCAAGAGTTGGCCGTAGGAGCGGAACGGCCCGGCGTAAACCACCCAGCCGTCGGCGGGCGCGGTTACCTGCGCGCCGGCGCGGGTTGCCACCGTCAGGCCCTTCTCGACCCCTCCGGTACCGTCGGGCGCACCGAATTGCTTCAGTTTGACGCCGTTAACCGGGATCGGAACCCGTCCGCGCAGCGATGCGAAGGCAATTGCCGGCGCCAGCCGGCCCGGGTCCTGCAAAGTCGACAAAGCGGGGCGTGATTCGCCGCGTGCGGCCTCGCGCGCGGCGCGGGTGGCCGGGTCCAGGCTCTGTTCGAGCTTGCTGATCAAATCTTTGAGATTGTCGACCTGGCGGGCCAACTCGGTGGCGCGGGTGCGTTCGGCCGCCAGCGCTTTCTCGCGGTCGGCCTCCTGCTTCTGCCGTTCGCCGATCAGCGCCGTCATGCGCGTGCGTTCTTGATCCAGCGACGAGACCTCGGCCTTCAGCCGGTCGCGTTCGGCGGCGATCTGCTGGCGCACGGCGACGAGGCCGGCGAGGTCGTGCGCCAAGGCATCGACTTGTGTCCGCATCTCCGGCAGCACCGCGCCGAGCACCATCGCGGTGCGTACCGCCTGCAAGGCGTCTTCCGGGCTGGCGATGAGCGCGGGCGGCGGACGATGGCCGATGCGCTGCAAGGCGGCGAGCACTTCGCCGATGACGGCGCGCCGTCCTTCGAGCGACTTGCGGATGGTCTGCTCGTTGGCGTCGAGCGGCTTCATGCGCGCTTCGGTCGCCGTGATCTTGGCTTCGACGCCGCGCAGTTTGGCGGCGGCGTCGATCAGCGCTTCGTTGAGCTTGCGGCGGTCGGCGCCGATCTGCTCGATCTCGCGCCTGAGCGCGGCTTCGGCCTCAAGCGAGCGGCGCTGCGCATCGCGCGCGGCCTGCAATTCGCCTTCGCGTTGCTTGAGCGCGTCGGCCTTCTCGGCCTTGTCGGGGTTGTTGGCTTGCGCGACCTGCGACGGCCCGCGCTGTTGCGCGATGCCAGCGCCCGCAAACGCCACGGACAAGGCGACGCCCAACCCCGCGACCAAAACCTGGCGCGGGACGTGACGGCGGGAATCGGTCGGGCAAATCATCTCGGACAAGGTACGCGCGCGGTTCCGGACGGCAATATCATTCTGGCTTGGATTCATGCCTGCCGATTAAGTCCAAATCGGGGACCGCGCGTTAAATTCCGGTCAGGCGCGGTGATACGGGTGGCCGGTGAGAATGGTGGCGGCGCGGTAGATCTGCTCCAGCAGCATCACCCGCACCAGCTGGTGCGGCCAGGTCGCCGTGCCGAAGGCGAGCCGCAAGGTCGCCTTGTCGCGCAGGCTGGGGCTGAGCCCGTCGGCGCCGCCGACGATGAAGGTCACCGCCGGCTTGTCGTTGACGCGCCATTGCGCGAACTGATTGGCGAGGCCCGCGCTGTCGAGGTTGTCGCCGCGGCCGTCGAGCAGCACCACGGCGGAATTTTGCGGAATGACGTTGGCGAGCGCGATCGATTCCTCGAGCACGCGCTTGCCGGCGTCGTCGGCGCGGCTTTCCCGGATTTCGACGATCTCGACGTTGCGCCAGCCGAGCTGCCGGCCGGTCTGCGCCGCGCGCTTGCGATAGCGCTCGGAGAGTTCCGATTCCGGCCCCTTCAAGCGGCCGATGGCGGCCACGATTATGCGCATCGTGGCGTCAGTCTATCAGCTCTGATGCCGCCCGTCCGCGCTCACGGCCGACCACATCTTTTCGAGATTGTAGAAGCCGCGCACTTCGGGCCGGAAGACGTGGACGATGATGTCGCCCGCGTCGATCAGCACCCAATCGCCTTGCTTCATGCCCTCGACGCGGATGCGCTTGACGCCGGCTTTCTCCAGGTCCTTGACGACGCGGTCGGCGACGGAGCCGACATGGCGGTCCGAGCGGCCGGTGGTCACGACCATGTGGTCGGCGATCGACGTCTTGCCGGCGAGATCGATGCTGACGGTGTCCTCGGCCTTCATGTCGTCGATAGCGGCGAGGACGATGCGGAGGGCCTCCTGCGTGCTGAGACGCTCAGGGGCGGTTTCGGCTGCGATCTTCTTCGTTTTCTTCGCAGTCCGAGGGAGTGCTTGAGTAGCCAGGGGACCTTGTCCTTTCGAATTGCCGCACTCGGCCCGGATCGGTCCGGGACTGTCGCAAACATAGCTATTTTCGCGGGTTTTGCCAGATGCGCTCCGGCGGGAGGCTCAGCCGGCGGGAGTTCCGTCGTGCCGGCGCAGGGCCCGCAGCGCGGTCGAGGACAAAGGCGACTTCAGGCCGTGCAGGAAGGTCCAGGCCGGCGCGCGCCGGTCGGGCAGAGTCGACACCTCGTTTTCCGGGATGCGCGCGGCGCGCAGCGCCTGGCCGGCCGGGCTGGCGCCGGCATAGAGGCTCGGGCCCAGGCGGTCGATCACCACGATCGGCACCAAACTCGCGATGCCGCGCCATTTCTGCCAGCGGTGGAAGCTGCGCAGGTTGTCGGCGCCCATGATCCAGACGAAGCGCACGCCCGGGCAGCGGGTGCGCAGCCACGACACGGTGTCATAGGTGTACCGTGTCCTGATCGCGGCTTCGAGCCCGGTGACGTCGATGCGCGGGTGGTTGGTCAGTGCGCGCGCGGCGGCGATGCGCTCGGCGAGCGGCGCCAGGCCGCGCGTGTTCTTGAGCGGATTGCCGGGCGTCACCAGCCACCAGACGCGGTCGAGCTTGAGCCGCTTGAGCGCGAGCAAGGCCGCGGCGAGATGGGCCTGGTGCGGCGGATCGAACGTGCCGCCGAACAGCCCGATCCTGAGGCCGGGCGCGTGCGGGGGCAGGACGCGCTCGGAGCGGGCGAGTTCTTGCGGGTTCACGGGCGAATCTGACCGCTTCCGCGAATGCGGTATTTGAACGTCGTCAACTGGTCGACGCCGACCGGGCCGCGCGCATGCAGGCGGCCGGTGGCGATGCCGATCTCGGCGCCGAAGCCGAATTCGCCGCCGTCGGCGAACTGGGTCGAGGCGTTGTGCAGCACGATCGCCGAGTCGACCTGCGCCAGGAATTTCTCGGCGGCGGCGTCGTCGCCGGTAACGATGGCGTCGGTGTGATGCGAGCCGTACCGCTCGATATGGGCAATCGCGGCGTCAACGCCGTCGACCACTTTCGCCGCGATGATCGCGTCGAGATATTCGGTCGACCAGTCTTCCTCGGTCGCCGGTTTGACGCGCGAATCCGCCGTCCGCACGGCCTGATCGCCGCGGATTTCGCAGCCAGCGGCGAGCAGCATCTCGATCAGCGGCTTGAGATGCGTGGCGGCGCAGGCGCGGTCGACCAGCAGCGTCTCGGCCGCGCCGCAGACGCCGGTCCGGCGCATCTTGGCGTTGAGCACGATGGACTTGGCCATCGCCAGCGAGGCCGCGCCGTCGACATAGACGTGGCAGACGCCTTCGAGATGGGCGAACACCGGCACGCGCGCTTCGGTTTGCACGCGCGCCACCAGACTCTTGCCACCGCGCGGCACGATCACGTCCACATTGCCGTCGAGGCCGCCGAGCATCAGGCCCACGGCGCTGCGGTCGCGGGTCGGCACCAGCGAGATCGCGGCCTCCGGCAGACCGGCCTCGCGCAAGCCTTGCTCCAAAGCGGCGTGAATCGCGCGCGACGACCGCGCCGAATCCGATCCGCCGCGCAGAATCGCGGCGTTTCCGGACTTCAGGCACAGCGCGCCGGCGTCCGCCGTCACATTGGGTCGGCTTTCATAAATGATGCCGATGACGCCGAGCGGCACCCGCACGCGCTCGATCTGCAAGCCGTTCGGCCGCGTCCACGTTTCCACGACGGCGCCGACCGGGTCCTTGAGCGCCTGCACGGCCTCGATGCCGGCGGCGATGCCCTCGACCCGCGCGTCATTGAGCGCCAGCCGGTCGAGAAACGCCTGGTCCGCGCCGGCCGCCTTGGCCTCGCTGATGTCCTCGGCATTGGCGGCCAGGATCGCCGCCTTCTGCGCCCGCACCGCAACCGCCATGGCGGCCAAAGCGCGGTCCTTCTGCGCCGTCGGGCTGAGCGCCAGCACCTGCGCGGCCGCGCGCGCCCGGCGGCCGATATCCGCCATCATGGCGGCGATATCGCCCGTTCCCTCGATGCTTTTCAGCGGCGCGGTCATTGTCGCAGACGTCCGTAACCCCGGTCCTTGAGGGGCTTACCTAACACGTCGCAGTTCCGGCCGCGAGGTGGGGTCCGGCGCGGCATAGCAGCAACCCGGCCTGGGGATAACGGGGACAGCGTGGAAAACGCGACGGCAGGCGACACCCGTCAATTGACCTGCACATCGCGTTGGCAAGGTGAGGGCAACCGTGGAGTGCGCAGGCTTTTTACCCCCTGTTTGGCGGGTCCTGCGCCTGGAGGAAGTGATGGCGTATCGTCTCAGTCGGCTTCCGAGCCGTTTTCCGGTCGGCACCAAATTCGTGGTCGAAGGCCGCGACGGCGACGTGAAGCGTTACATCGAGTTCCCCGACGGCACCAAAGTGCGGCTGCCGCCGCAGCCGGTGCGCGCGCCGGTACGCCGCAAGGCCAAGCGCCGGGCGGCCTAACCACCCGATCGCCAAAAAAAGGGACCCCGAAGGGCCCCTGGGGGTAGTTGTGGTTGTCGGTGCTTCCACAGGCCGCGAATACGCCGGATGGGGTGCAGGAAGATGGGCAGTCCAGCGCCCGCGGCTTTGTACATTGATTGAACGTGTTTAAGCCGCGACCGGCAATGGGCCAAAACGTCGCGTGCCAGCCGCATGCTCGCCGCCCGAGTCGGCCGTCACTCGCCGCCGAGCGCCAGATCGTCCCGGTGCACCATCTCGGTGCGGCCTTCGTAGCCGAGGAGCTCGCGCACGTCGGCCGACGACAGACCCTTGATCTTGTCGGCGTCGGCCGCGTCGTAGGCGATCAGGCCGCGGCCGATCTCGGCGCCGTCCGGCCCGCGCACGACGACGGCGTCGCCGCGCTCGAAGCTGCCATCGACCTTCACCACGCCGGCCGGCAGCAGGCTCTTGCCGGAGCGCAGCGCGCGCACCGCGCCGGCATCGATGTGCACCGCGCCGCGCGGCTCCAGTGAGCCGGCGATCCACTTCTTGCGTGACGTCACCGGATTGGCCGGCGTCAGAAACCACGTGCAGGGCGCGCCGTCGGCGATGCGCTGCAACGGTCGCTGCACGTGGCCGGAGGCGATCACCATATGCGTGCCGGCGGTGGTGGCGATCTTGGCCGCCTCGATCTTGGTCACCATGCCGCCTTTCGACAGCTCCGAGCCCGACGCCCCGGCCATCGCCTCGATCTCCGGCGAGATGCGCTGCACCACCGGCACCAGTCTGGCGTCGCTGCCCGGCACCGGCGGCTTGTCGTAGAGCCCGTCGATGTCCGACAGCAGCACCAAAAGGTCCGCGCTCGTCATGGTGGCGACGCGCGCGGCCAGCCGGTCGTTGTCGCCGTAGCGGATCTCGGAGGTGGCGACGGTGTCGTTCTCGTTGATCACCGGCACGCAGCGCCATTCCAAGAGCTTGGCGATGGTCGAGCGCGCGTTGAGGTAACGCCGGCGCTCTTCGGTGTCGCCGAGCGTGACCAGCACCTGGCCGGCGGTGATGCCGTGCGCCCCGAGCGCCTCGGCCCAGGCGCGCGCCAGCGCGATCTGCCCGACGGCGGCGGCGGCCTGCGCTTCCTCCAGCTTGAGCGGTCCGCGCGGCAGCGACAGCACGGCGCGGCCAAGCGCGATGGCGCCGGACGACACCACCAGCACGTCGCGGCCTTGCCTGTGCAGGCCGGCGACGTCGAGCGCGAGGCCGGTCAGCCAGTCGCGCTTGAGGCCGCCGGCGGCGGCGTCGACCAGCAGCGAGGAGCCGACCTTCACGACGATGCGGCGGAAGTCTTTTAAATCAGGCGTTTTGAGCATGGTCCCGGCGGAGCGTGTTGATGGCGCCGGGTGTTTAGCATGCCTATTGCCGCGCCGTCATGGGCACGCCTTGCCGTTCGCGACAAGCCGAGCGGCCGGCGAAGACGTCTTTAATGTGCCAAGGCTGAGGGCACATAGCGGCCAGCGTCAGGCCAAAAGCAAACGCCAGCCGCACTTACTCGTGCCTTAGCGCCTCGATCGGATCAAGGCGGGCGGCGCGGCGGGCGGGGAAATAGCCGAACACGATCCCCACCAGCGCGGAGAAGACGAAGGCTACGATCATGATCTGAGCATCCACCGTGAACGGCACCTGCAAGGCGCGCGTGGCGGCGAACGCCAGACCAAGGCCCAGTACGATGCCGACGAGCCCGCCGAACAGCGACAGCACCACGGCTTCGACCAGGAACTGCGACAACACCTGGCGCTCCAGCGCGCCGATCGCCAGCCGGATGCCGATCTCGCGGGTGCGCTCGGTGACCGACACCAGCATGATGTTCATGATGCCGATGCCGCCGACCAGCAGACTCACCGCCGCCACCGCGCCCAAGAGCGCGGTCAGCATGGCGGTGGTCCCGGCGGTCGCCTGCGCGATCTGCTTCATGTCGTGGACCGAAAAGTCGTCCTCCTTGCCGGGACCAATATTGCGGCGCTCGCGCAGCATGCGCTCGATGTCGCTTTGCACTTTGGCGGTTTCCACGCCGTCCTTGGCCGAGACCATGACGCGGTTGATATCGGTGTTGCCGGCCAGTCGCCGTTGGAAGGTGCGCAGGGGCATCAGCACGATGTCGTCCTGGTCGGTGCCGAAGCTCGACTGGCCCTTGGTCTCGAGCACGCCGATGATCTCGCAGGATACGTTGCCGACCCGGATGCTGCGGTTGAGCGGATCGACCGGCCCGAACAGCTTGTTGCGGACGGTGGTGCCGATGATGCACGCGGCGCGGCCGCCGCGGATCTCGTTGTCGAAGAACTGGCGCCCGGAGACCATCTGCCAGTCCTGGGTGATGAAATAGTCGTTGTCGGTTCCGGTGACCGGCGTCGTGCGGCTCTCGGAGCCATAAACGAGCGTGACGGATTTCTGCGAGACCGGCGCGGCCGCCTTGATGCCGTTGAGCTGGGTCTTCATCACTTCGATGTCGCGGGCATTGAAGGCCTTGGCGTCCGCGCTCGCGCGGCCGGGCCCCAGCTGTCCGGGGCTTACCGACAAGAGGTTGGAACCGAGTTTGGCGAGGTCGGCGGTCACCTTGGCGGTGGTGCCGTTGCCGATGGTCACCATGGCGATGACGGCGCCGACGCCGATGACGATGCCGAGCACGGTCAGGAACGAGCGTAGCGGGTTGCGCCGGATCGCCTGGAATGCCAGCCGGATGACTTCGAACAGCATCAGGCGGCCTGCTGGTTGTTGAGAGTGTCGCTTTCGAGCTTGCCGTCGACGAAGCGCAGAATGCGGCGCGCATAGGCGGCAATGTCGTTTTCGTGCGTCACCATCACCACGGTCATGCCCTGGTCGCGGTTGAGGCTGGTGACGAGGTCCATGATCTCGCGACTGGTCTTGGTGTCGAGATTGCCGGTCGGCTCGTCGGCGAGCAGCACGACCGGATCGGTGACAATGGCGCGCGCGATCGCTACGCGCTGCTGCTGCCCGCCGGACAACTCGCCCGAGGTGTGGTGGCCGCGCCCGGTGAGTCCGACGCGGTCGAGTGCGCGGGCGGCTAGCTTCTTGCGTTCCGCCGCCGGCAGGCCGCGATAGATCAGCGGCAATTCGACATTCTCCAGCGCGGTGGTGCGGGCGAGCAGGTTGAAGCCCTGGAACACGAAGCCGAGCAGATGGCGGCGGATGAGCGCGCGCTGGTTCTGCGGCAGCCGGCCGACCTCGACGCCCTGGAACAGATAGTCGCCGGAGGTCGGCGTATCGAGGCAACCGAGGATGTTCATGGCGGTCGACTTGCCGGAGCCGGACGGCCCCATGATGGCGACGAACTCTCCACTCTCGATGGTCAGGTTGACATTGTTGAGCGCGTGCACAGCCGCCGCGCCGGTCCCGTAGACTTTGCTGACCGAACGAAACTGGAGCAGCGGCGGCGATGGCGCGGCGTCGGTCACGGCGTCGCCCCCGTCACTTGCTCGTCGTCTGATCGAGGATTACCGCCTGACCGGCCTGCAAGTCGCCGCTCTGCACTTCGGTGCGTTTGCCGTCGGTCGCGCCGATGACAATGCGCAGCGATGCCGGCTCGTCATTGCGCAAGACCCATACGTTGCGGTTGTGGCCCGTTTCCTCGCGCGGGGCGGCGGCGCGGAAGCGCGGCGGCCCCGGCAGGAAGCGGCTGAGCAGGCTGCCGCTGCCCGTATCGGTTGCGGGCGGCGAATAGCGCAAAGCGGCATTGGGAACCAGAAGCGCGTCTTTGACCTCGGTGACCCTGATCTCGGCGGTCGCAGTCATACCCGGCCGCAAAAGCAATTCCGAATTGTCGATGTCGAGCACCGCCTTGTAGGTGACGACACCCTGCGTCGTTTCGGAAGCGTAGCGCACGTCGCGGATGGTGGCGGGAAACTTGCGCTCGGGAAAAGCGTCGACGCCGAAGGAGGCGGCCTGGGCGATGCGCACTTTGCCGACATCGGCTTCGTCGACATCGACGCGCAGCTCCATCTGCTTGAGGTCTTCGGCGATGGAAAACAGAACCGGCGCCTGCAGCGAGGAGGCGACCGTCTGGCCCGGATCGACACTGCGCGTCAGGATGACGCCGTTGATGGGCGAGACGATCGAAGCCTTGGTGAGATTGGTCTCGTTGATCTGCATGTCCGCTTCCGCAACCTTCACGTCGGCGCGCGCGCTTTCCAGCGCGGTGACGGCGCGGTCGCGGGCCGCCAGCGCCTGGTCGTGGTCGCGCGCCGACACGGCCTGGGTCTTGGCGAGCGTGGCATTGCGGGCGAGTTCGCGCTCTTTCTCGCCGGCGGTCACTTCGGTTTCCGCCACCTTTGCCTTCGCTGCCGCGAGCTTGGCGCGCGCGCTATTCAGCGTCGCGACCAGCTTGTCGGTGTCGAGCTGGGCCAGCACCTGGCCGGCCTTCACCGGCGAATTGTAGTCGACGAACACGTTGCGCACCGTGCCCGACAGCTCGCTGGAGACGTCCACCTTTTTGGTCGGCTGCACCGAGCCGGTGGCGGTGACGATGACAATCAGGTTGCCGCGCGTCACCGGTTCGGTGACGTAGCGTATGCCGTTCGCGCGGCCGCCCAACAGCCAGTACGCTGCAAGGAGCGCGAGCACGGCCATGGCGGCCGCCGCGACGAGCGGCTTGCGATACTTCGTCCAGCGTGACGCGGACACGGCCCCCAAGTCGAGGGCGGCATGGATGTCGATGTGTTCTTTGGAATCGATGGGCTTGGTCATTGGGGCTTGTCGCTGATGCCAACGCCATTTTTTATATTACTGATCGCGGCTGCAGTGTGTTGATATTGAGCAACCTCGCGGCGACTTTGTAACAGTTGTTACAGAGTTCTTATTTCCTTGCCACCGCGCGGGTGGGCCACGACGCCCGCCGCCGGGGCCCGCGTCGCGTTAAAAGATATAAGTATGGACTTTCAACTGAACCTGTGAAAAATTTTCGACCACCAGCGGCGGTCGTGCCCGCCGGCCAAGAAAAAAATCGTCAGGGGAGAACGTCTATGATCCGCATGATCTTTGCCGCGCTGCTCGTGCTCGCCGTTCCGGCCGCCGCGCAGGAAGCCTATCCGTCGCGCACCGTCACCATCGTCTGCCCCTACGCCGCCGGCACCACGCCCGACATCGTCGCGCGCCAGTTCGCCGACGCGCTGTCGCAGCGCCTCAAGCAGCCGGTGGTGGTCGAAAGCAAGTTAGGGGCCGGCGGCCTGCTCGGCACCGAATACGCCGCCGCGCAGAAGCCGGACGGCTACACGCTGTTCCTGGGCGGCAAGGATACCAACGCGGTGCTCGGCCATCTCTATCCCAAGCGCGGCTTCGACCCGAACAAGGCGCTGGTGCCGATCTCGCTCTTGGGCACCATCGACAACGCCTTCGTGGTCGCGCCCTCGCTCGGCATCAACACGCTGAAGGAACTCATCGAGGCCTCGAAGAAGGGCCGCACCTTCACCTTCGCTTCGCCCGGCGTCGGCACCAACTTGCATCTCCTCGGCGAGCTCTTGAAGGACGCGGAAAAGCTCAACATGACGCATGTGCCGTATCGCGCCTTTCCGACCGCGTTCCAGGACGTGATGGGCGGCCGCGTCGACATGGTGGTGGCCGGCGTGCCGCCGATCACCGGCCTGCTCGCGACCGGCAAGCTGAAGGCGCTGGCGGTGACCGGCCCGACGCGCGTCGCCGCGCTGCCGGACGTGCCGACCACCAAGGAGCTCGGCTACAAGGACCTCACCTTCGTCGGCTGGTTCGGCCTGATGGCGCCGGCCGGCACGCCGCAACCGATCCTCGACAAGCTCGCCGCCGAGGCCAAGGCGATCTCGCAGCAGCCGGCCTATCGCGCCAGTTTCGAGAAGATCTACGTCGCGCCGGTCGGCGGCAGCGCCGCCGAGTTCAAGACGCTGATCGATGCCGAAACCGCCCGCATGGGCGACCTGATCCGCAAGGTCGGCGTCAAGATCGAGCAGTAAAGCGCACGGTCATTCCGGGACGGCGCTTGGGCGCCGGGCCCGGAATCCGGAACGACATTCAGCGTTCAACATTTCGCGCCGCTCTTGTGGG
>CAYJPU010000040.1:15662-18466 GCA_964372105.1 uncultured Undibacter sp.
GCGCAGCGAGGTCACGGTCCCGTAAACCGCTCGGCCGGCGGGGCGATCTCGGTCACCAGGTCGCGCACCAGCTTCTTGTTCGACAACGGCGCGAGCTTCATCTCGCGCGGCTCGAGCCGCGCGGTGCAGGCGTAGACGGTCTTGCCGTCCAGCTCGATCATGCACTCCTTGCAGGCGTTGGCGTTGATGCAGGAGAAGCGGATCGCCAGCGTCGGGTCGCGGTTGACGCGGATCCAGCGCAGGCCGTCGAGCACCGACTGGCCGTGCTCGAACGGCACGTCGTGGCTCTCCCAGCGGCCGGCCGCCGCGTCGTTGCCGCGCCAGATGATGAGCGTCGCCTGCTCGGTCATGATGCTTCTGCTTTAGAGGCCGCGCGCGTGACCGTGACGCGGCCGTCGCGTAGCGTGACGAACTGGTTGACCGCCCAGGCCGGCGACGCTTGCGGATAATCCTCGCGCTGCTGCGCGCCGCGCGATTCGGTGCGCGCCAACGCCGCTTCCGTCACCGTGCGCGCCACGGTCAGCATGTTGCGCAGGTCGAGCCAGTCGATCCGCCGCATGTCGAAGCCCCGGCCGTCGCCGGGCGGCGCATCGCCGAGCGCTAACGTCAGCCGGTCGATCTCGCCGAGCGCGCGCGTCAGCCCCGCGCCGTTGCGCAACGCGCCGACGTCGTCCTGCATGGTGGCCTGCAGGCTCTGCAGCATCTCGGCGGTGTTCAGGTCGCGCGCCGGCGGCGCGGCGTTGAGGAAATCGAGCAGCGCGTCGGTGTTGTCGGCGCGGTCCGGCACGGCGTTGATCGGCTTGGCGTAAGCGGCTGCGCTGCGGCCGGCTTGGCGGCCGAACACGAAGGCCTCGGTGATGGCGTTGCCCGACAGCCGGTTGGCGCCGTTGGCGCCGCCGACCGCTTCACCGGCGGCGAAAAGGCCGGGCAGACCAACGCTCATCGTCGCGTCGGCGGCGATGCCGCCCATGTGGTAATGCGCGATCGGCGCGACTTCGACGGCGGTCTTGGTCAGGTCGATGCCGTTGGCGGCGAGCCGGTCGATGATCGGCCCGAAGGCCGCGCGCAAGGCCGCGTCCGGGCAATGCTGGAAGCTGAGATAAACGCCGCCGTGCGGCGAGCCGCGCCCGGCTTCGACTTCCTTCAGGATGGCGTAGCTGCCGGCGTCGCGTGTGATGACGTATTTGCCGTCCTCGGCGACGCCGTAGGTCTTGGTGAACTCTTCGCCGCGATTGTTGAGCAGCCGGCCGCCCAGCTTGTAGCGGAACGGGTCCCACATGATCGGGTCCATGCCGATCAGCCGCGGCGCCAGGTGGCCGATCGGGAAGAACTGCACGAACTCCATGTCGACCAGCGACGCGCCGGCGCGCAACGCCAGCGCGTAGCCGTCGCCGCCCATGTTCGACGACGCGCTGTTGCGGCGATAGAGCCGCGTCAGGCCGCCGGTGGCGATGACGGTGGCCTTGGCGTTGATGACGACCGGCTTGCCGGTGCCGAGATGCAGCGCCATGGCGCCGACGATGTCGCCGCCGTCGCGCAACAGATCGACGATGCACAGGTCGCCGGCGCGGCGGATGCCCGCGATCTTGTTCACCACCGTGCGCATTGTCTTCGACACGGCCGGGCCGGTGTTGAGGAAATCGACATAGACGCAGCGCGGCCGGTCGTGGCCCGGCGCCATCGCCTGCGTGATGTGGCCGTCCTTGCGGGCCCAGCCGACGCCCCATTCGTCCAGAGCGCGGATGCAGTCGGGGCCTTCCTCGCACAGCAGGCGCGCCAGGTCGGCGTTGCACAGGCCGCGGCCGGCCTTGAGCGTGTCGTCGTAATGGTGACGCCAATGGTCGGGCGTCTCGGCGCCGAGCGCGACGGCGACCGTCATCTGCGCCATCACGGTGGCGCCGCCGCGGCCGATCAGGCTGCGGTCGGCGAGCAGCACGTTGCAGCCGCCGCGCGCCGCCTCGATCGCGGCGTACATGCCGGCGGCGCCGGAGCCGATCACCAGGACGTCCGTTTTCGTACGCATCGGTTCGGAAGTCACGCGACCCCCGCAACCAATACGCGCACGTATGCTGCCGATTGAATGTCCATCGCTTTCCTTAGTAGCGAAAGCGATGGCGGGAGGCTAGCCGTTGACGCGCTCCAGCGTCACCGGCGTCAGGCCCGAGAAGCCGAGCGCGCGGGCGCCGGCCGGCGTGAGATCGATGACGCGGCCGCGCACGAAGGGCCCGCGATCGTTGATGCGCACGACGACGCTGCGGCCGTTGCGCGTGTTGGTGACGCGCACATGCGTGCCGAACGGCAGCGTGCGATGCGCGGCGGTGAGCCCGCCCGGCGCGGCGCGTTCGCCGCTGGCGGTCTTGCCGCCGCTGTAGCCGTAGATCGAGGCGATGCCGGATTGCGCCTGCGCCGCGGGCGCCAAGGCAAACAGCATCGCAACGCCGCAGAGCGCGGCGGTCAGTCGTCCAAGCATTCAGTCAGTCTCCGGCTTTTTTGGCCCCCCGGCCGGGGCCGCTGATAGGCAGGGGATGTGCGGTTAGCGGGGCGGGAATGGGGCGATTTCGCGAAAGATGCCAGAGGCTTGGCGGTAAATGGAACCCGACATGCGGGTGAACTTTTTGTGTCGATCTCGCCCGAGGCCGCGCGCACAACTGGCGCTAGGCCGTGCGTCGCGGCGCGTCCCGCAGCAATTCCATCAATTGCGCCTTGTAGAACTTGGCAGAGCCGGTGGTGCCGTGGCCGCGCGCGTCGCGGCTGGTCGGGATCACCAGCAGGCGGCGTGGCTGCGGTCGTGTCGATTGTTCTAG
>CAYJPU010000041.1:0-3347 GCA_964372105.1 uncultured Undibacter sp.
CGCGCCAGGCCCTTCTGCAACACCACGAAGCGCGCGCCGGACAGTTTGGCGGCCAGCTCGAAGTCCATCTGGCCTAGCGCTTCGCCCAGCTCGAAATGCTGCTTGGGCGTGAAACTGTAGCTGCGCTTGGTGCCGGAGGTGTGATGCTCGACGTTGCCGTGCTCGTCGGCGCCGTCGGGCACTTCGTCGAGCGGCGTGTTGGGGATCTGCGCCAGCGCCGCGTCGAGCTCGGCGGCGTACTTCTTCTGCTCGTCTTCGAGCGCCGGCATGGTGGTCTTGAGCGCGGCGACCTCGGCCATCAGCGCGTTGGCGCGGGCCTCGTCCTTGGTCTTCTTGGCCTCGCCGATTTCCTTCGACGCGCTGTTGCGGCGCGCCTGCGCCTGCTCGTAGGCGGTGATGGCGGCGCGGCGCTTTTCGTCGAGCGCCAGCAGCTTGCCGGACAAAGGCTCAAGCCCGCGCCGCGTCAGGCCGCGGTCGAAGGCGTCAGGATGAGCGCTGATCCATTTGATGTCGTACATGGCGGTCCACCTTACCGGCGCGAAGCACGGGCAAGGCGTTGCCTACCTAAGCGGGATGCCCGGCACAAGGGGCCCGTCATTCCGGGGCGCGAGCGCACCGAAATCCAGAAAAGGACAATCAGATTGCGGCTGGACTCCGGGTCCTGCCCTTCGGGCAGTCCCGGAATGACAAAGTCGGGTTACGAGGCCAGCGACATCTCAAGGAAGGATTGCAGTTCCGCCGGAATATCCTCCCGCTGGGAGACCATTTCGGCCAGCTTCTTGTCCTTGCTGGCGGCGCTGACCAGGCGGGCGAAGCCGAACTCGGAGAACGCCGCGCCCTCGTTGGCGATGACCTTGTGGCGCACCGCGGTGTCGCCGCGGTCGACCAGCACGTCGGTGACGACGTCGGCGATGTGGCTGCGGCCGGCGATCGCCAGCAGGTGGCCCTGGCTCTTGGACTTGGCGATGCCGACCAGCACGCTGTCGTTGAGCACGTTCGAGCGTTCGAGCACCGGTCCGGACACCGCGATGTCGTCGCTCTCCGACAAGTGCACGACGGTGTCTTCGGGCGCGCCGTCGAGCGCCGCCAGCCGTGCGCTCAGTTCGATCAGGTCGCGCGACGAGATGTTCTGCGACAGCCGCTTGATGACGGCGTCGAACAGCGCGACCTGCTCGGCCGTGTAGGACGCGGCCTGCGCGAGGAACAGGTCGGTCATCTGCCGCAGCATGTCCAGGTGACGGGTGCGCGACACGTTGCGCAGCGCGCCGTCGAGCTCGGAAAGCAGCGCTTGAGTGTCCCCCGACATCCGACAATTCCTGACCGGCGTTCCGCCGTGACGCCCTGGTACGCGGGTGTCCTGTGAATTGCATACCCCGCAAGGTGCAAATTAAAAATTAAACTGTCACAACGCGGCGCGTGCGCGCGCGACGGACGATAAAATACCTTGATAATCTGTATTAAATCCGCCGCGCTTTGGCTCACGCCGCCGGCGTTTCGGCGGCCTTCGCGGCCTTTGCCGCGGCGTCGGTCTGCGCCCGTTTCTCGACCAGGCGCACCGACCAGACCGAGCCCTCGTAGAGGACCAGCAGCGGGAGCGCGAGCGAGAGCTGGCTGATCACGTCGGGCGGCGTCAGCACGGCGGCGAGCACGAAGGCGCCGACGATGAAATAGCGCCGCTTGGCCTTGAGCTGCGCCGAGGTGACGATGCCGACGCGGCCCAAGAGCGTCAGGATCACCGGCAACTGGAACGCGACGCCGAAGGCCAAGATCAGCGACATCATCAGCGACAGATATTCGCCGACCTTCGGCATCAGCGCGATCGAGGCTTCGTTCGGGTTGCCGGTCTGCTGCATGCCGAGCGAGAAGCGCACCAGCATCGGCAGCACCAGGAAGTAGACCAGCGCGGCGCCGAGCGCGAAGAAGAACGGCGTCGCCACCAGATACGGCAGGAACGCCTTACGCTCGTGACGGTAGAGGCCCGGCGCCACGAACATGTAGATCTGCGCCGCGATCACCGGGAACGCCAGGAAGGCCGCGCCGAACATCGCGAGCTTCAACTGCGTGACGAAGTACTCGAGCAGCGCGGTGTAGATGAACTTGGAGTTCTCAGGACCCGCGATCCACACGAACGGCCAGACCAGGATGTTGTAGATGTCCTTGGCGAACACGAAGCACAGCGCGAACGCCAGGCCGAAGGCCAGCAGCGCCTTGATCAGCCGCGAGCGCAGCTCGATCAGGTGCTCCATCAACGGCGCTTTGGTCGCCTCGATGTCTTCGTGGCTCATGCCCCGCCCCCGGCGGTCTTGACCGGCGGCGGCTCGGGCGTGGTCGCCGGCGCAAAGTCGGCGCTGGTCACGGGCGGCGGCTCGGGCAGCGGCACGTCGACCGTCACCTGCTCGGCCGGCGCCGGCAGCTCGTCAGGCGCCGCCTGCGCTGCGGCGTCCGGCGGCGCGTCGGCGCTCGCCAAGGCGGTGTCGGTCGAAAGTGTGTCGGTGGCAGATGTGTCGGCCGCGGGCGTCGCGAGCGGATCGAAATGGGTGAAGCTGGAGACCGAACTCGACACCGAACTGGTCAGGTCTTCGGCCTGCTTTTTCAGGTCGGCGACCTCGGCTTCGCGCAACGCCTCCTGGAACTGACCCTGGAACTCCGCCGACATGCGGCGGATCTTGCCCATCCACTGCCCCATCGAGCGCAGCACGCCCGGCAGCTCCTTCGGCCCGATCGCGATCAGCGCGACGATGCCGATGACGACGAGCTCGGACCAACCGATGTCGAACATGGATTAGCTCAACTTCCCGCGCGGTTCACAAACCGCGGCGTCGGCCGGCACGCGCCCGCGCGGCTCAGGAACGCACGCTTTCGGCGCGGCGTTCGGCTTCCGTCTTGGTGTCGGTTTTGGGCGCGGCGGCCGCGGCGTCGATGCTCTTCGGCGGCTCGGCCTTGGCGGTGTCGTCTTCCGCCATGCCCTTCTTGAAGGCCTTGATGCCGCCCGCGACGTCGCCCATCAGGTCCGAGATCTTGCCGCGCCCGAACAGCAGCAGCACGACCACGATGACGATCATCCAGTGCCAAATGCTCAACGAACCCATCTGGTAACCCTCCGCGGCGACGAACTTTCAGCCAAGACCTTTCGGTTATGGCCCGACCAAGTCCCGCCTTGTGTTTCGGGTAGAAACTAGGCCCCGGAAGCGGCAAAAACAAGGACTTCCGGGCGACCCTTGCCGCCCCGGTTTCCGCCTAAATAGCGGAATTAACCTCGATTTCGCCTTCCACCGTCATTCCGGGACGGCGCCAACGGGTCCGCGCGAAGCGCGGCCCGATGACAAGCTCCGCACTGGATCCGGAAT
>CAYJPU010000041.1:3447-17948 GCA_964372105.1 uncultured Undibacter sp.
CCGGAATGACAGAAAACTTAACTCTCGCTCTCGCCTTCGCCGGGCGCTCGCGCGGCAGGCTCGGCCTCCGCTGACTCACTGGACGGCGCCAGCCCGAGGTCGAGATCGCCCGGCTCGAGCGGGTCCTCGTCGTCGCGCAGCGTCGAGTCGTCGGAGGGCACCGGCACGGCGAAGCCGCCCGGCATGCCGCCTTCGAACAGGCCGGCGCCCTTGAGCTCTTCGAGGCCGGGCAGATCGCCGACCTCCTCCAGCCCGAAATGCGACAGGAACGCCTCGGTGGTGCCGTAGGTGATCGGCCGGCCCGGCACCTTGCGGCGCCCGCGCGGACGGATCCAGGCGGTCTTGAGCAGCACGTCGAGCGTGCCGCCCGCGGTCTGCACGCCGCGGATCTCCTCGATCTCGGCGCGCGTCACCGGCTGGTGATAGGCGATGATCGCCAGCGTCTCGATCGCGGCGCGCGACAGCTTGCGCGTCTCGACGGTGTGCTTGGTCAGGAGCCACGACAGATCGCCGGCGGTGCGGAACGTCCACTTCTTGCCGATGCGCACCAGATTGACGCCGCGCGTCGCGTATTCGGCCTGCAGCCGCGCCAGCGCTTCCTTGACGTTGACGCCGTTCGGCAGTTGCTTTGACAGCGTCGCCTCGTCGAGCGGCTCGCCGGCGGCGAACAGCAAGGCTTCGAGCAGCCGCAGCGCCTCCGGGCGCGTCTCAGGCTCGGTGGGTTGTTCGGTCACAGTCTGCGCCGGCTCATCGCTGTGAACGATCTCGAGCTTCGGGGCCACGCTCGCCATCGGCAACGTCTCCTTATTCCAAGTTCTTCAGGCGTTTCTTCTAAACGTTCTCTTCGACGTCGTGCGCCGTGCCGCCGCCGGTCGCGGCGACGCGCTTGCGCATGTAGAGCGGCGAAAACGATTCTTTCTGGTGAATCTCGGCGACGCCCTCGCGCACCAGTTCGAGCGCGGAGGCAAACGACGAGGCGAACACGGTCGCGACCTGCGACGGCTCGACCGCGTAGCTGATGAGAAACTCGTCGACGCGCGACCAGTCGGTCGACTGCCCGATCAGCCGCTCCAGCGTGGCGCGCGCCTCGGCCAGCGACCAGACGGTGCGCTGCTTGAAGCGCACGCGCGACATCACGGTGCGCTGGCGCTGCGTGGCATAGGCCGACAGCAGGTCGTACAGCGTCGCCGACCATTCCGGCTGCTTGACCTCGGCGATCGGCTCCGGCGCGCCGCGTCCGAACACGTCGCGGTTGAGTTGCGGACGGTCCATCAGCTTGGTGGCCGCGTCGCGGATCGCCTCCAGCCGGCGCAGGCGGTTGGCAAGCGCCAGCGCCATGTCCTCGGCGCTCGGGCCCTCGCCCGGCGCTTCCGCCGGCAGCAGCAGGCGCGACTTCAGGTAGGCGAGCCAGGCCGCCATCACCAGATAGTCGGCGGCGAGCTCGAGCCGCAGCTTGCGCGCGGCCTCGATGAAACCGAGGTACTGGTCGGCCAGCGCCAGGATGGAGATCTTGGCGAGATCGACTTTCTGTTGGCGCGCCAGCACCAAGAGCAGATCGAGCGGGCCCTCGTAGCCCTCGACGTCGACGATCATCGCCGGTTCGGTTTCGGCGCGGTCGGCCTCTAAGTCGGCAAATTCCTCGGCGGTCATGACATCGTCCGGTGCGCGGCCGGCGTAGCGCCGACCATGGCGTTGAAAGTCGTGCGGGCGGCGGCGACGTCGAAGTCTTCCGGCGCAACCCGCGCGGCCAAGGCCGCGTCGGCGCGCCGGGCCGCTTCGCCCATGAGCATCGGCGAGGCACCCGCGACCTCAACCATCTCGTTCAGGTCGCCATTGCAGTGCAGCACCACGTCGCAGCCGGCGGCGAGCGCGGCGCGGCTGCGCTCGGCGAGGCTGCCCGCGAGGGCGTTCATCGACACGTCGTCACTCATCAGCAGGCCCCGGAACCCGATGAAGCCGCGAATCACTTGTTGCACCATTGTGACCGAAGTGGTGGCCGGCGCGAGGCGGTCAATGGCGCTAAACACAACATGTGCGGTCATGCCGAGCGGCAGGCCGGCGAGCGGCCGGAACGCCGCGAAATCGGTCGCTTCCAGGGTGGCACGGTCGGTATCGACCACCGGCAGCTGGTGGTGGCTGTCGGCGGTGGCGCGGCCGTGGCCCGGCAGATGCTTGAGCACCGGCAGAACGCCGCCGGCGAGCAGTCCTTGGGCGACCGCGGCGGCAATCGCCGCCACCTTGGCCGGCGTGCTGCCGTAGGCGCGGTCGCCGATCACCGGGTCGCCGCCCACCACCGGAACGTCGGCGATCGGCAGGCAATCGACGTCAATACCGACGGCTTTGAGGTCAGCGGCAATGAGATGACCGGCCAACCGCGCGGCAGCGAGCCCGGAGGCCGGCTCGCGGTCATAGAGCTCGCCGTAGCGCGCGCCGGGCGGATAGACCGGCCAATGCGGCGGCCCGAGGCGCTGCACGCGGCCGCCCTCCTGGTCCACCAGCACAGGCGCTTCCCGGCCGACTGCATCGCGAAAAGACTGAGTCAGTTCAGAGAGTTGTTCCGGCGTGCTAACGTTGCGCTTGAAGACGATCAGGCCCCAAGGTTGCGCCTCGCGGAGAAAGGCGCGCTCATTGGCCGTGATGGTCAGCCCTGCCAGGCCGGTGATGAATGCGCGCGCCGTCATCGACGCGGATTAGCCCGCGCCTTCGCCGAGGGTCAACCCTAGGGTCGTCAATTCTTCTGGATGATGCACTGCCCGCCGGCGGCCTTCAGGCTCGCGCACAGCTCGGAAGCCGCATTCTGATTGCCGTACGGGCCCACCATGGCGCGGTAATAGGTTCCCTTGGCGCCCAGATCGACCCTGTGGATGAACGACGGCTTGCCGCCGAGCTGGGCGGCGTATTTGGCCTGCAGGCTGCGGAAGGCGGCCTGGGCCTCGGCCTCGCTGCGTTGCGAGGTGACCTGGACGGCGTAGGCGGTGCCGCCACTGCTCGGCGCGGCTTGGGTCGGCGCCACCGAGGCGGTGCGGGCCGGCGCGCTGGCGCGTGCGGCTTGTGCGTTGGGATTGAGCGAGAGTGGCGCATTGGCCGGCGCAGCCGCTGGCGCGGCAGCCTGCGGCACCGGCCGGGTCTGGACCTGACGCACCGGCGGCTCGGCCGGCGGCGGGGCGCTGGCCGCGCGCTGCGGCGGCGCGGCCGAGGCGATCGACGGCCCTTCGGCCAAGGGGTTCTGGTCCGGATGGATGGCGATGGTGCGGATCTTCTTCGGTTCGCCCGTGACGCCGCTGCCGAGCGGCGCCGACTGCGTGCCGCCGGTGGCGTTGCCGGCCGAATTGTCGGGGCTCAGCGGCGGGCGGCTGACCGGGATCTCCTCGCGCGAGACGAGCTTCTCGCCCTGCGGGCCGGTGACGCGGTCGGTGATGAGCTTGTTGGACTGGGCGTCCTTGGCGGTGGCCGGCACGATCTTGCTTGGCGCGGTCTCGGCCTTGATCACCGGCGGCGGCGAACCCGAGGACGACGATCCGAACAGCGCGCGGTAGCCGAAGGCACCAGCGGTGCCGAGGATGGCAAGCGCGAAAATGCCGGCGATAACCAGCACGCTCCCGCGCCGCCGCGACGGCGGCACGTCGTCGTAGAAGTCCTGCTCCTCGGCGTTGTACGGCGGGTTGCCCGGATATTGATGGTCGGCGTGCTCGTAGCCGGACGCGCCAGCATCAGTCGCGGCATAGCCCTGTTGACCCTGCTGGGCGTAGGTCTGCTGGCCATAGGTGGGCTGAGTGTAAGCCGGCTGCGCATAAGCCGGCTCAGCGGGGGCCGGCTGCGTATAGTCCTGAGAGGCATAAGTCGGGGCCTGCAGCGACGGCGCGGCGTAGTAATCCTGCTGGGGCGCCTTTGGCGCGACGGGTGGTGCAGCCGGCGCGGCATAGGCCGGCGATTCGGCGCGCGGCGGCGTGCCCCCGGCACGGCGGGCATTTTCGCGGCTGAATTCGCCGAACGGGTCGCTTTGGCCGATCAGGCGCGCCAGCTCCGCCAGCGGATCGCCGCCGGACGGGGCGGGTTTGCCCTGCCCCGCACGGGCAATCGACTCGCTGGAACGGTAAGGTCGCTGGCTATGGTCGTCCGCCATTCGGTCCCCGAAAATTAAGAGCGCGTCCTCGCACGAAGCGCGAAAAAGCCGCGGCTAGCGCAGCCCGGCGGGCGAGGCCTATCGCATTTCTTCCGGTGCATCGACCCCGAGCAGCGCGAGCCCCGAGGCGAGTACGGTGACGATCCCCTGCACCAGGGCGAGCCGCGCCTTGGTCGTTTCTGGATCATTCTGGATAATGAAGCGTAAATGAGGCAAGTCTTTTCCGCGCGTCCAGTGGCCGTGGAACTCGCTCGCCAGCTCGTACAGGTAGAAGGCGACCCGGTGCGGCTCGTGCGCCAGCGCCGCCGCCTCGATCAGCCGCGGATAGAGCGCGATGCGGCGCAGGATCGCCTGCTCGCCTGGATCGCTCAGTTTGGAAACGTCGGCGTCCTTAAGCCAGGCCGCGCGCTCGATTTTGTCCGCCGGCAGCTCAGGGATCTCGACGCGCGCGTTGCGGAAGATCGACTCACCGCGGGCGTGGCCGTACTGGACGTAGAACACCGGGTTCTCGCGCGTGTGCTCGATGACCTTGGCGAGATCGAAGTCGAGCGGCGCGTCGTTCTTGCGGTAGAGCATGTCGAAGCGCACGGCCGAGCGCCCGACTTCGGCCACCACTTCGCGCAGCGTGATGAACTCGCCGGCGCGCTTCGACATCTTCACCGGCTCGCCGGCGCGCAGCAGCTTCACGAGTTGCACCAGCTTGACGTCGAGGTCGACGTCGTCGCCGCCGATCGCCTTGACCGCCGCCTGCATGCGCTTGACGTAGCCGCCGTGGTCGGCGCCCCAGACGTCGATCAGGTGCTTGAAGCCGCGGTCGAGCTTCGTCTTGTGATAGGCGATGTCGGTCGCGAAATACGTGTAGCTGCCGTCCGATTTCAGCAGCGGCCGGTCGACGTCGTCGCCGAAGGCGGTTGAGCGGAACAGCGTCTGCTCGCGGTCTTCCCAATCCTCGAGATTGCCGCTCTTGGGCGGCGGCAGCCGGCCGTCGTAGACGTGGCCCTTCGCGCGCAGCGTCGCGATGGCCTCGGCGACGATATCATTTGGCCGTTCAACCACGGGAGCGGACGAAAACGGATCGGGCTCCTCGCCTTCGATCAGCGACCGTTCCGAGAAGAACACGTCCGGCACGATGGCGAGGCCCATCAGGTCGTTGCGGATCTCCGCCATCATCATGTCGGTGGCGCGGCGCCGCACGATCGGCAGCCATTCTGCTTCCGGCATTTCCTTCAGCTGCTGGCCGTAGTCGCGCGCCAGCTCGCCGCCGCACTCTTTGAGATATTCGCCCGGGTACAGCCCGTCGGGGATGGTGATGGTCTCGCCGAGCGCCTCGAGGTAGCGCAGGTAGGCCGAGCGCGCGAGCACGTCGACCTGCGCGCCGGCATCGTTGATGTAGTACTCGCGCGTCACCTTGTAGCCGGCGAAGGCCAAGAGGCTGGCGAGCGCATCGCCGAACACCGCACCGCGGCCGTGGCCGACGTGCAAGGGCCCGGTCGGATTGGCCGACACGTATTCAACGTTGACCGGCACGTCCGCGCCCATCTCGCTGCGGCCGTAGTTCTTGCCGGCGGCAAGCGCCTGGCGCAGCGCCTCGCCCCAGACATGGGACTTGAGCGTCAGGTTGATGAAGCCGGGACCGGCGACGTCGACCTTCTCGACCAGCGCGTCCTGGCGCAGCGCGACGGCGACGGCCTCGGCCAAGTCGCGCGGCTTTTGGCCTGCGTCCTTGGCCAGCACCATAGCGGCGTTGGTCGCCATGTCGCCGTGACTGGCGTCCTTCGGCGGCTCGACCACGACGCGGGACAGCTCGGCACCGGCGGCGACCAGAGGCGCCACCGCCGCGCGCACGCGGGCCAGCATGTCGGCGAACAGGTGGACGGGCGGATGAAAGGGTGCGCCGTGAGACGCAGGCTTACCGACACGCTTGGGTGCCAATTTGGGCGCAGATTTGGGTGTGGCGACCTTGGCCGCCCGGGCGGGCGTTTTCACCGCCACGGTCGCTTTGGTCTTGGTCTTGGACTTGCCTTTAAGCCTGGATTTCGACGTCGCCTTGCGCGCCGCCGAGGCCTTGGCGATGGACTTGGTTTTGGCGCGCGCCTTGGATTTCAGCTTGGACTTCGGCTTTGACCGAGCCTTGGTCTCGGCTTTGGCCTTAGTCTTGGTCTTGCGCGTCACCTTGCTTTTGGTCTTGCGCGCGGCGGCCTTGGCCCCCGCCTTCTTGGCCGCGGGCTTCGCCTTGGATTTGCGCTTGCGCTTTGCTCTGGATGCCATCTTGGCGCTGCCGGTAATGGATTCCGGGGGGTGAGTCAAAGAAATGGGGCGGCGGCGGCCGCTAGCGCATCCCAATGGCGAAGCGCAGCACATCGTCGATCAGGCTAGTGGGTGCGTCCGTTGATCCATCCAGCGTTTCCTCCGCACGGAATAACCCCATACCGGCAGGCCCAGCGCAAACCACGGCGCCGCGGCCGAGATTGTCCCAGATCAATGAATCACGCACGCCGGCTTGAAACGGTGGCCCGTCTGAATCTGAAGGAGCGGGCCATGTTGAAGATCGCAGCAATCGTGTGGGTGATGGTCGGTACGGCGTTTGCGGGCATCGCGGTGATGACGATCCTGAGCGTACCGGCGCTCGCGGCGCATGATATGAAATATCTTCCCATCGCCGCGCTCGCCGGTTTCATCGTCGCCATTCCGGTCGCCTTCGTCGTCGCAGGACGAATGACCAAGACCTTCGCCAGCCGATAGGCGGCCGGTGGCACCAGCACATGGCGCGGGCATCCCGTCGAGGGAGCCCGGGCCGCCGCTGCGTGTTCGGCTACCGCCTTGTAAACAAACGAAAGACTGATGCGAACTTAGGCGCCCGGCAATCCTTTCTTAACTTCGAAGGGCAACTCTCATCACACGAATTAGATGAGAGTCTTCATGGCTGCACGCCTCCGGTTGGTGCCTACTTTGATGTCGACCGGGTCGCGGTCTTCGCTGTCCGACATTGGCGAACGCGCCGGACGCTTGAGCGTCGAAATCGCCGACATGGCGGGCCTGATCGGCGACCTCACCGCGCTCGGGCAGACCCAGTCCAGCCGCGCGCAGGGCGCGATGGCCGCGGCCGAACAGATGACGGAAACCAACGCCGCGCTCTCGGCCTCGATGGCGGCGGCGCGCGGATCGGCCGACATTGCCCAGGCGACGCTGAGCAAGAGCGCCGGCAACGTGTCCACGACGCTGACGAGCGCCATCCAGAAGATCGATACGCTCGGCAACGGGGCGATCGCGCTGAAGTCCTCGATCGAGAAGGTCGCCGAGACGATCCGGCAGGTCCAGGAAACCAGCGGCGCAATCCGGCGGGTTGCCGACGACACCCAGCTGCTCGCGCTCAATGCCAGCATCGAAGCCGCGCACGCCGGGGCGGCCGGCGCTGGTTTCGCCGTCATTGCCGCAGCGGTGAAGGTCCTCGCCGAACAAGTCCGCGTGTCCTCGAAAGCCAATGAGACGCATCTCGACGTGCTGACGTCGACGCTGACGCAGTTGCTCTCCGAGGCGGAAAGTAACACGGCGACGGCGCAGGCCGCCAAGGCGGAATCCAGCCACGCGCAGGAATCCATCAACGAACTGCATTCGCTGGTGGAGTCGGTCGAGCACGTCACGCACGAGATCGGCGCGATGTCGGAATCGGTCGAGAAGAGCAGCGAAAGCTACGCGGCTTTGCACGGCGAACTGACCGCGCTCGTCGGCGCGGTGCAGGCCGGCAGCGGCAAGCTCAAGCTCGCGCACGACCGCGCCGACTCGATCCTGGGGATCAGCGAAGACTTCATCCTCTACATTGCGGAATCCGGCATCAAGACGCCGGACAGCCCGCTCGTTGCGTTGTGCCAGAAGACGGCGGCCGCGATCGGCGCCCAGTTCGAACACGCGCTGGCGCGCGGCAACATCACCCTCAACGATCTGTTCGACGAGCGCTATACGCCGGTGCCGGGCAGCGATCCGCAACAGTTCATGACGAGGTTCGTGCTGTTCACGGATCGCGTGCTGCCGCCGATCCAGGAAGCGCTGTTGCAAGCCGATGAGCGCATCGCGTTCTGCGCGGCGGTCGACCGCAACGGCTTTCTGCCGACCCACAATCTCAAATATTCGCAGCCGCAAGGCGGCGACCCGGTCTGGAATTCGGCGAATTGCCGCAACCGGCGAATTTTCAACGACCGCACCGGCCTAGCGGCGGGCCGCAGCACGCGTCCGTTCCTGTTGCAGACCTATCGGCGCGACATGGGCGGCGGCAATTTCGTTCTGATGAAGGACGTCTCGGCGCCGATCACGGTCAAAGGCCGCCACTGGGGCGGGTTCCGCATCGGCTTCAAGGCCTAGCGGTCGCCGGGCAAGCATCTGCGCGAGATGTTGGCAGACCGGCGCGCGCCGGCCTATAGATGCCCCGGTGGGGGATCTCGCCTGGCCCGGTGGCCGGCTGACAACGGCGTATCATGAACCTTCTTGCCGGCCTGACGCGTTCACCAGAGCGCGCCGTTATCGCGCTCATTGCCGCGTTTTTTGTGTTTCACGTCATCCTGGCGGCGACGCTCGGGCTCGGCGTGGACGAAGCCTACGGCATCAGCGTCGCGCGCGATCTCAAGCTGTCCTATTTCGACCACCCGCCGCTGAATTACTGGATCGCGCACACTTTCATGCCGTCGTTCGGCGACGGCCGCGCGCTGCGGCTGCCGTTCATCGCGCTGTTTGCCGGCACGACGTGGCTGCTGTTCCTGTTGACGCGGCAGTTGTTCGACGGCGTCGCCGGCGTCTGGGCGGCGTTGGCGCTCAACCTCTCGGCGTTCTACACGCTGGCCGGCGGCTGGGTGCTGCCGGACGGGCCGTTGATGTTCTGCCTGATGGCCGCCGCCTATACGCTGTCGCGCGCGCTGTTTGCGAACGGCGAAGCGCCCTCGCTTTGGCGCACATGGATCGCGGCCGGCATCTGGATCGGGCTTGCCGCGCTGTCGAAATATCACGCCGCGCTGTTCGTCCTCGGCCTGTTCATCTTTCTCGTCAGCAAACCGGCGCGGCTCGCGTTGCTGCGGCATCCGGCGCCGTGGGTCGGCGGGCTGATCGCGCTCGCCATCGTCTCGCCGGTGATCATCTGGAACGCCGAACATCATTGGGTGTCGTTCGCGTTCCAGGGCGGCCGCGCGAGCGCGCAGGGGTTCCCGAAGATCGGGCATTTCCTCACCAATCTCGGCGGCCAGTTCCTGTGGATGTTCCCGTGGATCTTCGTGCCGATGGTGATAGCCGCTTTCGGCGCGCTCGTTACGGGCCGCGCGGCCGAGCGCTCCTGGTATTGCCTGTGCCTGGCGATGCCGGCGGTGCTGATCTTCACGCTGGTGCCGCTGTGGGGCGACCGCGGCCTGCCGCATTGGCAGATGCCGGGCTGGCTGATGCTGTTTCCGGTGCTCGGCCAGCACCTCGCCCGCGAAGCGGTGGTGGGCACGCGGGTGCGGACCTGGGCCATCACCTCGGCGGCGCTGCTCGCCGGCCTCGCCTTCCTGATCGTCGGCCATGCCGCGACCGGCTACGGCCGCACGCTGTTTCCCTCGCTGCTCGGCAAGCGCGATCCGACGCTCGAAGCCTTCGAGTGGACGCCGTTGCGCGGCGAACTCGCGCGCCGCGGACTGCTCGCGCAAGAGGGCCTGTTCGTCGTGTCGGGAAGCTGGATTGATATCGGCAAGATCGATCTGGCGCTGCATGGCGAGTTGCAGACCCAGGTGTTCGGCGAGAGCAAGCAGTACGCGTTCCGCTACGACCCGGCGATCTTTCTCGGCCGCGACGCGCTCATTATCGGCCGCAAAGATCGCATGGAAGGCATCGAGCGTTCGCTGGCGCCCTATTTCGGTTCGATCGAGGAACTGCCGCCCTTCGTGTTCGGACGCTCCGGCATGCAGGAGGTCACGGTCCGCATTCTCCGCGCGCGCGGCCTGAAAAAGGAACTGCCGTCGCCCTACCCGCGCTAGCTAGCGCACGCGCCAGACGAAGATCGCGCTGACCATGAAGTTCCAGAACACGCCGACCGCGGCGCCGGCAAGACCGGCCAGCGTCCAGCCGCCCTGCTGCGCGTAGACCCAGTCGGCGATGCCGACATTGGACAGCGCGCCGACGCTGCAGATCGCGGCGAACGCCACCCAACCAACTACGAAGCGCCAACCGCGCAGCCGCTGGTCGCGATAGGTGATGGCGTTGTTGAGCACATAGTTGCTGGAGATCGCCACCAGGGTCGCGGCGATCTGCGCGGCATTGAAGGTCAAGCCAAAAGCCCACAGCCCGGCGCTCAGCGTCGCCATGTGAACGAGCAGACCGGAGGCGCCGATCACGCAGAAGGTGAGGAAGCGCACCGAGATCAGGTCGTTGGTGGCCTTCGCCAGCAGCAGCGTGACGTAGGTCAGCACCACCTGGGCGTCGAGCTTGCTTTCGCCGTGCAGCCGCTCGCGGAAGACGTAAGGCCGCTCGCCGACCGCCAGGCGTCCGCGCGCGGTCGACACAATGTCGAGCAGGATCTTGAAGCCTTGCGTCGACAGCTTTGGCGCTAAGGCCTCGAACACCGGGCGGCGGATGATGAAAAAGCCGCTCATCGGATCGGACAGCGTGTTGCCCAGGAGCCGCGTCGCCAGCCCGGTCGCCCAGGCGCTCAAGCGCGCGCGCAGGCGGCCGAAACCGTGCGCGGCGTGGCCGCCCATGTAGCGGCTGGCCACCACGAGATCGAGCTTCTCGCTCTTGATCTTGGCGAGCATGCCGACGAGCGTCGCCTCGTCGTGCTGCAAATCGGCATCCATCACCGCGACATAGGCGGCCTGGCTCGCCAGCATGCCCTCGATGCAGGCGCCGGCCAGGCCGCGCCGCCCGATGCGCCGGATGCAGCGCACCCGCCGGTCCGACCAGCCGATGCGGCGGACCTCGTCGGCGGTGCCGTCCGGCGAGTTGTCGTCGACGAAGATCACTTCCCAGTCGATGCCGGCGAGCACCGTGCGCAGCCGCTCGACCAGGATCGGAACGTTGGACACTTCGTTGAAGGCCGGGACGACGACGGTGAGCTCGGGCGCGGGACCCGCGGCATTCGGCGCGGTCGGCGCGCCGCTCGGTACCGACATGAAAGCGATCCCCTACCCGAGGTAACTAAACGTCCTCAAGGCTCAAAAAATCCAACCGCGGATACGGCTTGGCCTGGGTATTAGCCGGAGTTACCGCTCCAATCAATAAATGGCCCCACAGTTTCTTACTGTGTTACCTCCCTCCTCCGGCAGGCCCGAACCCGGCCGGCGCCGTCAGGCCCCGCAGCGGAACCTTGCCATCGTCGCGTGCTCCCGCTGTATCGCCGCATCGCCGCCCGCGCTTTGCGAAAGCGCCTCAGCCGAATTTGACGAACAGCTTGCCGAAGGCGGGTTTCACCTTGGCACGGGCGCCTTTGATTTTCTCGGCGTCGCCCGCGCGCGCGGCCGCGCGCAGCGCATGCACGGCATCGAGCAAGGCGGCGAGCGTCGGCGCAAAGTCGGCCGCCTTCACGGCATCCGGCGGCGGCAGCTTCTTGAGTTCGTCGCCCAGATAGCCCAGCACGGCGACATCCTCCACCAGTTCGGTGAGACCGGCGCCGGAGAAGCCGCCATAGGGCTTGCTCACGACCTGCTCCATCAGGTGGTGGAACGCGTCGATGCGGTCGGAATAGGCGACGACGCCGTTGCGCGCACGCAAATCACCGAACCGCTCGCGCACGGCTTCCAGCGTGAGGTGAGCCGCCGGGACATCGCCTTTCGCGACATCGGCGTTCGCGCGCGCCACGATCGCGGTGACGGCGTCCAGCGTCTCGCCCCATTGCGCATCTTCAGCGAATTGCGGCGGCGGGCTGTTCCGGTATTTGGCGACGAGCGCCGCCCATTTGGTCTGGAATGCGGCCACCGCCGTCTCGCTCTTGTCCCGGTTCGGCGTGTTGGTAATGGCGAGCGCGGTCCGATAATCCGCATAGGTTTGGCGGAACGCCGCGTCGAATTCCGCGATCGGGCCGGCCGAGGCAACCGAGACGAGCGCACCGAACATAAGCGCGACAACGAAGGCGAAATAAGAGCGGGTCAGGCGCATCGCGTATTCTCCAGGTTTGGCGTCCTGACTATTGCACCGGCGGCGCAACACATTGCGATGAATCAAATGAATTACGGACTGAACGGCCAGGCCGCCACGTCCATGGGCTCGCTGCGGATGCCGGCGTAGAACGTGCCGGTGAAGTGCGCCGCCTCCGCGGCCACCGCGTCGCGCGGCACCGTTTGCAGCCGGGCCCACAGACCCGACACGCCCACTTTAAGCCCGGCGCCGCCGCCGTCGCCGGCGCGCGCCTGCATCGTCATGAGCCACAGCCGCGCCGCGGTCAGGCGCAGCCGCGCCAGCATCAGGTGGACGTGCGCCACCTGCGCGCTCAGTCCCGCCGGTGGCGGCTGCGACAGCACGCCGGCATTGGCGCGCTCGATGCTGCGCAGCGTCTCCATGCAACGTTGCAGACGCGCGTCGAACCCGCCGAGCGGCGTCGGTTGCGCGGCGTCGATGGCCGCGGCCTGGGCGTTGTCGTCGGCCCTGGCCATGTCGATGGCGAAAGCGCGCAGGCTGTCCTGATGGAGCGCGAACACGGCGCCGGCCAGCAACGCGAAGACTTCGTCGTTTCCGGCAAAGGCCCCGACCGCGGCGGTGGTCTCCGCCGCCATGTCGGTCCAGGATCGGTCGCGTTCAGTCATGATGAGAAGCTAAAGCAACTCCGGCGTCGATTCAAAATAGCGCGCGTGCTCGATCAGCGCGTAGCGGTCGGTCATGCCGGCGATGTAATCGGCGATGCGGCGCGCGCGGCCGGATTCGCCCATGCGCTCCAGCCCCTCGCCCCACTCGGCCGGCAGATCGGCAGGCTTGGCACTGAAATGGCCGAACAAGTCGCGCACGATCTGCTCCGCGTCGCCCATCACGCGCATGACGCGGTCGTGGCGATACATGCGCGGATAGAGAAAACCCTTGATGGCCTTGTCGGCCGCAGCCATGTCGGCCGAGAAGGCGATCACCGGCTCGGCGGCGAGCCGCACCTCCTGCGACGAGCGCGGCGCGGTTGCGGCGAGTCGGCGCCGGCTCTCGGCCGTCACCGCCTCGATCATGCGGGTGATCAGGCGCCGCACCACTTCGTGGACCCGGCGGCTGTCGTCGAGCCGCGGCGTGCGCGCGTCGATCTCGGCCGCGATGTCGCCGATGAGCGGCACCGTGGCGATGTCGTTAAGCGTGAACAGGCCGGCGCGCAGGCCGTCGTCGATGTCGTGCGCGTCATAGGCGACGTCGTCGGCGAGCGCCGCAACTTGCGCCTCCGCGCTGGCGTAAGACCACAACTCCAGATCCTGCACTGTCGAATACGCCAGGATCGGCGCCGGCACGCCGTGCTCGGCGTAACGCGCGGTCGGCTTGCCGGCGCGGTCGATCAGCGGGCCGTTGTGCTTCACCAAACCTTCGAGCGTCTCGTAAGTGAGGTTGAGACCGTCGAACTGGGCGTAGCGCCGCTCCAGGCCGGTGACGATGCGCAGCGTCTGGGCGTTGTGGTCGAAGCCGCCATAGGCCCTCACGCAAGCGTCGAGCGCGCGCTCGCCGGCGTGGCCGAACGGCGAATGGCCGAGGTCGTGCGCCAGCGCCAGCGCCTCGGCGAGGTCCTCGTCCAGCCCGAGCGCGCGCGCCAGCGAACGGGCGATCTGCACGACTTCGAGGGTGTGGGTCAGCCGGGTCCGGTAGTGGTCGCCCTCGTGATAGACGAACACCTGGGTCTTGTGGGCGAGCCGCCGGAACGCGGCCGAGTGGATGATCCGGTCGCAGTCGCGGCGGAAGTCGTTGCGCGAGGCGCTGGCCGGCTCCGCATAGCGGCGGCCGCGGCTCTGCGCGGGGTCGGCGGCGTAAGGCGCCCGCGCCATGGGGGTCGAAATCGCCATGTTGGCCCTTGCCTGCCCTATTTGCCCTGTGAGGCGCGCATTGACCTTACCGGTGGCCGCACTTAACTATCCAGCAGGACATCTGCCAATAGGATTGAGTTGCAAAAAGGTGAGCCGATGACCGAGAGCGTCACAGTCAGCGACCGGGCGGCCAGGCGGATCGGCGAGATTCTCAAAGCCGAGCCGGAAGGCACTATGCTGCGCGTGAGCGTCGAAGGTGGCGGCTGCTCCGGCTTCCAGTACAAGTTCGACATGGACCGCGCCAAGGCCGCCGACGACCTGGTGATCGCGCGCTCCGGCGCCGTGGTGCTGATCGATCCCGTGTCGGTGAACTATATGGCGGGTGCCGAGATCGACTTCGTCGAGGACCTGATCGGCGCCTCGTTCAAGGTCAAGAACCCGCAGGCCACGGC
>CAYJPU010000042.1:0-17932 GCA_964372105.1 uncultured Undibacter sp.
CTACACCAAGAAAGAGCGCCTCACGATGCAGCGCGAGCGCGACAAGCTCGACCGCGCGCTCGGCGGCATCAAGGACATGGGCGGCGTGCCCGACATGATCTTCGTGATCGACACCAACAAGGAAGACATCGCGATCAAGGAGGCCCGTCGCCTCAACATCCCGGTCGCGGCCATCGTCGATACCAACTGCGATCCGAATGGCATTACCTATGTCGTACCCGGCAATGACGACGCCAGCCGCGCCGTCTCGATGTATTGCGACCTGATCGCCAAGGCGGCGATCGACGGCATCTCGCGCAGCCAGGGCGATCTCGGCGTCGACATCGGCGCGCAGGAAAAGCCGATCATCGCCGAGCCGATCCCGGCGCAGCCGGCCGATACCGGGTTCGAGCCGCTTCCCGGGCCGCGCGGCGTCGCCGACGACCTCAAGAAACTGCCCGGCGTGTCGCCGGCGATCGAGAAGCAGCTCAACGACCTCGGCATCTTCCACTTCACGCAGCTGGCCGAGTTCAACGACAAGGCCGCGCATTTCGTCGGCGAAGAAGTCGGTCTGCCGGGCCGTATCGGCAGCTGGATCGCCAAGGCCAAGGAACTGACGGCGGAGTAATTCCGCCGTCGCGTCAGGCTCTTAAAAGGTTGCGCGGCGCCGTCAAAGGCGCCGCTGCCGGGAACGCCCGGCCGCTCACGCATGAAGGAATAATTCGATGGCTAATATCACCGCTCAGATGGTCAAGGAGCTGCGCGAGTCGACCGGCGCCGGCATGATGGATTGCAAGGCCGCGTTGACCGAGACCGCCGGCGACATGACCGCCGCGCAGGATTGGCTGCGCAAGAAGGGCCTCTCGAAGGCCGCCAAGAAGTCGGGCCGCGTCGCGGCGGAAGGCCTGATCGGCGTCAAGGTGGCCGGCACCAAGGGCGTCGTGGTCGAGGTCAATTCCGAGACCGACTTCGTCGCGCGCAACGACCTGTTCCAGGGTCTGGTCGCGATGATCGCGGACGTCGCGCTCACCGCCGGCACCGACGTCGAAACCATCAAGGCCGCCAAGGCCGGCAGCATCACCGTCGCCGACTCGATCTCCGACACCATCGCCAAGATCGGCGAGAACATGACGCTGCGCCGCGCCGCGTCGCTGTCGGTGTCGCAGGGCGCCGTCGGCCAGTACGTGCACAACTCGGTGGCCGAAGGCCTCGGCAAGATCGGCGTGCTGGTCGGTCTCGAATCGACCGGCGACAAGGGCGAGCTCGCCACGCTCGGCCGCATGATCGCGATGCACGTCGCCGCCGCCAATCCGCAGGCGCTCGACGCGTCCGGCCTCGACCCGGCCGTGGTCAAGCGCGAGAAGGACGTGCTCGCCGACAAATTCCGTCAGCAGGGCAAGCCCGAGAACGTCATCGACAAGATCGTCGAGTCGGGCCTGAAGACGTACTACAAGGAAGTTTGCCTGCTCGAGCAGGTCTACGTGCACGACACCGGCAAGTCGGTGGCGCAGGCGGTGAAGGATGCCGAAGGCAAGGTCGGCGGTCCGATCAAGATCACCGGCTTCGTGCGCTACGCGCTCGGCGAAGGCATCGAGAAGCAGGAAAGCGACTTCGCCGCCGAAGTCGCGGCTGCGGCCGGTCAGAGCTGACCGTAATCTAGTCGCCCGGCCACGGGCGTTCGACGGGAGGATCGCAAGTCCATGAGTGATCCGGTCTACCGACGCGTCATCGTCAAGTTGTCGGGCGAGGCGCTCACGGGCGCTGGCGACTTCGGCATCGAACAGGCCACCGTCGAGCGGCTCGCCGCCGATTTGGTGGCGACCGCGAAGATGGGCGTCGAGCTCGGCGTCGTGGTCGGCGGCGGCAACATCTTCCGCGGTGTCGAAGTGTCCGAGCGCGGCGTGCCGCGCCCGGTCGGCGACACCATGGGCATGCTGGCGACCGTGATGAACTGCCTGGTGCTGGAGGCGGCCATCGAGCGCGCCGGCCACGAGGCGCGCACGCTCTCGGCACTGGCCATGCCGTCGGTCTGCGAGACCTTCAACCGCAAGCGCGCGCTCAAGAATCTCGGCAAGGGCCGCATCGTCCTGTTGGCCGCCGGCACCGGCAATCCGTTCTTCACCACCGACACCACGGCGGTATTGCGCGGCGCGGAACTCGAAGCCCAGGCCGTGCTCAAGGCGACCAACGTGGACGGCGTCTACACCGCCGATCCCAAGAAGGACCCGGCGGCCAAGCGCTACGACCGCCTCAGCCACCAGGAAGCGATCGAAAAAGACCTGCGGGTCATGGACGGCGCCGCCTTCGCGCTTGCCCGGGAAAACCGTATGCCTATCATCGTGTTCTCGATCGACGAGAAGGGCGCCATCGAGTCGGTTCTGCGCGGCAAGGGACGCGCCACCGTCGTCGGCTAGCGCCGGCGCACGTTAAGCCAGGCGGTCTCGCACGTGAGGCCGGCGGCGCTGAATTCGGGGGACCTTCATGGTGACTGCGACTTACGACATCAACGACATCAAGCGCCGCATGCAAGGCGCCTCGGCCGCGCTCAAGACCGAACTGTCGGGCCTGCGCACCGGCCGCGCCTCCGCGCATCTGCTCGATCCGGTGGTGGTCGAAGCCTACGGCGCGCAGATGCCGCTGCAGCAATGCGCCAGCGTGACCGTGCCGGAGCCGCGCCTGATCTCGGTGAACGTGTGGGACCGCTCGCTGGTGCACGCGGTCGAGAAGGCCATCGTCAATTCCAACCTCGGCCTGTCGCCTGCGACCGAAGGCCAGACCATCCGTCTGCGCATCCCGGAATTGAACGAGGAGCGCCGCAAGGAGCTGGTCAAGATCGCGCACAAATACGCCGAGACCGCGCGCGTCGCCGTGCGCCACGTGCGCCGCGATGCCATGGACCTGATCAAGAAGCTCGAGAAGGACCACGACATCAGCAAGGACGACCACGACCGCTATTCGGCCGAGGTCCAGAAGGCGACCGATGCCGGCATCGCCGAAGTCGATCATCTGCTCGCTGCCAAGGAAAAGGAGATCCTCACCGTCTGAGGTCGCGCTTGATGTCCGAGGCTGAAAAACCGCAGAGCGCTCCGCTGGCATTCACCGTGCCGCGCCACGTCGCCATCATCATGGATGGCAACGGCCGCTGGGCGGCGGCGCGCGGTCTGCCGCGGGCGGAAGGCCATCGGCGTGGCGTCGAGGCGCTGCGCCGCACGATCCGCGCGGCCGGTGAGATCGGCATCGGCATCGTCACCATCTTTTCGTTCAGCGCCGAGAACTGGTCGCGGCCCGCCTCCGAAATCGGCGAACTGATGGGCCTGCTGCGCCGCTTCATCCGCAATGACCTCGCCGAGCTGCACAAGAGCAACGTGCGCGTGCGCATCATCGGCGAGCGCGAAGGGCTCGACCCCGACATCGCCCGGCTGTTGACCGAGGCCGAGGAACTGACCAAGGGCAACACCGGGCTGACGCTCGTGGTCGCCTTCAACTACGGCGCGCGCCAGGAGATCACCCGCGCGGCGCGCCGCATCGCCGAGGACGTGGCGGCCGGCCGGCTGACGCCCGCCGACGTGACGATGGACAGCATTTCCGGTTTCCTCGACGCGCCCGATCTGCCCGACCCCGATCTGATCATCCGCACCAGCGGCGAGCAGCGCCTGTCCAACTTCCTGCTCTGGCAGTCGGCCTACAGCGAGCTGGTGTTCGTGCCGACCAACTGGCCCGACTTCGACCGCGCCACGCTGGAGTCTGCGATCCGCGAATACCAGCAGCGCGAGCGTCGGTTCGGCGGCCTTGTCGCCAAGACCGGATCCTGAACCGGTGCCCGGGACCGACCCCGCGTCAGCCCCAGGTCAAGCCGGCATGCCTGCGTCCGCCGGCGTCAGCAACCTCACGCTGCGCATCGCTTCCGCTCTGGTGCTGGCGCCGATCGCGATCGCCGCGGCCTACGCCGGCGGCTGGCCGTTCGCGCTGTTCTGGGGCGTCGCCGCGATCGCGGTGCTGTGGGAATGGACGACGCTGGCCACCGGTGCCGGTCACCGCGTGATGTTTTCCGCCGGCGCGGGCGCGCTCGCGGTCGCGACGCTCGTTGCCTGGCAGCACCACCCGGTCGTGGCGCTTCTGTTCATCGTGCTCGGCGCGCTGGCGGCCGCGATCTTCGCGCCGCGCGCGCGCCGCACCTGGGTGATCGCCGGCGTCGGCTATGCCGGCATGATGCTGCTGGCGCCGCTGCTGCTGCGCGACGATGAAGCGTACGGCCTGCTGGCGATCGGACTGCTGTTCGCGATCGTGTGGACGACCGACGTCGTCGCGTATTTCGTCGGCCGCGCCGTCGGCGGCCCGAAATTGTGCCCGGCGATCAGCCCGAAGAAAACCTGGTCGGGCGCCGTCGGCGGTACGCTCGGCGCCATGGCGATCGCGCTCGCCGTGACGCATTATTCCGGCGTTTTCAACGGGATCGCCATCGCGGCGGTGGCGTTGGTGCTGTCGGTGCTGTCGCAAGCCGGCGATCTGTTGGAATCCTGGGTCAAGCGCCGGTTCGGCGCCAAGGACGCGAGTGGGCTCATTCCCGGCCATGGCGGCGTGATGGACCGGCTCGACGGCTTCTGGGCGGCGGCGCTCGCCGCCTGCCTGCTCGGCGTCCTGCGCGGCGGCTTCGACGGCGCCGCGCGCGGCCTGTTGGTGTGGTGAGCGCGATGGTGAACCAATGACGGCGCTCGGACGAATGCCGCTGCGGCCGCGGCCCGCCGACGGCGTGCGCCGTATCACCATTCTCGGCGCCACCGGATCGATCGGCGCCAGCACCATCGACCTCATCAAGCGCGAACGCGAGCTCTACAACGTCCAGGCAATCAGCGCGCATCGCAACGCCGGCGCGCTGGCGCAGATCGCGCGCGACGTCGGCGCGCGCATGGCGGTCGTCGCCGACGACAGCGCCTATCACGACTTGAAGGACGCGCTGTCCGGCTCCGGCATCGAAGCCGCCGCCGGCGAAAGCGCGCTGGTCGAAGCGGCCGAACATCCGGCCGACTGGGTGATGGCGGCGATCGCCGGCGCGGTCGGCCTCAAGCCGACACTGGCCGCGATCGAGCGCGGCGCCACCGTCGCGCTCGCCAACAAGGAATGCATGGTGTGCGCCGGCGCGCTGTTCATGCGCCGCGCCGCCGCCACCGGCGCGACCGTGCTGCCGGTCGACAGCGAGCACAACGCGATTTTCCAGGCGCTGACCGCGGGCCCGCGCGAAGGCGTGCGGCGCGTGATCCTCACGGCGTCGGGCGGACCGTTCCGCACCTGGACGCTGGAGGCGATCCGCGCCGCGACGCCGGAGCAGGCGCTGCGCCATCCCAACTGGTCGATGGGACCCAAGGTCACCATCGATTCCGCCAGCCTGATGAACAAGGGCCTCGAACTGATCGAGGCGTTTCACCTGTTCGCGCTCGAGCCCGACGAGATCGGCGTGCTGGTGCATCCGCAGTCGGTCATCCACGGCATGGTCGAGTACCGCGACGGCTCGGTGGTCGCCCAACTCGGCGCGCCCGACATGCGCATCCCGATCGCCCATTGTCTCGCCTGGCCGCACCGGCTCGACGGGCCAGCGCCGCGTCTCGACTTGGCACAGGTGCGCCAGTTGACGTTCGAGGAGCCGGACCTGGTGCGGTTCCCGGCGCTCGGTCTCGCCATGCGGGCGATGCGGACGGGCGGGGCGGCGCCGACGGTGCTGAACGCCGCCGACGAGGTCGCGGTCGCCGAATTCATCGCCGGCAAGCTGTCGTTTCCGGGCATTCCCGCCTTGGTCGAGGCGACTTTGGACGCGGCCGAGAAGCGCGGCCTGCTGGCGGAGCCGGCCACGGTCGAGATGGCGCTGGCCGTTGACCATGATGCAAGATCACTGGCCCGTTCCCTCTTGCCCGAAATTGCCGCAAAGGCATCCTAGTAACGTTTCGGTAATGCTCACGGGCGCCCATAGGGGCGGGACGAGGACGTAGATCACATGGACATCATGGCAAGCCTGAGCGCGTTCGGGGGCGGGCTCGTCGGCTATCTGGTCCCGTTTTTGTTCGTTCTGACGATTGTCGTGTTCTTTCATGAGCTTGGCCACTTCCTGGTGGCCCGCTGGTGCGGCGTGAAGGTGATGGCTTTCTCGATCGGCTTCGGCCCCGAGATCGTCGGCTTCAACGACCGCTACGGCACCCGCTGGAAGCTCGCGGCCGTTCCGCTCGGCGGCTATGTGAAATTCCTCGGCGACGACAATGCCGCCAGCGTGCCCGACCACGAGGCCGCGGCCGCCATGTCGGCGGACGAGCAGAAGGTCAGCTTCGTCCACAAGCCGGTCGGCTCCCGGGCCGCGGTGGTGGCGGCCGGTCCGATCGCCAATTTCATCCTCGCCATCCTGATCTTCGCCGGCATCTTCATGACCGTCGGCAAGCAGATCACCAGCGCGCGCGTCGATCAGGTGCAGCCCAACAGCGCGGCGGCGGCGGCTGGCATGCAGCCCGGCGATCTCGTGGTCGCCATCGGCGGCGAGAAGATCGAAAGCTTCTCGGACATGCAGCGCATCGTCAGCATCAGCGCCGGCCAGACGCTCGCCATCGAGGTCGAGCGCGGCGGCGTTCATGTGACGCTGAAGGCCGTGCCCGAAATGCGTGAGTTGAAGGACAATTTCGGCAACGTGCACAAGCTCGGCGTGCTCGGCATCAGCCGCTCGATGGCAGCGGGCGACGTCAAGACCCAGCGCTACGGGCCGTTCGCGGCCGTGACCGCCGGCGCCCAGGAGACCTGGTTCGTGGTCGACCGCACGCTGTCCTATATCGGCGGCATCTTTGCCGGCCGCGAGGCCGCCGACCAGCTCGGCGGGCCGATCAGAATCGCCCAGGTGTCGGGGCAGGTGGCGACCGCCGGTTTCGTGGCGCTATTGCACCTCACCGCGGTCCTATCGGTCTCGATCGGGCTCCTGAACCTGTTTCCGATCCCCCTGCTCGATGGGGGTCACCTTTTGTTCTATGGAATTGAAGCCGCCCGCGGCCGTCCGCTGTCCGAGCGCGCCCAGGAATTGGGGTTCCGCATCGGGCTCGCGATCGTCGTCATGTTGATGATTTTTGCAACCTTTAATGACATCCTCCACCTGGCCACCTCGTAACCGTTGCCGCCAAGCAACTTTTTGAGGGGAAAGGGAAAGTCGATCCGGGTCTTTCGTTTGCAGTGCCGCCAAAACGCTGTACAAAGCAACCGAAAGCCAACCCGACGGACGATCGATTCCGTAAACTTTGGGGCGGTCGTTAAGGATTAAAAGGGCGCGTTGCGCATGAGACTGTGTGTGCGGTTGGTTCGGGGGCTGGTCCTTGGCTGTCTGGTCCTCAGCGGTATTCTTGTCGGTGCGGGGGCAGTCACCCTTGCGACGTCCGACGTTGCCGTCGCGCAGGGCGTAAAGTCCATCGTCGTGCAAGGTAGCCGCCGTGTCGAAGCCGACACCGTGCGCTCGTACTTCCGTCCTGGTCCGGGTGGCCGGCTCGGCCCCATGGAAATCGACGAAGGCCTGAAGGCGCTGTACGCGACCGGCCTGTTCGCCGACGTTCGCATCAATCAGGCCGGCGGCCGTCTGGTCGTCACGGTGACCGAGAATCCGGTGATCAACCGCGTTGCCTTCGAGGGCAACAAGAAGGCCAAGGACGACCAACTCAAGGTCGAGGTGCAGTCGAAGCCGCGCGGCACGCTGTCGAAACCGACCGTGCAGGCCGACGTTCAGCGCATCATCGAAATCTACAACCGCAGCGGCCGCTTCGACGTGAGCGTCAACCCGAAGATCATCGAGCTGCCGAACAACCGCGTCGACCTCGTCTTCGAGATCAAGGAAGGCGAGAAGACCGGCATCAAGGACATCCGCTTCATCGGCGCGAAGGCGTTTTCGCGCGGCCGGCTCAAGGACATCATCAAGACGACCGAGAGCAACTGGCTCAGCTTCCTGCAGACGACCGATATCTACGACCCGGACCGCATCGAGGCGGATCGCGACCTGCTGCGCCGCTTCTACCTGAAGCACGGCTACGCCGACGTGCGCATCGTCTCCGCCGTCGGCGAGTACGATCCGGCCAAGAAGGGCTTCGTCGTCACTTTCACCATCGACGAAGGCGCGCAGTACCGCGTCGGCAAGGTCGATGTCGTCTCCAACGTCCACGCGATCGATCCGGCGCAGCTGCGCAGCAAGGTCAAGCTCAGCGCGGGCAGCGTCTACAACGCCGACCTGGTCGAGAAGAGCGTCGAGGCGATGACGATCGAAGCGTCGAAGCGCGGCTTCGCTTTCGCGACCGTGCGGCCGCGCGGCGACCGCAACTTCGATACCAAGACCATCGGTCTCATGTTCGTGGTCGAGGAAGGCGCGCGCGCCTACATCGAGCGCATCAACGTCCGCGGCAACATCCGTACCCGCGACTACGTCATCCGCCGTGAATTCGATATCGGCGAAGGCGACGCCTATAACCGCGCGCTGATCGACCGCGCCGAGCGCCGCCTGAAGAACCTGAACTTCTTCAAGACCGTCAAGGTCAGCAACGAGCCGGGCTCGGCCCCCGACCGCGTCGTCGTCAACGTCGACGTCGAGGAAATGCCGACCGGCGAGTTCTCGGTGTCGGGCGGCTACTCGACCTCCGACGGCTTCATCGGCGAGGTCAGCGTCGCCGACCGCAACCTGATGGGCCGCGGCCAGTTCGCCAAGGCGTCGGTGAGCTTTGGCGAGCGCACGCGCGGCTTCGACCTGTCGTTCGTCGAGCCTTTTCTGCTCGGTTACCGCATGGCCGGCGGCATCGACCTGTTCGCGCGCCAGAACCTGGCGTCGAGTTACGTCTCGTATGACAGCCAGACGATCGGCACCAATCTGCGGCTCGGCTTCGCGCTCACCGAAGAGATCGCGTTCCAGCCGCGCTACTCGATCTACCGGCAGGAAATCACGCTGCCCGACCAGTACAACAATTGTCAGACCGCGTCGGTAAAACCGGTCGTGCCGGGCAACTCCTGCTACAGCGACGGCGAAGCTTCGCTGCCGGTTCGCATGGAGCTGGCGCAGGGTCCGGTGACCGTGTCGCTGGTCGGCTACACGCTGTCCTACAACACGCTCGACAACGTGCGCTCGCCCACCAGCGGTCTCTACGCCGAGATCAAGCAGGACTTCGCGGGCGTCGGCGGCGACGTCAACTTCATCCGCACCCAGAGCGAAGCGCGTAACTACTACGAGGTCCTCCCTGACGTCGTCGGCGTCTTGAAAGTCCAAGGCGGCCACATCGCCGGCTGGGGCGACAAGAGCCTGCGCATGCTGGATCACTTCCAGATGGGTCCGAACCTGGTGCGCGGCTTCGCGCCCGCCGGCATCGGTCCGCGTGACATGACCTCCGGCACGACCAACGACGCGCTCGGCGGCACCATGTATTGGGGTGCGACCGTCGAAGCGCAGACGCCGCTGTACTTCCTGCCGAAGGAAATCGGCATCAAGTTCGCGGTGTTCGCGGATGCCGGTTCGGTCTGGGACTACAAGGGACCGACCTATTGGAGCCAGACCGGCGAAACCTTGCAGGTCTCCGATTCCAATTTGGTCCGTTCGTCGGTTGGTGTCGGCTTCCTGTGGGATTCACCGCTTGGGCCGCTGCGCTTCGACTTCGCTTACGCGCTGACCAAGGAAAGCTACGACCGGACCCAGTTCTTCCGGTTCAGCGGCGGCACCAAGTTCTGATAATGGCGGCCGCGTTCGGCGGCACGGCACTGGCGGAATGAGCGAGCCGGTATTCCTGCGACAAACGCGCGGTCTCAGCCTGGCTGAGATCGCCGGTCTCGTCGGTGCGACGGCCCCGGCCGCCGCTCCGCATGCGCGGCGCATCGAGGGCATCGGACCGCTCGACCGGGCCTCGCCCGCCGATCTGACTTTCTTCGACAACCGGAATTTCGCCGACGCCGCGCGCGTGACGCTTGCCGGGGCTTGCCTGACCACTGCGGCGCTCGCCAAGGAGTTGCCGCCGGCGGTCGCGGCGCTGGTGGTGCGCGAGCCGTACCGCGCCTTCGTCAAGGTCGCCTCGGCGATGTTTCCGCAGGCGTTGCGGCCGTCGTCGCTGAGCGGGCCGGGCACCGTTGCCGGCGCTCACGTCGATGCGACCGCGCGGCTGGAAGACGGCGTCACCATCGAGCCCGGCGCCGTGATCGGCCCATCGGCGGAAATCGGCAGCGGCACGCTGATCGGGGCCAACGCCGTGATCGGGGCCGACGTGCGCATCGGGCGCGATTGCGCCATCGGCGCGGGCGCCGTGGTCAGCAACACGCTGATCGGCGACCGCGTCATCGTCCATCCCGGCTGCACGATCGGCCAGGACGGTTTCGGCTACGTGATGGGGGCCAGGCACGTCAAGGTGCCGCAGGTCGGCCGCGTCATCATCCAGGACGACGTCGAGATCGGCGCCGGCACCGCCATCGACCGCGGCGCGATCCGCGACACGGTGATCGGCGAGGGCACCAAGATCGACAACCTGGTTCAGGTGGGCCACAATGTCAGCATTGGCCGGCACTGCATTCTGGTCGCGCAGACGGGCATCGCCGGCTCATCGACGCTCGAGGACTATGTCGTGCTGGGCGCGCGCGTCGGCATCAACACCAGCGTGACGATCGGCGAAGGCGCGCAGATTGCCGGCACCAGCATCGTGCACGGCGACGTGCCGCCCGGAGCGCGCTGGGGCGGCACGCCGGCCAAGCCGGTGAAGCTGTGGTTCCGTGAAATGAAGATGCTGGAGCAGATGGCGCGCCGCAAAAGCGGGTCCGGCGCTGCGGCGGACGAGTGAGGCGGATTTAGCGATGGACGAGACGGTCAAGCGGCTGGAAGCCGCGGATATCGCGGTGGTGCTCAAGATGCTGCCGCACCGCTACCCGTTCCTCATGATCGACCGCGTGATCGACATCCGCGGCGACGAGCACGGCATCGGCATCAAGAACGTCACCGTCAACGAACCGCATTTCCAGGGCCATTTCCCGGAGAACCCGGTGTTTCCGGGCGTGCTGATGATCGAGGGCATGGCGCAGACCGCGGGCGTGATGTGCATCGCGCTGACCTCGTCGGTGCCGAAGAAGGTGTTCTTCATGACCATCGACAAGGCCAAGTTCCGCAAGCCGGTGCTGCCGGGCGACACCGTCGAGTATCACATGAACAAGATCGCCAACCGCCGCACGATGTGGTGGTATCGCGGCGAAGCCAAAGTGAACGGTCAGGTCGTCGCCGAGGCGGAAGTCGGCGCCATGATCTCCGACGCATGAGCGCTCCCGAGAATACGGCCAAGAATCCGGCCGTGAATACGGCCATGATCGACGCCTCGGCGCGGATCGAGGCCGGGGCGGTGATCGGCGAGGGCGTCACCATCGGCCCCTATTGCACCGTCGGTCCGCATGTCACGATCGGTGAGGGCTGCCGGCTGATCTCGCACGTCAACGTCACCGGCCACACGACCATCGGCGCACGGACGGTCGTTTATCCGTTCGCCTCGCTCGGCACGCCGCCGCAGTCGCTTTCCTACAAAGGCGAGCCGACGCGGCTCGACGTCGGCATGGATTGCGACATCCGCGAAGGCGTGACCATGAACACCGGCACCGCCGCAGACCGCGGTGTGACGACGGTCGGCAATGGCTGCTTCTTTATGGTCAACAGCCACGTCGCGCATGATTGCATCGTCGGCAACAAGGTAATTTTCGCCAACAATGTTTTGCTCGGCGGTCATTCGGTAATCGGCGACGGTGTCGTGTTCGGCGGCGGCGTCGCGGTGCGCCAGTTCGTGCGCATCGGTGAGGGCGCGATGATCGTGGGCCTCTCCGGCGTGCGCGCCGACGTGATTCCGTTCGGCATGGCGCATGGTCCGCTCGCCAATCTGGTCGGCCTCAATGTGGTCGGTATGCGCCGGCGCGGGCTGACCAAGACGGACCTGCACCGCGTGCGCGCCGCCTATCAGGCGCTGTTCTTCGGCGAGGGCGAGTTCAAGGCACGCATCGAGCGGGTCGCTGCCGAATACGCGCAGGACGCGCTGGTGGTGAAGATCATCGACTTCATCCGCGCCGGAAAACGTCCGCTCACCATGGCGGTCAAGCGCGGCGAGACGGACGAGGGCGCATGAGCGAGCCGGCCGCCGCTCGGCAGGACGGGCCGCTCGCGCTCATCTGCGGCGGCGGCAGTCTGCCGCTGGCGGTGGCGGATTTCGTCGCGGCCTCCGGGCGCAAGGTGGTGTTGTTTCCGTTGCACGGCGCCGCCGAAGGCACGCCGGTCGAGCGCCATCGGCACCATTGGATCTATGTCGGCCAGATCGGCAAATTCCTGCGGCTGGCGCGCGCCGAGGGCTGCCGCGACGTGGTCTTCATCGGCAATTTGGTGCGGCCGTCGATCTGGCAGGTGCATCCCGATCTGGTCGGCTTGAGCTTCCTGCGGCGCACGCTCGCGGCCTATCGCGGCGGCGACAATCATCTCTTGTCCAGCATGGGCAAGGTGCTCGAGGGCGAGGGTTTCCGTCTGCTCGGCGCGCATGAAGTCGCGCCGCAGATTTTGATGCCGGAAGGCGCGATCGGCCGTCAGCAACCGTCCGAGCGCGACCGCGCCGACATTGCGCTCGGCCTCGACTATCTGCACGCCGCCGGACCGTTCGACGTCGGACAGGCGGTCATCGTCGCCGGCCGCCACGTGCTGGCGGTCGAAGCCGCCGAAGGCACCGACGCCATGCTGCAACGGATGGTGGAGATGCGGGCCAACGGGCGCGTGCGCGCCGCCCTTGGCACGGGCGTGCTGGTGAAGGCGCCGAAGCCGACCCAGGACCGCCGCTTCGATCTGCCGTCGATCGGCCCGAAGACGATCGAGAACGCCGCGCGCGCAGGACTGGCCGGCATCGCGGTCGTGGCCGGCGAAACCATCATCGCCGAGCCGGATCTGCTGCGCGCCGCCGCCGACAGAGCCGGCGTCTTCGTCGTCGGCGCGCCGGCCGGAGCGCCGCCATGACGCCGGCGGCCGGGCGCGAGGCGGGCGGGCCGCACGTCTTCGTGGTGGCGGGCGAGGAATCCGGCGACCGCCTCGGCGGCGCGCTCATTGCGGCGCTCAAGCGCGCCACCGGCGGCCGCGTGCGCGTCGCAGGCGTCGGCGGCAGCCACATGGCCGCGGAGGGCGTCCAGAGCCCGTTCCCGCTCGGCGAATTGGCGATCATCGGCTTTGCCTCGATCCCGGCGCGTCTGCCCACCATCCTGGCCCACATTCGCGAGGCGGCCGACGCGGCAATCGCCGCCCGGCCCGACGTGCTGGTGATCATCGACAGCCCGGAATTCACCCACCGCGTGGCCAAGCGCGTGCGCGCCCGCGCGCCCTCGATCCCGATCGTCGACTACGTCTGCCCCTCGGTCTGGGCCTGGCGGCCGGGCCGTGCCCGCGCGATGCGCGGCTATGTCGATCAGGTGCTGGCGCTGCTGCCGTTCGAGCCTGAGGCGATGCGCCGCCTGGACGGGCCGCCGACCACCTTTGTCGGCCATCCGCTCGGCGAACAGGGCACGCGCCTGCGCCCAAGCGCCGACGACGTGCGCCGCCGGGCGTCCGATCCGCCGTTGCTGCTGGTGCTGCCGGGCAGCCGCTCGGCCGAAATCCGGCGCTTGGCGGCGGTGTTCGGCCGGGCTGTCGGCTTGGCCGCCGCCCGGCTTGGCGCGCTCGAGGTGGTGGTGCCGGCGGTGCCGCGCCTGGCCGACACGGTGCGGGCGGCGGTTTCCGCCTGGCCGCTGCCGGCAAGGGTCATTACAGAGCCGGCCGACAAGGACCTCGCCTTCCGCACGGCGCGGGCGGCGCTCACCAAATCCGGCACCTCGACGCTGGAACTCGCGGTTGCCGGTGTTCCGATGGTGGCCGCCTACAAGGTGCCGCTGGTCGAGGAACTGGTGGCGCACCTGCTGATCAAGATCGAGAGCGTTATCCTGGCGAATTTGGTGCTGGGCGAGAACATCGTGCCGGAATTCCTGCAGCGCGCCTGCACTCCGGAGAACCTCGCCACGGCCCTGGTCCCGCTCATCGGCGACACGCCCGAGCGGGCCCGCCAGACGGCGGCTTTCGCCAAGCTGGACGCCATCATGGAAATCGGCCGAGCCGTGCCCAGCGAGCGCGCCGCCGCCGTGGTTCTGGCGTGCGCCGGCGCTCTTAACCAACCGGAGCGTGAGGCGGTGGCGCCGCCGGGGCCAACGGCGTAGCTTGCCGAACAGGACCGAACCGGCGTATTGCGTATGTAACAGTTGGGATTTCCGCACTTGACCCTGCCCCTGCCGCGCGCCTCCATCACTGCCGTCCATGGTTACCTGCCGCCGGATCTGCTGACCAACGCAGAACTGGCCAAGCTGGTCGACACCAGCGACACCTGGATCATCGAGCGCACCGGCATCACCGAACGCCACATCCTGAAAGGCGAGGGGCTCGGCACCTCGCACATGGGCGCGGAAGCCGTGCGCGGCCTGCTGGCCAAGACCAACACCAGGCCGGAAGACGTCGATCTCCTGATCTGCGCGACCACGACGCCCGATCTGCAGTTCCCGTCGACCGCCAACCTGATCTGCGACATGGTCGGGATCAAGAACATCGGCTCGTTCGACGTGCAGGCGGCCTGCTCGGGCTTCCTCTATTCGCTCACCATCGCGACGCAGTTCATCGCCGCCGGCACCGCGCGCAAGGTGATCGTGGTCGGCGCCGACAAGATGTCGTCGATCATCGACTACACCGACCGCGCCACCTGCGTGCTGTTCGGCGACGGCGCCGGCGCCGTGCTGCTGGAGCCGCAGGAGAACGGCTACGGCATCATGGATACGCTGATCCGCTCCGACGGCTCAGGCATGATCCACCTGCACCAGAAGGCCGGCGGCAGCCGCATGCCGGCGAGCGCCGAGACGGTGTCGAAGCGCCTGCACTACGTGCATCAGGAAGGCGCGGCGGTTTACAAGTTCGCCATCGCCAAGATGGCGGAAGTCGCCAGCGAGATCATGGCGCGCAACAACCTGCGCGGCGACATGATCGACTGGCTGGTGCCGCACCAGGCCAACAAGCGCATCATCGAGTCGACCGCCGAACGCATGGGCGTGCCGATGGAGCGCGTGATGGTGACGATCAACAAATACGGCAACACCACCAACGCCACCATCCCGCTGTCGCTGTGGGACTACGAGCCGCAGCTCAAGGCCGGCAACCGCATGGTGCTGGCCGCCTTCGGCGGCGGCTTCACCTGGTCCGGCGTCTATCTGCAATGGGCCTATGACGGCGCCAAGGCCGCCGGCTCGGCGCGCGGGCTCAACGGCAACGGCGCGAACGGCAACGGCTGATAACCCGCGCGCTTGCCGAAAGGCCGGCAGCCAGGCGCACTCGCCCCGAAATCGACGATCGCGGCAACGCTCAGTTATTTATCAGCGGTGTCTGCTTGATCGAGGGGATCCCAACGTGGATAAAGCCGACCTTCTCTGCCGTGTGGCACGCGTTGCACGCGTTCCGTAGGATGTCGATGCGCTCCTTAAAGAGGGCGATGTCGTTCTTCCGGATCGCCTCCAGAACCTGGGGATAGGCTTTCTTGAAGAAAACCTCTTCGGCGTTTGCCCGGCGCTTGGGACGACGTTCGAAGCCGTTCTGTATGGCCCAGGCCATTTTCTCGCCGGTGTAAAGGGCGTAGTCCCAATTGCCCTCGATGCCGGCAAAATACATTTCCGTGTAGCGGTAATTGACCTCGAACATCGCCATATCGAAACCGCGGAGCTGGCGATCAATCGCCTCGATCTGCTTGTCCGGCGGAAGTTTCTTGAGCCATCCGCCGGCCTGCGGAGGATTGGGCATTTGGGCATATGCGATGCCGAGCGTTGAGGCGACGGCGGCGGCCGACAGAACGGCGACGATGCCGGCGAGCAAGCGTGGTCGCTGGCGGCCTGAGTCCGGATTCGTCATTTGCTGTCTCCTTGCGTTGCACCCGTTACGGTTTGAAACGGTCTCGGTCTGCATTGCGGTTGGACTCTTGTTGGGCCGCTGGGTTCCATGATCCAATTGCGGCGTTCCGAAGCCTACGTGCCCAGCGTAGGCTAACGCCCCTTGTTTAAGGCAGTTTTCGAAAAACGGCGGTTCGCCGATGCGGGTTCTGGTCATCGAGGACGAAGCACGCCTGGCTCGGCTGGTGGCCGATGCGCTGGGTAAGGCTGGATTCGCTCCGGATACTTGCGGGCGTCTCGCCGATGCGTCCGCGCTCGTCGCGGCTCAAGACTTCGATGCGCTTATCGTCGATCGGACCCTGCCCGACGGCGACGCTCTTGATTTGGTGGCTAAGCTCAGACAGCAGGGACGCAATATTCCAATCCTCATGCTTACAGCGCGCGACGCCGTCGATGACCGGGTCATGGGGCTCGAAGCCGGAGCTGACGATTATCTGGTCAAGCCCTTTGCAATGGCGGAATTGGTGGCGCGGGTGCGCGCACTCGTTCGCCGTCCGGGCTCGGTCTTCGGGCGTGTCGAGACTATTGGGAATCTGGCCTTTGACTTCGCCGCGCGGGCCGCAACCGTGGCTGGATGCTCTCTGCCGCTTCCCCGTCATGAGCTGGCGGTCTTGGAACAGCTTGTGTATGCGGTGGGCCGGGTGGTGACCAAGGAATTGCTGATCGACAAAGTCTATGGCCTTGAAGAGCCGGAATCGAACGCGATTCCAGTCCACATTCACCATCTGCGCCGCCGCCTGGAGGGCGCCGGCTCAAGCGTCTGCATCCACACCTTCCGCGGCCTCGGCTATATGCTCGCTCCAGCGGAGACAACCGCGTGAAGGTTTTTCGCTCGCTCGAATTCGCGTTGCTATTGCGGCTTGGCCTCGTTCTCACCGCTGCATTCGCCGCAATCGCGATTTGGCTCTGGCTGCATCTCGGCCATATCAAGACCGAGCACCCGCAGCCCATCGTTCACGACGTCATGGCGGAATTCTTCACGGATATCGCCTGGATTGTACCGGTTCTGCTGGTTATCGCGCTTGCCTTGACGGCATTCACGTTGCGACGCAGCTTGGCACCTCTACGAGAGATTTCGGCCCGGGCGGCTGCAATCCGGCCTGGCACCCTGGATCAGCGCCTCCCCGAAACCGGCCTGCCGGCCGAGGCGGTACCTCTCGTACGCGCGACGAACGAAATGCTCGATCGCGTGGAGGCTGGCTTTGCGCTCCAACGTCGCTTCACCGGGAACGCGGCTCATGAGCTGCGCACTCCGCTGCAACTGCTCTCCGCGGGTCTCGAGGCTCTCGGGAGAGATCACAGGATAGAACCGCTGCGCGAAGATGTGCGCCGGATGAGCCGTCTGGTGGCGCAACTCCTTGCGGTCGCCCGGCTCGACACGCGCACGGAGCCCGCATCGGGCAAGGCCGATCTGGCGAAGGCTGCGGCCGACACACTGAGCTTCCTCGCGCCACTCGCTATCACGCATGGAGTGTCTGTTGCCCTAGACCGACCTTCTGGGCCAGTGATGGTGCGTGGTGAGACTGCACTGCTTGAAGACCTCATACGCAATCTCGTCGAGAACGCGCTTGCAGTGTCGCCTGTCGGAGAAGAGGTGACGGTTGCCGTCAGCGCTGACGGCAAGCTCGATGTGATCGATCGGGGACCGGGAATTGCTCCCGACTACCGTGAGCGCGTGTTTGAGCGCTTCTGGCGGGCGCCGGACGCTCCTGCCGGAGGCAGCGGGCTCGGGCTTGCGATCGTGAAAGAAGTTGCCGACGCCTGCGGCGCCACTCTGCGCCTCTCCGATGGAGTTGGCGGCGGCTCTATCGTTAGCGTCGATTTCGTGCGAATGGCGATGGCTAATGGCGATTAGCTGGCGGACTAACTGACGCCGCCCTTTGATTCCGTCATTCCGGGGCGCGCCACCCGGATCGGCGCTTCGCGCCGTCCGGGCGCAGGCTCCGGCGCGAACCCGGAATCCATTATCGTTTCA